>CAZTBI010000001.1:0-485659 GCA_964612055.1 uncultured Bdellovibrionales bacterium
AACTTCGTATAGAACTAACCGCAAAAGGTTTTGATTATTGTTTTGATACAGCATATGAGATGATGCGCTCTTTACTGAGCAATCTCCTGCGAAGGGATTTCATCAAGTATTAATCAGGCTCTACGCACGCTATCCCAGGATAAAGGAATTTCCTCTGGTAGTGGTGTAAGACACGGAACCCGCTCACAAGGCGGGTTTTTTGTTTTTTTAGCAAATTTGGTATCTTCATTATTCGAATTAAAGAGTGATTACTTTGCTTTTTTCCAAGTAAAAAACTATAATAGTTTTATGAATAATATCCCGGTAGAAAGCACAAAAAACACACTTTCGTTTGAAGATTTTAAGCACGAAAATGGTATTACATATTGGTGGGCATCAGATTTGATGACCATGTTTGGATATGAGAACATGGCAGGTTTCAAGAAGGTTATCGATAGAGCAACTTCTGCATGTTTATCTTTGGGTATTAATCACTATGAACACATAGTTCCCGAAAAAAGAGTAGAGGACGGAAAAGAATTTCCTGATTTTAAATTTACTCGATTTGCATGCTACTTGGTAGCGATGAATGGCGATCCTAAGAAAAGAGAGGTTGCTGCCGCGCAGGCCTATTTTGTTGAGCAAACAAGAAAATTTGAAATTTACCTTCAAGGTGCTGAAGATGTTGATCGTCTTCTTTATCGCGAAGAAGTAAAAAAAGGGAATATATCATTATCCAGTGCCGCAAAAAAAGCTGGGGTAGTGGATTATGCAAGATTTCAGAATGCGGGATACTTAGGTCTTTACAATACGGGTATTTGGGGTCTAAAAAAAAGGAGGGGCTTACCAACTGATGGTAAAAAAGTAGAGATCCAAGATTATATGGGTAGGACTGAGTTAGCAGCTAACTTATTCAGGATCACTCAGACTGAGGAGAAGCTTAAAAAAGATGGAATTCATGGGCAGAATGATGCCGAAAAGACACATTTGAACGTTGCACAACAAGTAAGGCAGTTTGTGAAAGATAACACCGGGAGATATCCTGAGGAACTGCCAATAGAGAGAAGGTTGCTCGAGGTGAAGAAAGAACTAAAGAAAGGGATGAAAGCCTTAGAGACTATTGATAAAAAAGTAAAAACAAAGAGAAGTAAGTCCACTTAGTAGATACTTTCTATTTTTTGGCTTGGAAATTGGATATTTGACAGAGTAAGTTGAAGAGAGCAGAATAATATTGTTCTCCAGAAATGGGGACGGTTAATTTGTTAAGGTCACTTTTATGACCCAACTTTTGACTGTTCCCCGCGCTCGAAAAAATCCGAAATGACCCAACTTCTCTAATGCCAAAAATCTTTAGAGAAAGGCGAATTACACGGAATTTTTGATACCAGCTAAGGGGAGCAAAGTTTTTCCTTACCTTTACTAAGGAAAGTGGTATCCGACTTGAAAAAGTATTGCAATTACAATACCTGAAACCCCTGCTCGTGGTGAGCCCACGTTAAAAAGCACAGGAAATCTGTAGAGTCGTTGAGTATTTATGAGTAAGGGGGAAGACCGGATGGGTAATTGACCTCCGGTCTTTTGGTTTTTGACTTTTGAATCAATTGGAGTCAGACTGAGAGAAGTTTATCTGTAACAGTGACTATGAAAAAGATACTTCTACTTGATGCTGACGGAGTGGCGATTGTGCCACGGGAGAAATATTTTTCGGATCGCTATTCTGAGGAATTTGGCGTATCCAAAGACCTCATCATGCCATTTTTTAAGAACGAATTCAATGATTGCCTGATAGGGAAGAGAGAGCTTCGGGAAGTTTTCAAAGAGCAGAACCTTTTGGAAAAGTGGGGGTGGAAGGGGTCTTTGGATGAATTACTCAAGTACTGGTGGGCGGGGGAAGATACTCGCTTTGAAGAAGTGCTGACTTTTGTCCAAGGGCTAAGATCGCAAGGCGTGAAATGTTATCTCACAACCGATCAAGAAGAGAACCGAGCAAACTATATACTTGAGGGTATGGGACTGGCCAAGGATTTGGACGGGGCATTTTTCTCCTATCAGTTTGGTGTTCGAAAAACAGATGCTCCCTATTGGCAGAAACTGTTACAGGAGCTTGGTAATCCCGACCCTTCTGATGTCGAGTTTTGGGATGATGACGAAGAGAATGTCGCTACTGCCAAAGAGGCCGGAATTGATGCTCACTTTTTTACGAATGCGGAAGACTTCAAAAGAGCTCTCGTTTAAGTTAGTACTCTAATCTTCCAAGGTTAGTCCGAAAATTCTATCTAGAAAAATAAGTTCTCCAAATGAAAAAGCCGCTTCGGAGTGAATCCTTGGCGGCTTTGTTGCTTCGCGATGCGAAGCGTTGGGATCTCAGTCGTCACTGCTGCTGCCGAAAATGCGAAGCAGGGTGAGCAAGAGGTTGATGATGTCGAGGTACAGACTCACGGCGACGTCAACGGCGTTGTCGAGCGTGGCCGGGATCTCGCTGGCGCGGTACATGTCGTAGCCGATGTAGAGGGCGAAGAGCCCAGCGGCCAGATATTCCACGAAGCCGAGGTTTTGAAGCGCCGGCACGAAGATCTGGACGACACGGACGACGACCAAGCACAGGAGGGCCATGAAGAGGGCGCCGCCGATCCGTTCGTAGAACTGCGGGAACAGGAGCCCCGAAACGCCCATGACTGCCGTGACGGCTGCCGTGACGAGAGCTGCCTGTGTCACCACACCGGGTTGCGCCAGCTCGTAGTGAGCGAGTACCGGTCCGAGGATGGCGCCGAAGGGCACCACCACCAGGTTGAACCCGATGAATGAGAGGACAGGGTTGCTACTGAAGTGGCTGAGCACGATGCCGATGATCGGCACGACGAGCCCAACGACCAAGAAAACAACGATGCTCGGTTGCCACGTGGCAGTTTCTTGTGACACCAGATGCGTCGCGAAGAAGCCCCACGTCAGGATGCAGCCGAGTGCGAAGTAGAAGCTGCGTCGTGACAGGGTGTCGCGACCGGAACTCTCCCAAACAGCGCTGTTCATTGCTGACCTTTCGAAGGTACAAGTGGCAAGATTACCACTTCACACGATAGCATATTTTAATAAATTTGTCAATGGTAGAAAAGAGACTATTTTAAATGAGTTTTTGTTTGACTTTCCAGTTCATCTTTGCCATAATGTTCTGAGTCCTTTTTGGTCCCAGCGTTCAATAATAATGCTGGTTTTTGGTTTTTTAAGAACTGAGGTGCGCCATGAGGAGAGTCATCCTTCCTCAAGACACGAGAACGTTTCAGAGAACCTACGAAGGGGGTAGCTCACTCGCTCGAACGGGCAGGATGGTTCCGGCTGGTACCAACCTCATGGTCTCGGAACCTATGATCATGGTCTATGATCACCGGGATCAGCTTGCTGTCTATTTCAAGGATTCGGGGGAAGAGTTTTTCCTCATCGTCAGCGAGATGGAGGTTGCTGGTTTCGTCCACTGATCTTCCGTACGTCGAGAAAGGAGTAATACTTCTAAATGAAGAATGGTTTCGACCATTCTTTTTCTTTTTCCAATAAAAAGCCTGGTATACTGTGAGAGTAGCCTATGGAACAAATACCAACTCCGGAGTCGGAGCGGAAAAATGAAAAGCAGCCGCTCTATCCCGAACGACCTTCTGAAGGGATTGAAGCCAAGATACAAAAATTGGCTGATTTTGAAGCGGGTCGAGCAGAAAAAATTCCTTTGACACCAGAAGAGCGACTAGAAATACAGAAATTAGAAGAGGTGCTGGGAACGACTCTCGAAAAGATATTTGGGATCACTCCTAAAGAGGCTATTTTGTACCAAGAATACTTTCTCACACCCGAGGGAAAAAAGGATTTTGAAACGGTGGTAGGAGTGTCACTGGAAGATGCGGGAACCTTAGAAGAGGTAGAGCGGGCACTCTATCAGGCAACCGAGAAGATTGCTCAAATGAATCCCAAAGAGCGGGGTGGTTTGATAGGGCGGTCGCGTGATTATGGAGAAGCATTTCTATTTGAGGAATTGACTCAAGGAAAGGATGCTGAGGGTCGTATCAGCACGGAGAATATTATTGATCCGAAGAGAGTTATTCTTCAACTCACTCCGAGTGAAAATCTTAAGAAATTGCAGGCACTACAGAGTATCAGAGAGTATCTGAAAAAGTATGAGAAGCTTGAAGTGTCGTCGCCTGGAAGGGATGAGAATTTTAAAAAAGTATTACAAGGGACGCTGCGCCTGTATCAGTCACGGGTCAATGAAATGTTGGTTGGAGTGAAATCTGATGCGCTGACTTTGGTGCGCAAAAGAGAGGTCGTCTCGGAAGAGGGTCTTTCAGAAGAAGAAAAAATACTACTTTCTAGAGTTGTTGGTACAGGAGATGCGGAAGGGGCTCTGATGCGGTACGATAAGTTTCTTTTTGGAGCGAGTTCTCAGTATGATACCGAGGGTCAGAGGAAGCAAGTAGGGCAGGAACTAGCGGCTTTCGCAGATCGTTTCGAGGATGAGTACAATGCCAGCGTTGCTCTTCGTCAGGAGCAGATTCGAAAAAAGGGATTTGATCCAGAAAAACTTTTTACTAAGGATATTGGAGTTGAAGAAGTGATAAAATTTGCTGAAGAAGCTTTAGAGGCTTATGGACTCTTGAGTGCAGAACCGGCTTCGCAGTATGAAAAAGATCGTCCGGGACCAGCACTAGATAATAAATGGCAGTTTGTGGTGCGGGACGAATTCAAAACAATGGCGGTAGATGGAAAGCAAAAAATAATTAAGTGTGGTACGGACGCTCAATCAATGGCTAATCTGATCTCTGTCACTCTGGCTCATGAGATAGAGGGGCATGTGCTGCAACATGATAACAGATCAAAAATTCCACTCCGACTTTTTAAACGTATAGGAAGTGGGCGATCGAGTATTTTTGCTGAGTGTGGGGCAATGAGCAATCAGGATGTTATTTCGCGAGAGGCATTTGGTTACGCTTCTCCACCGCATCCGCACTATATTAGGGCTATGCAGCGTAAGCTCGAAGGAGGTAATTATCGAGATTGTCTGCAGGCCTTCTACGAAAGTTCGATGAAAGGGCCCCGATTAGAAAAGAGTCTCGGAAGGATTTCTTCTGAAGCATTCGAAGTACAGAGCGAAAAAAATCTGAAACTTGCTATCAACAGGACAAAACGGCTTTTCGGAGGTAGCACTGACTTTTCTTCTGAGTCAGGGGCGTTGTCGAAAAGTAAAGACACAGTCTATCTAGAACAGGTGAAGCTTTTTGAAGAACTGAAAAAACACGGACTAGAGAAGTATGTTTTCGTTGGAGGGGCGAATCTCGATGCCCTGATCTTTCTCATGGAGTCTGGATTTCTCGAGCCACAGGATATCGCTGAACCAAAGCAGCATTCTCTAGAAATCTGGGAAAGAATGAAAAGTGGTTACGTTGACTGATTGTTACGTTTTTCAAAAATAACAGGGACTCACCTGATTTTACCGGCACTCGCTCTGAAGCGGATTTGTTAATTCTGACTATTGACAGGAAGAGTGTAATGTGTAATGATGGGACACCTGGGAAAATCTTGAGCAGTGGATGCTTCTCAAGTCAGATCCTGGGAAATTCCCTTCCGGGAATTCTACTTCGCCGCCCCGACCGTTCGGTACTCATCTTTCATCCCAATAGCATCTGGAGCAGCAAACCTCCTCGTTGTTGTGATAAGCGGAGCCTAAGGGGAAAAGTCCTCCACACCTGACCGTACCAGAGGTGCGAAAAGGAGGCAGATTTGTGTTCAACCAGGGGGAGCTCGCATCGTCGCAGCTCCCCTTAACCCTTTTTAGGCTAAAATGAGTATCCAGCGGAAGCTGGTTTTTGTTTGACTTCGCCTCGCCTTTTTGCGATACTAGTTCTTCAGTTCTTTGGTGGTTTTCCTTTGGGAAGGCTGGTGTGTGACGTTGTTTTGTAGGAGAGTGTCATGTCTGAGATGAAAGTGCCTGTGGGAAGCCTGGTCGGTGTTCCGAATGTGGCTCATTCCGGCTATCGACTCGGGTTGGTCGTAGATCAAGGGGCTGGAGAGCGTTGGGCCGCAAAGGATCCCACCCCTCCCCACAAGCCTGAATCATCCAAGGTAATACTTCTCGTCCGACTGTTGGGGCTGTGTCAAGAAGAGGCCTGGCATGACGACAGCGACAAGGTGTGGGGTCGGGAACCCCGACGGACCCAGACGGTCCGCTGGGCCTATGTCCAGACCACCCCGAATCCTCCCTGGGTGATCGCTGGTCCAGACACGGGCTCCATCGAGGAGTTTTTCGGTGCTTGCAGGACTTGCGAAAAGCTCGGTATGACCGGGGCAACGTTCATGGTCGACCTGTCGATCCTGCTCGGTCACCTCAAGCAAAACAAGCTGGTGGTGGACGATACGGGCATCTTTGAACGGCGCTATCGGGCGATGCTTGCCGACATATTGCCCTTGCCGAGTGAATGAACATGAGAAGGTGTTGAGGTTTGCTGCGCTGCGCGCGGTGAGCCTTTTTTCTTTTTACAGCTGTATCATCTTGACAGTAATGAGGAAATATGCGATTATAGAGTTCCTGAATAGAAAAAGGTAACTTCACAGAGTATCAAGACTTTTGAGAGATACGTTCTCAGAGGTGTCCTGCCAACATTATCCGAAGGCTATCTCCCTCCCTGGGTGGCCAAAGGAACGGCGGTGTAGCTGTCTTCGAGCAGCAACAAGACGATCTTCTTTTGGCTGATCCCCACGAGAAACCATCTGCTTGTCCGAATGTTGGGGTAAGGGTCAGTGTCCAGTCGTTTAGCGAGTTCACTTGACCTAAGCCATGCTGAAGAGGAGGGTGGTCTACGTGCCATCCTCCTCTTCTCCCAAAAGTATTGATGGAAACATCTCTTTAGTAAGTGGTGTTTTTGTTTTATTTAAAGCCCATTTTGAACAATTGACAAAATGGTAAAAATGTGCTAATATAAAACGTTGATTTAAAAATGTGTTTTTGGAAGAAATGCTAAATATGGCTGGCTCAGAGAGCTTGTCATAGAGGCGTTTTTTCCAACCCTAAAGAGGAAGAGGCGAAGATGACTGTCAAAACTGTCACCGTATGGCGCACCACTGGCGATGGCCGGCAGTGCAAGTCCCACGAGATCATCGGCTCCAAGGTTCGCACCTCGGTCGGCCAGGAAGGCACTAGCGAAAAGCCGCAAGGCCATCGGCCTTCCGGAAAGACCCTGGCCGACTTCCTGATCAGGGATCCCGAACCGACGGCATCGTCTGTCCGTCGCGCCGGGTTCCGTTCCCGCGGTTCCTCGCTCTGCCTGCATCAGCATTCGCTGTAAGGCAGCCCCTCAACCCGAAGCTCCTGCTGTCCCTTGTGACACCAGGAGCTTTCAAATTTTATTGACAAGTTCGGGGTGATTTTGCTATATTCTCCCCAAGTTCGATTGACAACTTTTATTAGAATTCTTGAGAGAGATTTCTCCAAGGTTTTTCTAGCGCTTGTTTGCGGTAAGGCAGGGGATGACAGGGTTCCCCAAGGCTGATACCGCTCTTGTGATAGCGACACGGGGGTCGCCTTATCATAAGGCAGTCACTGGGATAGTGGCGGCAGAGAGTGTTGCGGGGTCGAGTCTGCATCCCGCACAACCTTTGTAAGCAGCATGCGCTGGGGGAGGCTCGGGTGTTCACATCCGGGTCGTCCTATTCGAGGGGAAGCAAGTGAATCACTTCGCTTCCTTCCTTCTCAAGAATTCTGATATCTCAAAAACACCTTTCGAGGTGTTTTTTGTTTTTATAAGTCTCGCAATCTGACACTTGCCTTTTTATGAAAGTGGGTGTAGAGCGGGTGTATAATAAAAACAGCAGGGAGTGCCGGTGGCACCAAGGTCGATCCCATATTTCTTTAGGGTGATAACTATTATCTTTACAACACTATGAATATGCATAAACTCGCTTTTGTGCTTTTGGTAGTCGGAGGTTTGAACTGGCTCTTGCAGGGTGTCTTGGGATGGGAAATTGGCTCTTTCATCGGAGGCATGGACTCTATGCCAGCCCGTGTCATCTATGTCCTGGTGGGACTAGCCGCTATCTATGAGGTAGCGACCCACAAGGGAAACTGCAAGATGTGCGGGACGTCTCAGTCAATGTAAAGAAAGTACATCTGGCCACCTCGCTTCCGTGGGGTGGCTTTTGTTTTGGTCGGAAAAAAGCGTTATACTGGAGTCAGAGTAATTTTTGAAATGCGGGTATGCAAGAAAATATGGTAAAAATGATCAAAGCAGCAGCTCTTGTTTTGATAGCGGTGGCGGCAGTGATGGCATCGTATCAGTATAAACTTTCGGTTAGTGGCACCTATCCGACGAGGACATTCTCGGTGGATGGGACGGGTGAGATTGATGCTGTTCCAGACCTCGCTACTTTTTCAGTGACCGTGACGACGGATGGTGGGAAGAATGTGACTGAGGTACAAACAGCGAATACGGAGAAGATGAATACGGTGACAGCATTTCTCAAAGAGCAGGGAATCGATAAGAAAGATTTGAAGACGAGTCAGTATAACCTCTCGCCGCGGTATAGCTACGTACAGTGTTTTGCAGCAGGGAATTGCCCAGCCCCGACTATTACAGGTTACAATCTTACGCAGACTTTGGAAGTGAAGGTGCGCGAGAGCGATAAGCTCGGTGATTTACTCTCAGGCGTGGTGACGAGTGGTGCTAATAGTGTTTCGGAGGTGCGTTTTGTTGTAGATGATGACACAGAAGCTAAGGATGCAGCTCGCGAAGAAGCGATAGCGGATGCCAAGAAGAAGGCAAAAGCAACAGCCAAAGCTGCTGGGTTTCGTCTTGGGAAACTCGTAACGTTGTATGAAAATGCTACCCCAGTTATGCCGTATGGTATGGGTGGAGCTCTCGATATGGCGGCTACGAAGTCTGAGGCTGTCCCAGTAGTGGAGCCAGGGACGCAGTCGACCAAGGTGCAGGTGACTCTGACCTACGAAGTCAAAGACTAGAAATCAAAAGAAAGAACCCGCCCTTTTCCGAGGGCGGGTTTTGTTTTAGGGAGGGATTTGATCCCGCACCTTTTTAGCTTCAAAGTTTTAATTATCAAGGAGTAGTTTGTTGAGTGATGAACGCAAGCAGGTGGATAGAGGTTTTTTTAGGGCGCATACATCCGTTTTTGTTAAGCTAAAAAGGTGCGGGATTGACAACTTAAAAATCAGTTGTATACTTCATAGTGTAATATAGATAAACAAAAAAGTATGCAAATTTTAACACCCAAGCAGAAGATCGTACTCCAGGCGATTAAGGAGTTTTTCTCCGAAAATGGAGCTATGCCGACGGTTCGAGAGATCCAAGAGGTATCGGGAAAACTGGGACTGAAGCTAAAGAGTCTACGGAGCTTTTTTATCTACTTGAATGAGCTTGAAGAAAAGGGCTATATCGAACGTACCTCGGAGGATCGTGGGATTAAGTTGAAAGGGGTCACCCAGGATAGTTTCTTAGATGTACCGGTCTTTGGTATGGCCAATGCTGGGGCGGCCACTATGTTTGCGGAGCAGTATATCGAAGGTTACCTGAAGGTTTCGAAGCGCATCGTCCGTGATAGCCGCAATGTTTTTGCAATACAGGTATCAGGGACTTCTATGAATAAAGCGCGGGTGAATAGTAAAACCATTCAAAACGGAGACTTTATTCTTGTGGATTCAACCTGGAAGCACTACGACAATGGTGACAAAGTGCTGGTGGTGATCAATGGTATGGCAACGGTAAAAACCTACCGCACGGTTGATGGGAAAAATATCGTTCTCTTGCCGGAATCTACCGACAAAAAGCATAAACCGATCTTTCTGACAGAAGAAGATGACTTCGTGATTAATGGCAAAGTTATCGATGTATTGAAGCTCGGTTCTTAGTGTAAAGTGAGCGGAGAGCTTCGTCTAAGCATGATATAATAGGGGCATGCGGAATATGTACGATATCCGCCGCTTGTGGTTGCGGCGAATGGTGAAACTCCATACGTTTCTTTTCACTGTCTCCTTAGGAGTGTATTTTGTTTTGGCTTTTTTTGATCCAGGGCTTCTCTCCTACGACCTCCGTCAGAAATTTCATGCTCTGGCAGACGAGACGATTGCGGTGACGGCGACTGTTCTCGGTCCACCGGCACAACCGGTCGTGACAGCAGTTGCGGATTGCGACGAAACAAGTGGCGTGCTGAGTGTCGAGCTTGATTGGGCAGATGATACCAATACCTATACTTATGACATTGAGCGGGATAGCGCGCCTTTGGTGAGCGGTCTTTCGAGCTCTGCCTACAGTGATACAAATGTTGTCGTAAGTACAGCCTATGAGTATGAGGTGACCGCTAATGGTCCTATGGGATCGGGTCAGGCGACATCAGACCCCGTCTCGGTGACGACTCCGGCCCTATGCGAGATCACAGCTGCTACTCCGACTGTGACTATTGTCTCCTTCTCTGGGAAAAACGTCGATTCTTATGATGGAACACCGCGTGTCAGTAACCGGCGGCCTCTCTTTACTGGGACGACGAGTATGCCGGGCGCTACTATACTTGTAACGATTGGAAACAGCTTCATCGCGGAATTTTCTGCCAATGAGAATGGGTATTGGGAATGGCGGCCACCGTATAGTATCTCATCGGGGGCGCATACCTTTACTGTGACAGCGACTGATCCAGATGATGGTTCTCGGCAGGCAACAGCGACACTGCGTTTTGATACCTTGAAAGAGAGCGATGCTGCTCAGGATGGGAAGAAGAAAGATAATCCGCTCTTAGGGGGCGGAGTTGGACAGAGTTCTTCAAGTAGTGGTCCGGGGTCTATGAATATCTCACTTTCTTTTGAGAATGATGAGTCCTTGGTACTTCAGGGAAAAGAGCTGAAACTCCACATGATGATCAGGTCGCTTATCGAACGGTACACTCATATCACCATCCCTATTCGTTATAGTTTCATCGATCAGGATTATGAGATTATTTCTTCAGAGATGCGGGACTCCTATATCGTGAATGAAGGGGAGATCCGCGAATCCTTTCCTATTCCATCATATATGTTGCCGGGGAACTACTTCCTTCAGGTGGAACTTCTTTTTGATGACATGAATATCAGTCGTATGATACCGTTTTCTGTACAAGAGCTTCCCTTGATACAGCTTTCTAGCGGCGAGGCTGTCACCTATGCGGATGTTATTCGCAATCTCGGTTGGATAGTTTTTTTCTTCCTATTTCTCTTTCTTTTCTGGTGCTTCCTTTTCATCCGTGAGTTTGCGTTGTCTCTTCGAAGGGATAAGGAAGTGACGGAATATGATTTGAAAAAAGCAGGGTTTATTCGTAAATAGAAAGGGGGTGTCACTATGAATATGGATATGATATTTCTTGGAGTGGATATGTTGACTATCGGATTGTTTCTTCTGGTGTTAGTATTTTCGATCGGTATCGTCTGGCGCGTAGAGAAGGAACTCGACTGGTCGTACAAGTTTTTCGTAGTGGCCGCCACCAGTGTTATGCTGGCTGATGTCTTTGGACTGTACGCTGTCGGGCAGGGATCTACGACGATCTTACTTGGCAAAGGCTTGCGCTTCGTCGGTGCGGTAGCCTTTCTCGTGAGCGTGCTTTTTATGCGCGACATTGTACGTCGGCTCGATCATGAAAAGAAGAATTAATTATGGCTTATCTCAGTACTCCAAAGGTTGTTTTCCCCATTGATCCATACCGGGTAAATGGTGCCTCTTTCGGAAAGCGCGCTGCTTATGAAGGGGTATTTTGGGGTGTGCACTTGGGAGAGGACTGTGTCGTACCAGCAGGTACTGATGTCCGGGCGATTGGGCGTGGAACAGTAGTGTACGCCGCTCTCCATGTTGGTTCAAGTGAAAAGGGTAACTGGGGGTATATCGTGATTATTCGTCACAAACGGCCTCGTTCTAAAGACGTGTTTTATTCCTTGTATGGACATTTAGGTGCGAGTTTCAAGCGGATCGGAGAAAAAGTAGATGCTGGTGAGCCGCTTGGGTTTGTTGGCGAGGCCTTTACTCCCGAGAATGGTTTCTGGGAAGCTCACCTTCATTTTGCTATCTATACTGGCCCCTGGAAGGATGAGGTGTTGCCTGGTTATTGGAAGGATGGTGAAACTCGTACTCGCCCCGAATGGTGGCAGGTACCAAGTGAATTCATCATCAATTACGGTAAAGATGCACAGAAAAAAACTGCCTAGAAGGCAGTTTTTTTTCGTCAATTTGTGCGCTCGGCCTGCTTCGGCCCATGCCCTTGGGACGAGAGGGGATTGGTCACAGATTCGGAGGGGATCAGTCACAGCCGGCTTTAAATCGGAGGGAATCTCCCTCGACTAAACCTTTGTTGTCACAAAGGTTTGTCTGGGCACCGCCTCACGATTTCGTCTGCTGACGAAATAACGTTCCGGCGTTCGACCCCCTACGCAAGCCAAGCAGTTGGCTTGCTCCGAGGCGCAAATTTCCTTCGTCAATTTGTGCGCTCGGAGGGGATCGAACCCCCGACCCTCTGGTTCGAAGCCAGATGCTCTAATCCACTGAGCTACGAGCGCTTAGATAGCTACTGTACCTGATTTTGGTTCCTTGGTCAATGGAAGGAGCTTCCACAGAAAGCGTCGGTGAGTATAGAGATTTCCGATAAGAAGTGCGATCACATAGGCCTCAACGAAGTGGAAAAAGAGTCCAATGGCAACAAGGCTACCAACAAGCATGCCGTAGACGATTTGTTCTTTCTTTGTGTTCGGTGAGGTCTTTGGTTCTGGTACCATCACGAGAAGAAAGAAGAGAAGAGTACCTTCGAGAGCAATGTAGAGTGGGTTCTGACCAAAGAGAATGGTATATACAAGGGAAAAGGCTACGAGGGCGGCGACACTGACGGCGAGTTTTCGGTAACGATAGGCGACGTAGCCAGCACAAGTGAGGGTGAAGAATGCGATGATACTGATCTCTTCGCCGAAGAGGGGTATACGTGGAGCTGGGTTCACGCCCCACCAAGAAGGGAAGAATCCAAAGACACTCAAAATGAGTGTGCCGAGAGCTGCTGGGTTCCACAGAGGACCGCCTGTGGTCCGGAAGAAGTATTGGCAGGCCTCTGTCACGACTCCAAGGGCGAAAAAGACCCACCAGGGAGAGAAAGAATCAAAGAGGAGGAAGAGGATAAGTGCGGTAATAATACGATGCTCAATGCGAAAGGTGGCTTGCGGGTCGATGCCTTTGACGATGAGGAATCGAATCAGGAGACCGGAGGTGAAGAGAAGGGCGAGATTACGTATCTGGATAGCCCAGGATGATACGTCGGTACCGCTCCAGGCATAGGACGACCAGAGAGCAAGAACCTGGAGGAAGATAATGAGGATATTGATTGGAAGAAGTCTATTTTTCATGTTATTATTCTACAGGGTTAATAATTTTTTTCCAAATATATGGCTATTATCAGCAAGAAGACCGCTCTCGTGTGGGTACTCATTGTGGCGGGAGCGGTGACGCTCTGGAAGTTCGTTTGGAAATCGGAGAACGATGATGCTATGATGGCCCCTGCTACCACGCGTACTACGGAGCCGGTGTCGGGAAATGGCGCGATGATGGAGAGTCGGAATCCAGCCATGATGGCCGATAAGAAGATTGTCACAACTCGGACAAGTTACAAGAATCCAGCCGGAGAGGACGAGGTGGCATTTTCTCTGACGGTAGACGATAACGGTGTCATCACGGATGCTGCTACTGAAGTATTGGCTATCCATGATATTTCAAAGATGCGCCAAGTCGCTTTTTCGGATGGGTTGCTAGCGGTTCTCAAGGGAAAGAAATTGAACGAGTTATCCTCCATCGATAGAGTTGGTGGGTCTTCGCTGACGACGACCGCTTTCAACAAGGCGCTTCCAGAATTGAAGGCGCAGCTCTAATTTCCAGACATGGAAACTTTTGCTTTTTCTGCGCTCGGCACGCAGTGGAGTATTCTCGTCGACCACGAACATTTTTTGGAGTCACATAAAAAAGCGATGCTCGATGCTGTAGCGGTATTTGAGCGTCGCTTTTCTCGTTTTCTTCCAGAAAGTGAAGTGAATCAATTCCGAGAAGCATCAGCCGGAACGTACGTTGTTTCGGATGAATTTGCTTCGCTTTTGACTGCGGCTGATCGACTGCGGACACTGACTGGCGGTGTCTACGATCCAGCGGTGGGCGGATTGCTGGAACATGCTGGTTATGATAAAGAGTACCGCATGGAACCGGACGAGGAAGTGGAGAACTACGCGCTGCCTCAGTGGTCACTGTCTGAAAAGAAAATCACGATCGGTGGTCCGGTTGTTTTCGATTTCGGTGGTATCGGCAAAGGATACTGTATCGATCTCGTAGCCGAACTTCTGAAAAAACAGGGGTACACATATTTTCTGGTGGAGGGAGGGGGTGATATGTATGGCACGACCAAGCGTGATGGCAGTGCGTATCGGATCGCTCTGGAGTGGCCAGGGAAGCCCGATACGGCCTTTGGGGTAGTCGAGCTTAGGAATCAGGGCGTGGCGGTCTCAGATAGCTTCAAACGACGTTGGCCCGCTTCGGCGAAGGCCGGCCGAGACGAGAAGAACTGGCATCATATTATCGATCCCCAATCAAAAAAACCGATCGAACAAGTCGTCGGTTGCACAGCGCTGGCTCAGACAGCCTTTGCGGCAGATTGTATGACTTCTGCTTTGTTCCTCTCTTCTTTTGAGAAATACCCTGGACTTTCAGAACAGCTCCAGGCAGAGTATGTGGTCTTCAGGCAGGATGGTGTGGTGTAGAGGTCAGCCGAAACTGGCTAGGAGAGCTTTTTTAGACATAAAAAAAGACCCACAGGGGTGGCCAGAGGGAATCGAACCCTCATTCATGGTACCACAAACCATTGTCCTGCCATTGAACGATGGCCACCCCTCTAAGTCTTTTTATCCTCTGTGCCCTCGGTTGGAATCGAACCAACATCAACGGCTTAGAAGTCCGCGGCTCTATCCATTGAGCTACAAGGGCGTCTCCAAATTTCTGAGGGTGGGTGTAGCAGGATTCGAACCTGCGACCGTTGGCTTAAGAGGCCACTGCTCTACCAACTGAGCTATACACCCTCTATTCAAAGCAAAAAACGTCGCTTTGGAACGTGTGTCGATTGTAACAAAAAGGCAAGAGTGAGTCAATAAAAATGGAAGGGGCTCGCAAGTGGTGTTCTTGCGAGCCCGGTTGAGAACCGACACGAGGTCGGGTGAATGGAAGGCGAGGTTCTTCCTCGCGGTCCGTCAGGTGACGCCGGTCGAAGCAGCGTTCTGGCGGTCCAGCGGCTGGATTGCCGCAGGCTTCATCTTGGCCATGGCCCAGCGCGGGTTAGGCCGGCGCCGCGGTGGCCGTGCCCTGGTGCGGGCCGGCGCCGATCAGCGTGTTGTCGAAGTTCATGGCGGCCATCGGCACGCCCAGCAGGTCGATCGTGGAGCAGTTCACCGAAGCGGTATGGACAGGGGAGGTCCTTAGAGTCCGGTTGGAGCGCATAGCGCACCTCACTTTCTTTGCAAAGTTGATGACACCACAACGAATACCACGAGGGTCTATCAGTGACCAATGCGGTTCCCGAAGCGGCAGGGTAGACACCAAACATGATATCCATTCTGCCGCCTAGGAATCTAAAAACCTCTGAAATCGTCTTAAAGAGCTAAATACTTTTATACACCCAAAGAGTATTTTTGTCAAGGGTGGATAGCCTTGTAATCTTTCCACTGTTTTTCGGACCAATCTTTGGGTTTAGTGGTGTAGATAGTCTCTTGGCCTGGGTGCGGGAAGAGGCTTGGAGACTTATAGTTACTCCAGAAGCTGTCACGGATGAAGTTTTGGCCGGTAGCGTTGTTTACTTCTTGGGTGAAGACGGTTTTCATGCTGCCATCTGGGTTCCAGGCGAGGATATGGGGACCATCGACAGCAACGGTACGACCATCTCTTGTTCCGAAGAAGCGGAAAGTGAGGTCATAGCCATCAATACTCGATTGCATGAGGATATAACCAGGAGTGTTATTCATGAATGCTAGGTCAGGCTTCGGGATATAGATGGTGGCGTCCATGCCGTAGGGTTTGTAGTACTGGACCGGGTAGGCATGATTGCGGCGCTCGGTGATCTTGAGGCCGCTATAAATAGCGGCACGAAAAACAGTGCTTGAGACTTGGCAGATACCGCCACCGAATTCTGGAGTGGTCTGATTGTTCTTGATGACGAGCTCTGGCAGGTAGCCATGTTCGCCGTCGACTTCGCCCAGGTAGTCAACAAAAGAGAATTCTTGGCCGGGAGCGATCAGGATATTTTGAAATTGCTGTAAAGCACGATTGATATTGTAGATACGGTTCTTCGGGGAGCCTTTGAAGTTGGTTTTCCCCTCGCCGACCAATTCTTTCAGGCCCAAACGTTCCCGGTCAGTGCTGACGATGGTCGGTTTGGCGACTTCGGTCGGAAGTGTCAGGGATAGCGAGAGGTTGTTTGTATTTTCTCCGAGGAGGGTATGGAGGATAAGGGCTGTGCTTTCGTTTTCATCAAGCAAGCGACCGAGTTTTTCTGGCTCGCTCACGATAATCTGATTCTCTGGTCCGACTCCAAAGATGGCATCTTTTGGTTCTTGGTTGATCTGTGGAGCGAGCGTGGCAACAAAGCTGCGGATATTCTCTTCATTTACGGTTTTCACCGAGCGGATCGCCATGTGTTCTCGAGCTCCGCGAGAAAGAGAGAAGACGCAGTACAGAGCGTCGGTCGGACAGTAGCTGGTATCCTCTATTTCTGAAGGAACTGTATTCCCCGCGACCAGTTGTGTATCGGTTTGAAACCAAGAAGCAAAATCAGAAGCAGCCAGAGTTTGCTTGTAGTCAGAAGCAATGATTTCTATAGACAGGGGACCGCGATCAATGGCTCCGTGCGCAGCAGGAGAGAATGAAAAAGCTCCCGCGGCCAGACCGAGGAATGTCAAGGAGAGTAAAGAAGTAGAACGAAAAGAGGTCATAGAGAGAAAAAGGAACGCCGACCCCATCGAAACGGAACCGGCGAAAGACATATCCCGCAGAAGATGGGCCGCTTTAGAATCCGCGTACCTGTATTTTTTTAGTCTTGGTGGTGTCAGCTTTCGGGAGACGAATCGTGAGAATACCGTTTTTGAGAGAGGCGTCAGCCTTTTCTGGAATAACATCGACTGGCAGGAGGACGGAGCGGGAGAAAGATCCCCAGTAACATTCTTGATAGTAATAGTTTCCATTTTCTACCACTTCCTCGTTCTTGCGCTCGCCTTTGACGGTCACCATATCATTGTTGATCGAAACATCGAGATCTTCTGGTTTTACTCCAGCGATAGTCGACTTGATGACGATATCGTTTTCGGTCTGGTAGACATCGATGGTCAGTTGTCCTTCGGCGCCATCGCTATCGTTTTGAGGGAAGGATGATTGAGCCCAGGACTCTTCTTCTCGGACAGCAAAAGATGTCGGTTCCTCTCGCATAACAACAGGAGACTCCTCTTCTTCGGTATAGACAGGGACCTCATTGAAATCGCTCCCTTCGACACTATTGGCGCCAGTCAGGCGTTCGAAGAAGGACTTTTTTTGTTTTGTCATAAGGTCATCAATTTAGGAATAATCGTCTTTAGTATAGAGTATTTCCGGGGATGGCGCAAGAAAGAGAAAATATGCCCTACCACAGGCCAAAAGAGAGAGTGATATTGTAGATCAAGTGGAGGGCAAAGGCGAGGCCAAGAGGAAGAAAAAACCTTCCCAAAGGGCGGCCAGCCTCGTTTTTCAGGAAGAAAAGAATGATCAGGCTGGTTGCGATATGGAGGAGGGCGGTGGCGAGGATACGTAAGAGGTCACTTTGGGCAGGGTTTCCAGAAAGGGCAAAAGCTACTTCGATAGTAGCAAAGCCAGCTCCAAAAAAGAATCCGATGACAAGAAGCTTGAGGGTGTCGAGAGTGATGCCTGCGAAGAAGCGGGCGAGGTATTTTCTGACAAAAAGATATTTCGACCCTTCTTCGATGAGGGCGGCGGTAGCTAGAATACCGAGATTGGAAAAGTCAAAAGCAAGAGAAGAATAGTCATGGAGACTGGAAAGATTGAGCACGACCAGTTCTACGACGAGCGCAAAGCTTGCGGCGAGTAGTCCGAAAATGAACACGGTTAGGGGCATATTTTTATGAGACGAGAGCGTCTAAGTACTTGCCAAGCTCAGTGATCTTTTGTTCGGTTTCAGTCAGGCTCGCGCGGTTTTGTTCCAGGATATGGGCCGGTGCTTTGGCGGTGAAGTTTTCATCTCCGAGACGTTTCTCGATACCAGATTTGTATTTTTCAGCCGATTCTTTTTCTTTGGTCAGGCGGATACGTTCTTTCTCGATATCAATCAGGCCACTCAAGTGGACGAAGACCGAAGTCGCGCCACTTCCGATGCGGGCGGTTTCTTTCGGTTGTGTCTCATCATCAGTGATCACGACTTCTTCGATACGGGCGAGACGTTCGATGAGAGGGACGTATGACTCCCAGTCGGATTTTTTACCGACAATGGTGAGCCATGGTTTTTCTCCTGGATCGACGTGGTAAATAGCTCGGACGTTTCTGATTTTCTGGATCAGTTCGATGATTGATTGGAAGGCGGTATCCGTTTCGATCTTTTCTTCACTCTTTGGCCAAGGCGCTACCATGAGCAGTGTTTTCTCATTCGGGTAGAGCGACTGGAAGAGGGCTTCGGTCACAAAGGGCATGAAGGGGTGCCAGAGCTTCAAAAGCTCATTCCAGACAGCGATCAAGACGGCGTCATTTTTCTCAATCTTGTGAATCTCGACGTACCAATCGGCATATTCGTTCCAGGTGAAATCGCGAAGGGTTTCTGCGGCGAGGGAAACATTGAAACTTTCGAGATGACGGGTCACTTCAGCACGTGTCGCAGCGAGGCGTGACAGAATCCATTGATCAGCTGGTGAGAGTACTTCCTTTCTGAGAGCGACCTTTTCCCATACTACATTTTCTTCGGCGGAGGCAGTAGTGACGTAGCGGCCGATATTCCAAAGTTTGTTGGCAAAGTTGCGGAACGATTCTACTTTCTTGAAGGAAAGGGGAATATTGTTGCCTGGAGCATTGCCGGTGATGAGGGCCATACGGAGAGCATCGGTGCCGTACTGTTCGATCAGGTCATTTGGACTGATGACGTTGCCTTTGCTCTTACTCATCTTTTGGCCGTGTTCGTCATTGACGAGGCCGTGGAGATAAACATGTCGAAAAGGAATTTCTTTCTTGAGATACAAACTGAAGATGACCATGCGAGGAACCCACTTGAAAATGAGATCATGTCCTGTTTCCATGACGGTGGTTGGGTGGTAGGTGGCAACATCAGAGGAATCTGGATAGCCAAGTGACAGAAGCGGCCACTGTCCGGAAGAGAACCAGGTATCAAAGGTATCAGTCTCAGCGACGATTTCGCCACCACAGCTGCAGGTGTCTCCGGCTTTGGCATCGATATAGCCAATGTTACAGGTGGTGCAGTACTGGGCCGGAATCGGAATACCCCAAACAATCTGACGGGAGATGTTCCAGTCGATAGTGTTTTCCATCCAGTAGGTAAAAATCTTTTCGTAGTTCTTGGGATGAAACTCGATTTCCTTGTTATCACGTACGGCCTGGAGCGCGAGTTCGGCGAGCGGCTTCATTTTCACGAACCACTGGTCGCGAGCTTGCGGCTCGATGACGGTCTCGCACTTGTAACAGACCTTCTTGGTGTTCGTATAATTTTCGTCGATTTTTACGAGGAGACCTTTCTTTTCGAGCTTTGCCACGATTTTTTCGCGTGCTTCATCGATGCTCATACCAGAAAATTCTTCGGCAATAGGGAGGAGCTTCCCTTGTTCATCGATGATCTGCTCGCTCTCGAGATGGTATTTTTGCGCTAATTCATAGTCGACTTGGGAATGCCAGGGAGTGATAGTCATGACACCGGTGCCGAAAGTCATATCCATGACTGGATCTTTGATGATGGTAGCTTCGATCGGACCATTGATCCATTCGACTGTCAGTTTGTCACCATGTTTGTAGGCAGCATAGCGCTCGTCATCGGGATGCGTGACGACATACTTATCGCCAAATTTTGTTTCAGGGCGAACAGTGGCGATATCGAAAGGGCCATACTTGAAGTAGTAGAGTTTGGAGACAGCCTCCTTAGTTTCGGTCTCGACATCAGAAAGTCCGGTTTGGTGCTTCGAACACCAGTTGACGATACGCTTTCCTCGATAGACCAAGCCGTCTTGGAACATCTTGTGGAAGGTCTCTTGTACGACGGCGACAATCTTTGGATCAAGGGTAAAAGCATTACGGCTCCAATCACAACTGGCGCCGAGCTTACGGAGATCACTTTCCATGTACTTTTTATTTTCCATGGTGAAGTCGTAGATCTCCTGATAGAGGTCTTCACGTGAGAGATCGAAGCGGGATCGGCCTTCTTTCTCGAGTTTCTTTTCGTATACTACTTGGGTTTCGAAACCAGCATGGTCAGCGCCTGGCACCCAGAGCGCCTTTTTCCCGTTCATACGATGAAAACGAGTGAAGATATCTTCGATGGTGACGAAAAGGGCGTGACCAGCGTGCAAACGGCCGTTGGCGTTTGGCGGCGGCATGATAATCGAAAAGGCCTCGGTGCGATCACCGGGCAGATTGTCTGGATTGAAAAAACCGCTCTTCTCCCACTGGGCGTAGAGTTTTTCTTCCCAATCTTTGGCAGTGTAGGTTTTTGGGATTTCTTTGTCCATGCCTCTCACGATAGCAGAGAAAAGCCTGAGATTCAAGGACTTTAGCCCCTCTTTGTGCCCTTTTTCAGTTTTTTGAAGTTGAAGAGCGGGGCGAAAAGATCGTCTCCGAGGGCGGGCTTGAAATAGGTAAGTTCTTTCTTTGTTGGAGAGCTTGGTGAAAATTTTACGAAGGGGATATCATTTACGAGAGCGAGCGGTGTCTGCTCATCACCCTCGCCCATAGTCAGGGAGGCAGCGGTCGCGAGCGCATCGACGTGGTTGGCGTGTGAAGTAAAGAGTGTGCCAAAGATATCAGGGACATGTTCGTAGCCTTTGAGTCCCTCGAAACCGCTCCAGCCAATAGCGACCCCAGTGACACCGCGCCGTAGGGGACTGGAATGGCTGTCGACGATAACAACACCGGCTTGTTTAGTGCCAAAACGTTTCACGAGATAGGAGCGAACTTTTCTGGCAGTAGCGTAACTATCTTTGGGAAGGAGAGAATAGTAGCCTCCAGTATTGGAAGCGTCCATGCCAGCGCGTGCGATGAAGGCGTTATCTTTGATGGTGAGAGCAACGCCGTAGCGACTCGCTTGTTTCGGTAAGTAGTAGTCAGCTTCTTGTTTCAGGGTGCCTTCGCTTATTTTTTCGAGCGGGACAATGCGTCCTTCACAGAGCGCAACAATTTTTGAGGTGATGACCAAAATTGATCGCTCGGGAAATTTCTTGAGACTGCGATCAAGGAGCGCGGTCAGTGTTGTTGAGCGTGGCAAGACCTTTTCAGTTTTGATGGGCGTTATCTTCATATCAGATCTTGCAGGGGGAGGTTAGCGTTTGGTTCGAGGGCGGCATAGGATTCTTTGAGCGCTGCACGATCATTTTCGTTCATGCGTTCGTAGCGGAGCGCAGCCGCGATAGCGATCATAGCGGCATTGTCGAGTGAGTAAGAGAATTCTGGAGTGAGGAATTGGGTGTTCGGAAACTGTTCGTTGATCAAGCCCTGGAGTCTTTCGCGTAGCCTTACATTGGCGGAGACGCCGCCAGCGATGACAAAAGTTTCTGGCGAATAGAGTGCGATAGCCTTTTTTGTTTTGCCAGCCAAGACATCGACGACAGCTTCCTGGAATTCGTGGCAGACTTGGTCAATGAATGTTTCATCTTTCTTTTGTTCTTCGTGTTTTTTGAGAAAGTAGAGGACGGAAGTTTTCAATCCTGAGAAAGAAAAATCAAAATTGTCGGCATCGAGCATCGGGCGAGGAAAGGAAAATGTTGATGCAGTGCCAGGGTGTTGTAATCGGAAGCTGTCAGCTCTCTTGGCAACGATGGGTCCGCCAGGATAATCGAGACCGAGCATTTTGGCGACTTTGTCGAACGCCTCACCGGAAGCGTCATCTTGCGTTTCGCCGAGGATCTCGTAGGTGAAATGATTGTTCATGAGAACGAGTTCGGTGTGGCCACCAGAAACGACCAAAGCGAGAAGTGGAAAACGCAGTTCAGCATTTTCTTTGAGTAAGTTAGCATAGATGTGGCCTTCCAAGTGCTGGATGCCGATGAGGGGTTTTTCCCAGAGAAGCGCCAGGAGTTTGGAAGCTGTGACTCCGATGACGAGGGCTGGCATGAGACCAGGGCCTTCGGTGACTGCGATGAGATCAATGTCGGCTGGAGAGAGCTTGGCTCGATCCAGGGTTTCTTCGACGACGGGGACGATGTTCCGGATATGTTCCCGTGAAGCCAAATCAGGCACGACCCCGCCCCATTTGGCATGGAGAGAGGCTTGGGAGGAAACGGTATTGGCGAGGACGGTAGCTTGTGTGCCGCCCGCCTCGGCTTGAGACGGGTTCCAGTCGACGATAGCCGCTGCTGTCTCATCGCAGGATGTCTCGATGGAGAGGACTTTCATAGTGTTCTTACTCTACCGAGAGTGGGGGAAAATGGCAAGAATTGAGTCTAACCGAGAGAAGCTTTTTTCACTGTGATCCTTTGTCCGAAGAACTGACTGCCGAGATGCTGAAATTTTTCGGTACGATCAGTAGAATAGAAGGTGCGGGTATGATTTTTACCAAGTTTTATTTCTATCTCAGGATGGCGTTTCAAATAATCTCGAAGTTTTCTCGCTACCACCGATGTCTCAGAGATGATGGCGATATTTTTCCCAACAATGTCTCTGATCTTTTTTTCGAGGATACCGTAGTGAGTGCAACCAAGAATGAGAGCATCAATCTTTTTCTTGAGGAGAGGTGTGAGATATTTTTGCAGAACAGCCCCTACTACCTCTCCACGATGTTCGCCAGCTTCTACTATGGGGACGAGGAGGGGACAGGGATTCTGGAAGACCTGAATTTTTGGATCGAGTTTTCGGAGTTCTCGGACGAAGGCTTTGGAGGCGACAGTTTGTTCGGTAGCGATGACACCGATTTTCTGATTCCTTGTTTTGGTGACAGCTGCTTCTGCGGCTGGAATAATGACCCCAAGGACTTTTTTGTTGGGGTGAAAATTTGGGAGATATTCTTGTTGGATGCGACGGAGCGCCTCACTGGAAGCTGTGTTGCAGGCAAGAATGACGAGATCGCAATCTTTTGAAAAAAGAAAATCAACCGCTTGGCGCGTGAATTCGTAAATGACTTCTTGAGAACGCGAACCATACGGAGTACGAGCCGTGTCTCCGAGATAGGTATAGTTGTACTCGGGTAATTCTTTCACCAGCCCGCGCAGGATAGTCAGTCCGCCGAACCCCGAATCAAACACCCCGATAGATTTCTTTTTCTTGGACATAGTAGGTTTCAGTAGTTCTTTCTTAGAGTATCGTACATCAGGAAAAAACAAAAATCCCTGCCTCTCGCAGGGATTTTGTAAGGACTTGTGGTACTAGCGGAGGGCCTTGAGGATGGCGATAAGCACGACGGCACCAATTAAGGCGACGACGAAGCTGCCGAGGTTAAAGCCGCTGACGCTGCCACCGAGACCGAGAAGACTAAAGATCCAGCTTCCAAGGACAGCTCCAACAATGCCGACAACGACATTGAGAAGGATGCCTTGTTGTCCATCGGTACCCATAAGCATTGATGCTACCCAACCGACGAGACCTCCGAAGATGATATAAACGAGAAAACTCATAAGTGTGTGTTTTACAAATTATTGATCCTGGCGATCAAGTTTGACTGCGGCCTCTGGTGTGGAAACCGTCTTGCCCATGACAAGCATCTTGATGATGCCCCAGGCGACAATGTAGTAAACCAACATAGCGAGGAGAGTCGTCCATTCGAAGACGCTACCTTGAGCCTTGGAGACTTTGAAGACAGTGACGAAAGGCGCGGCAAAGGGCGCCGTGATCATGTAGATGAAGTTGGTGAATCCAGCTCCGGCATTGGCACCGAGGAGTTTCAGAACAAACCGAAAGGCAAGGGCAACTTCGACGAGACCGAGGATATACCAGACAATCTGTGTCCCACGATAGAGGGGCTGGGTGCTGCTAGATGATTGCGCATCCATAGAGTTAAAATTAACAATTACAACGCTGTTCCCAAAGAACGAGGTAGAACCATACGCGTATGTAGTTATGAATTTTCACTCTCCCTATCTGTATTTTTAGTATACTCCTCTTAGTCAAGAATAGCGAATTTGTGTATGAAAATTGGGGAAACAAAAACCACCATTGGGAGATGGTAGTTTTCTTTGGTGGTAGCCCCAAGGGGAGTCGAACCCCTCTTACCAGGATGAAAACCTGGTGTCCTAACCGATAGACGATGGGGCCATATTATTGGCCAAGTGAATACAAAAAAAGCAGACCAAACTGCGTGGCTAGTATAGCACAAAAACTCATTCTGGCAAGACTAGCGGTCATCGCCTCTTTCGTAGCCTTCTACATCTATATTTGCAGCGCGTTCACGACCCAAAAGGCGGGCAATTTCTTGCTCTCTCGTTTCTTGAGTATTCTTTACTACTTTTCTATCACTATCTGGTCGTCCGCTATCTGTCCATATAGAGTGAGCTCCGAGTTCGCCTGTCAGTTCTTTATCTTTGGGTAACTCTGGGAGTCGTCTCAAAGGCATTTCCATAGCTTTCTGTATTAGGATTGAATTTTTGGACTCTTCTCTATTTCTATCTCCAAAGCGTTTTCTTGGCAAATCTGAGCATAGAAGAGGGCGGCCTTTCGGACAATGCGTTCCTGGTCTTCATAGTCAACAGCGATCAGGCCAAAACGTGGCCAAAAGCCTTTATCCCATTCGAAATTGTCGAGGAGTGACCAGTAAAAGTAGCCACGGACATCAACGCCTTCCTCGATGGCCTGGTGGATCCAGAGCAAGTGATCGCGGATGAAATCGATACGGTAATCGTCGAAAGCATCGGCCAAACCGTTTTCGGTGATATAGATAGGGAGGTTGTACTGATGGAGTTCTTTCAAGACATTGTAAATGCCTTTGGGATAAATTTCCCAACCAAGATCGTTGATTGGTTTATCGCCCAAGTGGACCTTGCGGGGGAATTTGAAACGGTTGTGGAAATAATACTGAGCAGTGAGGAAGTCATGGGTGCCGCGGGTTAAACGGAGGAAGTATTCATTGGTGAAGAAATGTGAGAAACGAATCATGAGCGTGTCGAAGAACGAGTGCTCGTGGTAGGGCTCAAAGGAGTGAAGGAGATTGGCCAAACCGACTTGGGCGTTTGGATTGATCTCGTGAATGACGTGGTAGGCTCGCTTGTGGGAGTCGGCCAAAATTTTGTAGACACGATGTGCGACGAAGTAACTTTTCTTTTGTGGTGGCCACTGGCCGGTAGTATAAGAGCCAGCGATGACGGAGGTCGGTTCATTGAGAGGAATCCAAAACGTCACCAAATCATTGAGTCGGGAAACAACGAAGTGGGTATAGCGTTCAAAGTAAACTGGAAATTCTTTTGAAGACACTCCGCCTTTGTCACGAAGCCATAGAGGCATAGTCCAATGCCAGAGAGTGACGAAAGGAGTGAGGCCACGCTCATGGAGGGCGAGTAAAACATCGCGGTAGTGATTGAGAGCCTGCTCGTCGAACTGGCCTTCGACCGGTTCGATGCGTGACCATTCAATAGAAAATCGGTGGGCGTTGTGGTGGAGTGATTTGGCCAGGTCGAAGTCTTCCTTGAATCGGTTGTAGTGATCGCAGGCGATGCCAGAGATGTAGTTTTTTGGATCTTCGGCTTCGGGGCGGAGGCGCTCCCAGTATTTGATATGGCCGAATTTCTTATGAGCTTCTTTGGCGAGGCGTTCGGCGTTTTCTTTTTCCCATTCAGACCAATCGTTGGTAGTATTTCCCTCAACTTGGTGGGCAGAAGTGGCCGCGCCCCAGAGAAAGCCTTTTGGAAATTGCAATTTGGACATACGGAAAAAGAAAATGTATCTGAGGTGAATTGTAGCGTAGATTGAAGGAAAAAGAAAAAGCTGCAGGCACGTTGTGCTGCAGCAGAAATTAGTAGGGGTTGGTTTAGCCAAGATGCTTCGCGAGATTGGTCAGGCTTTCACTTGCGCTTATTGCCCTGACGTTGTAACACCTCACCAGCCACCTGCGTTGTGAGACTTAGATCCATAAGGCGCATTACGCCTAACTTCAGATTCCCACTGGCCCCTCCTTCCACCCAGGCTATTCACCTGAGTAAAGGAATCTCGGTTGATTTCTTCCAACGCCCTTAACTTTAACTACTGCATATTTTAATGGATAAGTTTTTCTTTGGCAAGTGTTGACTTTTTACTCAAAAATAGGTATGGTATAAGATGTACTTATGAGTGATTTTTCCTTTCCTGATCCAAAAACTACCGAGCCGAAAAAACGGCGCGTTCAGCGGGCGATTGAGATGATCCCGGGTCTTTTGACGTGGACGACTCTTTTGGGGATGTTGGCGCTCTCTTTCTTCTTGCCGGTGTGGGCGGCGGTGCTCGTCATTGTCTTTGATATTTACTGGATTCACAAGGCGTTCTATATCTCACTTTTCTCGGTGGCGGGGAATATAGATGTGGAAGAGGGGAAGCGCATCAACTGGTGGGAGCGTTGCCAGAACGTTGCTCATCCGGAAGCCTATAGCGAACTGCTCGAGGAGCGAATCAAAAGTATCTACGACGGCGCGAAGGAAATCCCATTTTTTCACTTTCGAGAGCGTCGCACCGTGAGGAAAGAAATTGCTCGCCTCAAAAAGATTCGCAAAGAAACGCGAGAACTTATCCCAATTCAGGATCAAATCATGGATTGGCGCGAGGTGCTCCACGTCGTTTTGCTTCCGACAGCAGGGGAACCAGCGGACGTTATCGAGCCGGCACTGCAATCCTTGGCTGACAATAATTTTCCGAAGGAGCAGATGATTATTCTTTTGGCGACAGAAGAGCGTGAGGATCCGGAGACGCGTTTGCCAAAGGTGGAATATTTGAAGAAAAAGTTTGATGGTGTGTTTCGTGATTTTCTGGTGACGACCCACATCGTCGAAGGCGGCGAGATGAAGTGTAAGGCATCGAATGCGAAGTTTGCTGCCCGGGAACTCCAGAAGTATCTTGACGAACGAGCGATTGATTACAAGCGCGTCATTTTTTCGAACTTTGACTGTGATAGCGTGGCGCATCCAGAGTACTTTGCGGCGCTCACTTATGAATACATCATCGATCCCAAGCGTTTGCAGCGTGCGTACCAGCCGCTTCCGATGTATCACAACAACATCTGGGATACGAATGCTTTTGTGCGCCTGGTGGTGACTGGTTCGTCATTTTGGCATCTGTACCAGAGTACGCGCAAAGAGATGGTGACGTTCTCATCGCACTCGGAGCCGTTTGATACGTTGGTCAAGGTGGGTTTCTGGCCGGTGAATATGATCAGTGAAGACTCAGTGATTTACTGGAAGTGTCTGGCGTATTTCCATGGCGACTATCGGGTGCAGCCAATCCATCTGCCGATATCACTTGATGCGGTACTTGCTGAGACGTATTGGAAGACGCTCAAGAATCAGTACAAACAGAAACGGCGCTGGGCCTATGGTATCGAGAACTTCCCGGTGACGATGCGGGCTATTTGGCCAGACAAAGTCATCGCGCTTCGCACCAAACTGCGCATTACCTTTGAGATGCTTGAAGGTCACTATTCCTGGGCTACGACCTCGTTCATCCTGACGTTCCTCGGATGGTTGCCACTTGTTTTGGGCGGATCAGCTTTCCGAGAAAGCGTCTTGGCACACAATCTACCTTTTATTACCAAAACTCTCATGACGCTCGGTATGATGGGGCTTCTTATCTCGATTCCGATGTCACTTCTGTCGTTACCACCGCGACCAAAACGCTATCATTGGAGCCGACACTTTCTCATGGTTTTTCAGTGGGTGTTGATCCCCTTGGTTGGTTTCCTTTCGGCACTCCCGGCTATTGATTCGCAGACGCGTATCTTGCTTGGGAAATACTTTGGTGAATTCTGGGTCACAGAAAAAATGCGCAAAAACTAGATTAGAAACAGAGAAAAAAGCAGGCGCCTCGTGAAAACTTGGCGCCTTTTTTATCGTAGTAACAGTGTAGGTATCTCTCAAATTGCAACACTATTCTATGAAATTCATTCTTTTTTTGCAGAACATAGTCATCGGTATCTCCTTATTTTTACTGGGGCTTATACCGGTATATTCTCAAGTTTTTGGGATGGATTTTACCGTGCGAGGTATCTTGTATACGATCTCGTTTGCAGCAGTGTTTGCGGTTATGGTGGTTCGGCCGCTGGCAGACATTACGAACTGGTCTTTTCTGCGTCGCCTGGTAATCTTGCGCAAGGGTTTTGGCATCTTGTCCTCATCGATCATTGTCGGTTTCATGATTGATGCTATTGTCACGCCAGGCTCTCCTTACATCGCGTCGCTTCTTGCGGGGACATTCTTCTCCTTTAGTCACCTGGTATTCTTCGCTCATCTTGGCGATATTTCTGGGCTGATCCTGCTCCTCACCTCGAACACTTTTTCCCAGAAACTCCTCAAACAAAACTGGAAGCGAGTTCAGCGTCTCTCCTATGTGTATTTCTATGCCGGTGGCATTTACGAGGCGTTCACACTTGATAGCATGTTCGCGCTGTATGCTATTTTGCTGGTGACGAATCTGACGGTTCTGGCCTGGGCAATCAAGATATATCGTCGATCAGGGATTACCAAACAAAATCCTGTCATGTCCGTGGCCTAGCTATTCGAGATGAATTTTTTCTTCGAAGATCCGCAGAGCCTTCTGAAGGAGTGGATGCTTGGTAAGGAGGGGATCAGAAACAAGAATATTCTTCGCCTCATCACGAGCGATGGTGATGAGTTTCATATTGTTTAGGTTTTCCATAGCAATGTCTGGCAGACCTGACTGGCGACTGCCGAAAAAGGCTCCAGGGCCCCGGATACCGAGGTCCACCTCGGCAATTTCGAAGCCGTTATTGGTCTTCTCGAGAATCTTCAGACGTTCGTTGTTTACGCCAGATTCTTTCCCGGGAAGAAGAAAACAGTACGACTGATGTTCGCCTCTTCCGACACGTCCACGGAATTGGTGCAGTTGGGCGAGACCGAAGCGCTCGGCTTCTTCGATCATCATGATGCTGGCGTTTGGTACATCGATTCCCACTTCGACGACAGCGGTCGCGACCAAGATATCATACTTCTTTTCTTTGAAATCACGCATCACTGATTCTTTTTCTTTTGCTTTCAGTTTGCCATGAAGCAGTCCAATCGAGAGGTGAGGAAAGATGCTTTCGGCCAAATGCTCACGCTCTGCGACAGCCGCTTTCACATCTTTGAGTGCCATGGATTCTTCGACTAATGGAAAGATGATAAATGCTTGGCGACCTTTGGTGATTTCGCTTCGGATGAATTCATAGATCTTCTCACGGTCTTTTCCGTTCCTCGCGATTTTAGTAATGATCGGCTTGCGATTTTTTGGGAGTTCATCCAAGAGTGAGAGGTCAAGGTTGCCGAAAAAAGCGAGCGTGAGCGTGCGCGGGATAGGAGTAGCGGTCATGGAGAGGAAGTGCGGCACAAACTCCTTCGATCCGTCCAAGCTATTGAAAGAAAGCTCTTGGAGTTTGGCGCGCTGAGAAACACCAAAGCGATGCTGTTCGTCGACAACGATGAGAGCCAGGTTGTCGAAAGCGACGTCATCTTGGATCAAGGCGTGGGTGCCGACGATGATCCTTGGGATGCCGGCCCGGATAGCTTTGAGGAGCGTCGGACGGGTGGTTGTTTGACCATCCAAGATCCGGTAGCTACCAGTGAAGAGGGCGATATCGTGGTTGGTAGCAGCAAAGACTTTGGTAAGACTTTCAAAGTGTTGGCGCGCGAGAACTTCGGTTGGAGCAAGGATGGCAGTTTGGAATCCATTTTCTGCAGCCACAAAGGCGGCCAAGCCTGCGACAATGGTTTTGCCACTTCCCACGTCGCCGTTTAAGAGACGGTTCATTGGTCGTGCCTGCTTCATGTCTTGTAGGATTTCGGAACTTGCTTTGTGTTGGGCGTTGGTGAGGGTGAAGGGAAGTAAACTTACAAATTTTTTTACGAGATCGTCAGTATAGGGGAGTGCGGTAGCTTGGGCAGTTTCAAAGAGCGCCTTTACTTGCAAGGCTTTGAGTTGTACAAAGAGCATTTCGTCAAAAGCGAAACGTTTTCGAGCAAGAAGTTCGTGTGTGGCATCAACGGGAAAGTGAATATAGAAGAGTGCTTGTTTCAAAGAAGGGAGGTGAAGTTTTTTCAAGATATCTTCTGGAACGGGATCTGGAAAGTCGGTGAGTTTTTGAAAAATACCGGTGAGTTGCCAGCGGAAGAATTTTGAAGTAAGCCCTGCTGTTTCTGGGTAGACCGGAACCAGACGACCAGTGTGCGTGGCGTCACGCGCTGAACGTTCAAAAGCCGGATTCTGCATGAGGATACCTTGTCTATCGCTGGTCACTTTGCCGCTGACGCGGATAGTCATGCCAGCTTTCAATGTCTGGGCGACGAAACGTTGATTGAACCAGATGAGGCGAATTTTTCCGCTCGCATCCTCGAGTGTCACCTCGGTCAGAAACATTTTTTTCTTGAAAGTGCGCCCGGCTTCGATAGTAGTCACAGTTCCCTCGATGGTGCAGAGCTCATTTGGAACAAGGGCGTCGATGGTGAGGACAGAGGAGTAGTCTTCGTAGCGAAAAGGAAAGTGGTAGAGCAGGTCGCGCACGGTCATAATACCCATGCGCTCAAGCTTGGCGAGGGTCAGTTTTTTGATTGAAGAAATGGTGGAAAGCGGAGTTTCGAAAGTCATGTTTCCAGTATATCATCCTGGAGTCCTGAGAAAAAAAGCAGACCTGCCACACGTGAGAGCATGGCAGGTCTAAAAGATCCGCATTTACGTCGCGGACCGAGGAGGGCAAGGAACAGGGTGATGTCAGGCCGTAAGCTGCTGGGAAGCAGTTGCGGTCACGGTATAGCTGAGGGGCAGGGAACGTTGTCGGCGTTCCTGTTTCTTCGGTTCTTCATAGTGGAACCCGATGCTCTCCAGATAGAGCAGAAGCTCTTCCTGGAGTTTCTCGGGAGCGTCGGTTGTTGTGGTGGCTGGACGGAAGTACAACCCGTTCAGAGCTGTGGTCATGTCGAAAGGTGTTCGCCCAGCGTGTTTTTGTTCGCGCTTGGCGTAGCCAATGACAGTGCCCAGTGACCTGATCGGGGGAATTCCCTCGGTAAAGGTCACGGAAAACCCGGTTCCATCGAAGGAGACGGAGGAAAAGGTAGCGATTCTCATTGAGTCCTCATTGATTGTTGGTCTTTCCTTGTCCTTCTCGTTGGTATTGTTAAGTAGCTTTCTTAAAGTACTGAAGAAGAGATCTTTTGTCAACTAAAAAATGTGTCCTCGCGTGGAATCGAACCACGATTTCATCCTTCGGAGGGATGTGTCTTATCCGTTATACGACGAGGACGTAGCTTTCCTATACTACTGAAAGACAAGGTAAATGGCAAAACCTCAAGCGGGCAACTCCCGTTTCCCGACCCCTTCCTATCCGATTCTTGCCGGACACAAACAAAAAAAAGAATCCCATAAAGGAATTCTTTTTTGTTTCATTGTGCGCCCGGCAAGAATCGGACTTACGACCTTCTGGACCGCAACCAGACGCTCTATCCACTGAGCTACGGGCGCAACGCGGCACCCTTAAATATGCAGCAATTTCTCAATACTGTCAACCAGTCCTGGTTCATGTTTGTCCTCGGGTACAAATTGCACCAAGACCTGGTAGAGCTCTTCAACCGGCAAAGTAGTGATAGGAATATGAACATGAGAGACGAGATGACCGTTCGTTTTGATGGAAAGAAGATTGTCAAAAGGGGGTTCATCGTAGAGATGAAAGGACTCGATATCCTCGTATTCGTAGAATTCTTTGGCGGCCACAATACCTTTGGTGGTCAGGTAAAAAGGTAGGATACGTGGTTCATGACCAAGCGCCAGATAGCCCGTCATGCCGATGAGAATAAAAGTGATGGCCATGAGGGGGCTGTTGGTATAGAGCGCCCAGGCGATAATAGCAATAAGAAGAAACAGCACGACGATGCGGGACTTGGGTCCGAGTTCCAAGGGTTCGTGTTCTGGCGCATCCCAGTGAAGGAGGATTTGGCCATACTGCGGGGCAAGGGTGTGCGTGTCGCGAGGTGTCTGAGGCACCGGTGTTGGTTGAGAAGTCTTGTTTACTTTTCCACCGTCGTGAAACGAGTGATGAGCGTTCATAGGGTAATATTGATTTTCTTTACTATACCATATTTTTACTGAAAACAGATACTCTTCACAAAGGCAGGCATGCCTGATACCATGACGAGGTAGAAAATTTGGAAGCGTGGCCGAGTGGTTGAAGGCAACAGTCTTGAAAACTGTCGTACCCGAAAGGGTATCGTGAGTTCGAATCTCACCGCTTCCGCTGTTGAAGTAAAGAAGGAACTACCTTGTGCAGTTCCTTCTTTACTTTTATGATGGAGGTGAGATTCGAACAGGGAAGGGGTCGGGAAACGGGAGTTGCCCGTTCGGGGTGACCCAGACTTGTTCTGGGACTAGAGGGCGGCCCGTCTCGACGAGGCAAGCCGAGGTGGAAAGCCCTATAGAACGCAGTCCGCTTCTGCATTTGTAGTTTGTTATGTCAAAAAAAGCTCTTCTTTTTGTGAGTGTAGGAGCGGTTCTTATCGGACTTCTTGTGTTTTGGTATTTTTCTCGAGACTGGGAGATCAAGAACTATCCTTCTTCGAAGAGCGGGCCGGTACTGATGTTCGGTGATAGCTTGGTAGAGGGGGTTGGCGCGACAGCGGGCAATACATTGCCAGATCAGCTTGGGAAATCCATCGGCATCTCTATTTTGAATTACGGTGTCAGTGGCGACACGACCCGTGATGGACTAGCGCGACTCAGTCCGGCGCTCAAAGAAAATCCCAAAGTTGCAATCATTCTTCTTGGAGGGAATGATTTCTTGAAAAAGATTCCTCGCGAGGAAACCTTTCAGAATTTAGAAAAAATTGTTGTTGCTTTTCAGGCACAAGGATCGATCACGGTAGTTGTCGGAGTACGGAGTGGTATCGTCAGCGGGGGAGCGGACGAAGAATATGAAGCTCTGGCCGAGCGTACTGGATCGATCTATGTATCAGATGTCCTTTCCGGTGTTTTCGCTCACTCAGATCTGATGAGCGATGCCCTTCATCCGAATGATCGTGGCTATCAGCAGATTGCGGAGCGTTTGACTCCATTACTCTCGAAATACTTGAAATAGTCGCTTACTCTAGAGTTAGCACTCTCATTGGTAGTTTGCTAGTTTTCTGGTATTTGAGTATACTGGGAGAATACTAATATTTTTTATAACACTATGGCAAAGATATCGATGTACAATGCAACTGTTCCGGAGTTCAAGCGTTCGCTTTTGGCGCTTCAGGCTATTTTGGTCAAAGCGGAAGCATTTGTGGCAGAGAAGAAGATCGCTGACAGCGTGCTTCTCGGAGCCTATCTCGCTCTTGATCAATTCCCCTTTGTGAAACAAGTGCAGGTTGTCTGCGATACTGCCAAGGGAACAGCGGGGCGATTGGCTGGAGTGGAGTTGCCAAAGATGGAAGATAACGAAGTGACTCTCAAGGAATTGGAAGCACGTATCGACAAGACCATAGCATTTCTTGATTCACTCAAGCCAGAGCAGTTCGAAGGCGCTGAAGATCGAGAGATCCCTATTTACTACTTTCCCGGTAAAGCGCTTTCTGGTCTCGAATATGTCAATGCTCAGGGGCTACCGAATTTTTATTTCCATCTGACGACCGCTTATTCGATCCTGCGTCACAATGGGATGAATATCGGTAAGGCTGACTACATGGGGCAGGTAGCCTTTCATGATGAAAAGAAATAAATGATTTCTTTGGTTCCTTGGATAGACGTTCATTGAAAAAATTCCTTTTGCGACCCACTCGTTTGCCCAGCGGCAAACTTGCTCTGTGAAAGTCTCGTGATTCTGTCTGTTACAGAAACCATGCTCACAAGCCTTTCAGCGGTCTCAAAAGAAATATTTTTCTAATGAACGAGTTAGAATAGAGGATAGTTTTATGAGTAAATGATATTTATGGCGAATGCACTTGAGATAAAAAATTTGAAGAAGATATATGGGAATGGTGTGGAGGCACTGAAGGGCGTGAACCTGACAGTGGCCGCCGGTGATTTCTTTGCGCTCCTCGGTCCCAATGGTGCCGGTAAGAGTACGACGATCAACGTCATTTGCGGGCTGGTGAATAAAACAAGCGGGGAGGTCTGGATCGAAGGACTGTCTATTGATGATGATTATCAGAAAGCCAAGATGCATGTGGGAATTGTCCCGCAGGAGTTTAACTTTGGTATTTTCGAAAAGGTGATTGATATCATTCTTGATCAAGCGGGATACTACGGCATTCCTCGTCGTGAAGCATTACCGAAAGCTGAGAAATTATTGAAGCAGCTCGGGTTGTACGAAAAGCGCAATGAAAAATCGATGACCCTTTCTGGTGGTATGAAGCGACGGTTGATGATCGCGCGGGGATTGGTGCATGATCCAAAGGTACTTATCTTGGATGAGCCGACGGCCGGTGTTGATATTGAGATTCGCCGTGAGATGTGGGATTTTCTCCGTGAGCTGAATCAGAACGGGACGACTATCATCCTGACGACGCACTATCTGGAAGAAGCAGAGCAACTCTGTAACAATATGGCTATCATCAATAAGGGTGAGGTGGTAGAGCAGGGGTCGGTAAAGGAGTTATTGGGCAAGATGGATAAAGAAACATTTATCTTTGATCTTGAGCAGCCACTACCAGAAAAAACTGAAACTCTCGTGGCGCAGTTTGGGGTCAAAAAAATTGATACTGATACCATAGAGATGACGGTCAATCAGGGTGAATCGATCAATGATGCTATCAGCGCCTTGAATCGTCTCGATATCCGGGTACGAAGCATGCGCAATAAATCAAACCGTCTGGAAGAATTTTTCCTCCAGAAAATCAATAAAGCTTAAAGGTATGAATGGAAAACAAATGTGGGCAGCGTATATGACGATCGTGCGGAAGGAATTCCTCCGTATGTTTCGTGTATGGGTGCAGGCGCTCTTACCACCAGCAGTGACTACGGTACTTTACTTCCTCGTCTTCGGGAAGTTCATCGGGGCGCAGGTCGCGCCGATCAACGGGATGAGCTACATGGAGTTTATCGTGCCAGGCATCATCATGATGTCGGTGATCACGCAGTCGTTTATGCACTCGGCTTTCGGTTATTATATGGCCAAGTTCCAGAAATCGATCGAAGAAATTCAAGTCTCACCAACCCCGTATTGGGTAATGATTTTGGGGTATGTGACTGGGGGTGTTCTTCGTGGGCTGGTGACGGGGGCGATCTTGCTTGTTATCTCTCTCTTCTTCACACCGATTGCTATTCATAATCCGCTTCATGTCGTAGCCTTTGCCTTTCTGACGGCAGTCGTTTTCTCTCTAGCAGGGCTCATCAATGCTATCTTTGCCAAGAACTTCGACAGTATCTCCATCTTCCCGACATTCATCCTGACGCCACTGACGTATCTCGCTGGGACGTTCTACTCGCTTTCGATGTTGCCAGCTATTTGGCACCAGATATCGCTTTGGAATCCGCTTCTCTATATGGTCAATGGTTTCCGCTACGGCCTGATCGGTGCGACCGACGTGAGTATCGTAACGGCGTATGTCATCCTTATTGTCTTAGCATCCACGCTCTCATTTGTGGTTTGGTATTTGTTTTACTCCGGTCGCGGTGTTCGCACCTAGAGGTGTATACTGGAGATATGTATAATATTTCCTCACGTACCATGTTGTTCGTAACAGTCCCACTTGCTGTGTTGGGGATGTTTGCTTATTACTTTTTTCAAACCCGTATGGAAGAAAAAAATGTTGCTAGTGAAGGCGCGGCGTGTGGGATCGATGGCTGTGTCGAAATGACACCGGAGCAGGCGCGGATTCTCCGTGACAAAGGCACTGAGCCGCCGTTTAGCAGTCCACTCTATAACGAACATCGCAAAGGGGTGTACGTTTCAGCTGATAATAACGAGCCAGTATTTCGCTCCGAAGATAAGTTTGATTCCGGGACTGGTTGGCCCAGTTTTACACAGCCAATCAAGCCGGATGCTATTAAAACTGATACTGACGCAACGTTTGGAATGACCCGGACCGAAGTGCTCTCCAAAGACGGTGGCCACCTGGGCCATGTCTTTAACGACGGCCCGGAACCGACTGGTCTGCGCTACTGTATCAACGGTGATGCTTTGAAGTTTATTCCAGACGAAGAGGGTGAATAATTCCTTTCTCCCAAACAACTCTCTTGTGCCGTCAAAACTCCAGCGTAGTTTTTACTGACGTGTGAGCGAACTTTTTTGCTTACGCAAAAACCATGCAAGTTCGCTCCCAAGTCGCCCAAGAGAATTTTTGGAAGAAGGTAAAGAGTATATAAAGTTTGGAAAAAGTTCCCTAAAAATGATTCAAGGCAGCGAACGCGGATGCGTTGCTGCCCTGTGTGTTGAAAAAGTGGTATTGAAAGACGACGAGTGCCCGCTTCAGAGCCGGCAGCGAATCACCACGAGGCTCTCCGGCATGGACACGAATTCGCCAGCATGCACACAGCATGGCTGGCCATCTGCCTCCCGCACCTTCTGGATTACGTCGAGCGGTACTCCTGGTACCTGGAGGTTGAGCGCGGTGATGAAGTGACAGTCCACTGGCAGGTCGGCAATGGTCTCTCTGTTTTCCATGACTACTCCTTTCGAGCGATTGTTGGTGAGAGGAACTACTTAACCGTATATGATAGCATAAAAAAGAGAAAAAGTCAATATTAGAGTATAAAAATGGCTTAAAAAAGGGAAAATAAAAAACCCGGCGCGTTGCGTCGGGCAGTGTGGTTCTGAAGACCTTCAGAACTTCTTGGGTGGGTTGGCAAGTAGGTGGTGACCAAAGCCAGCCATGACGATGGCGGCGTGGAGTTCGTTGATGTTGATGTCGAGATCGACGGGACAGACTTTCTTGTTTCTTTCGCCTTCTCCGATGACAGGAACGAGGGACTCCGCATCTTTGGGTATGGGCCACGTGAAGCGTAAGGCATGGTCCTCGTTCAGTTTCACCAGGATACGCAGCCCCTTGTTTCCGCGATAGCCGAGAGGTGTCGAGACGGCCTTCTCGATCTCATCGGTGAAGATGAAGCCTTGGAGCTGGGAGAGACTGGAGTAAGGAGGAGGTGACATAGGCGTCTTTCTGCAGTGTGACTGCTTTGGTTGGAGGAAGGAACAGGTGTATACTATTACAGAAATATCAATAAAAGTCAAGAGAGCACGCTATGACAATTTTGAAAAAAGCGACATTTGGGGCGGGGTGTTTCTGGGGTGTGGAGGCACTGTTTCGGAAAGTGTCTGGAGTTATTGATGCTGTTTCTGGTTATACTGGTGGGACACTGAAAAATCCGACCTATGAAGATGTCTGTAACAGTGAGACGGGTCATGCGGAAGCTGTGGAAGTGACCTATGATGGAGATAAGGTGAGTTATGAGCGCCTACTTGAAGTGTTCTGGATGAATCATAATCCAACGACGCCAAATCAGCAGGGACCAGATCGTGGTTCACAATATCGTTCCGTCATCTTTTATCATGATGAAGAGCAGAAGAAACTGGCCGAAGCTTCAAAAGAGACATTGGCGCAGTCAGGGAAATGGCAGAAACCAATCGTGACGGAAATTACTCCAGCCGAGACCTTTTATAAGGCCGAAGAGTATCACCAACGCTATTTTGAAAAGCTCGGTATTGAGCCGACCTGCCATCTTTGATTTGGGAAAAAGGATCTAGATTCGCAGTGAAAGTCTTGCTTTTTTCGCTTAACCATGCTATGGTAGGGGTGTTGTAAGTTTTCTCTCTGGAAGCCACTTAGACGAGACATTCGGTTGCCAAACTTGAATTCCGTGAAGTAGAGCCAGAAAAAGAGCGCAAGCTCGCAGGGAAAGGTCCACTTACACGGTAATTCAGTCAGTAGATTCGATATGGCAACCAAATTGTATGTTGGTGGCGTTTCCTACGGTACAACCGAGGACGGTCTCCGCGATGCTTTCGCGCAGGCTGGGAATGTCACTTCTGCCAAGATCATCATCGACAAGATGACAGGCCGCTCTCGCGGTTTCGCCTTTGTTGAGATGGCTACAGACGACGAAGCCCAAAAGGCTATTGAACTCTGGAATGGTAAGGAGTTAGACGGACGAACGCTGACTGTCAACGAAGCTCGTCCTCTGGAAGAGCGCGCTCCTCGCACCGGCAACGGTGGCGGATACCGCGATCAGAACCAGGGTGGCAGCCGTTGGTAATTGATTTTCGAGCATCATTCGTGATGTTCGAAATGACACCAAAAAACAGCTCTGAGTAATCGGAGCTGTTTTTGTTTTACTTCTTTTAGATTGATGAGGGGAGTTTCTTCACTTCTTGGTAACGGAAACAATCAGTGGTGTGATCATTGACCATGCCGATAGCTTGCATGTAGGCGTAGCCGATGATGGGACCAAAAAATTTGAAACCACGTGCTTTCAGGTCACTGGCCAATTGTTCGGATTGTTCGGTGAGTACAGGGACCTCTGAGAGAGAGCGGCGTTTCCCATCGAGCGTCTTGCCATTTACGAATTGAGAGAGATATTTGGCAAAAGAACCGTATTCACGCTGGACTTCAAGAAAAAGGCGGGCGTTACTAATAGCCGCTTCGATTTTCAAACGATGCCGAATGATCCCGCTATTTTTCATGAGCCGGTCAATATCGCGTCTATTGAAGCGGGCAATTTTCTCCGGGTCAAAATGGGCAAAGGCCTCTCTGTACGCGTGACGTTTCTTGAGAATAGTTTCCCAGGAGAGTCCTGCCTGAGCACTTTCGAGAAGAAGAAATTCAAACAGTCGTCGATCGTCATAGGTTCGTACGCCCCATTCGGTATCGTGATACTGTTCGTACAGTGTATTGCCAGGACGTACCCAGCCACAGCGTTTTGGTGATGAAGTTTTTGGCATGTTATTGACAGTGTACCATGATATGATCCGTTTTCTCTGTGAAAATTCTTTTTAATGGTATAATGTTATCTGTAGATAAAAATAAAAATTTACCATCATGTTTTTTCCTCTGTATCGAGGCAAGATAGCGTTTGTGGTTATCGTAGGATCACTGGTAACAGTGGGTCTGGTGGCCGCTACCGGACTGTATTTTCTCGAGAATCGTGCTTCGGATCAGGCATTGAAACAAGAGGTTGATACGAAGCAGGGCGAGACCCCGATTACGTTCAGTGAGCCACTTTCTGGAAGCGGCGTGTTTAACTCTGATATGATCGATGTCGTGAGGGAAGAAAGGATAGAGGAGGGTGATGCGAGCAGCGCTGACTCCGAGTCTGGTTCTCAGAGTTTGTCCTATGTACTCCCCGAGGCTACAGATTGGAACGAAGTACCATCGACTCCTGCAGCAACAGTAGTGGACGACAACACTACCTCTGATGGTTCGAGTACTGTGAGTCCTGATCATAATACCGTGTATCGTCTGAGGACGCAGGGGGATAAAATATACTATCCTTCTGGAAAAGAAGCGATGCTTCGCGGTTTTACTTGGGGAGCATGGGATACTACGCGGTTTCATGACGCCGACCGTAATGCGGGAGAAGGAGCAAACACAGTGCGTATTGTACTGCGCTGGTGGGGAAAATATTTTGACGATAGCGTCGATAGTCGTGACGATGATGCTCCTGGAAACATAGATCGAGAACATTTAGCGGAGCTTGATCGTATGATTGAACAGGCTTCGGAGAAAGGGTTATGGATAGACTTGGCTATTGATTCTGATTGCGGACAGAGTGGTTTGCAGCAAGACCCGATTGGTACCCAGGCCTATTGTGATCCGAGCGGAAAATATGGTTCTGCGGGACATAATTTTTGGACGGATCCAGAGGCTCGTGCCCGCTTCGTAGAGACCTGGAAATTCGTTGCTGATCGCTACAAAGACACCCCGTATATCGGTATGTTCGAGCTTTTGCCTGAGCCGAATCCTATTGCTTTTCCTGCAGCCAAAATATCGGAATTTTATCAGGAGCTTATAGCAGTGGTTCACCCGATTGATTTGCGCACCCCGTTTCTCATCGGTAGTCGAGTCTACATGATTAAGCTAGTGGAATCGGCATACCTGAATACGGGAGTGCCTATCATTTATACTGGGAACTTGTTTGCTCATCCAGAAATAGGGGCCTATGAGGATGTCATGTACGACTTGGAGTATCGACTCGGGCATCTGACTGATTTTCGAGAGAAGTACAATGTCCCGATCTTCGTCCAGCAGACCGGAGTTCGTTCTGTGGATGATCCTGGGGAAGTCTATACGAATGCTGTTTTGGCGCTTCTCAATAAAAACAGTGTTGGTTGGGATTGGTGGGAGTACCGACAGCAGGGTCCCTACCCGGGTGGCTACGGTATCTGGTATGCGAAAGGCGATGGAACATGGATAAAGAAGGATGCTGTGCTGAAGGTCATTTCTAAATATTTCAAGGAGTAGAAATATCTTACGATGTTTCCTTTTTACCAAAGTAGAACAATCTTTGTTGTAGTTGTTGGGTCCCTGGTCACGATCAGTCTTGTTGCGGCTGCCGGTTTTTATTTTCTCGAGAATAAAAAAGCAGAAGAGGCGATCAAAGAGCAGCAGGTTGCCAATGAAGAAATGCAAAAATATATTCGAAACGGAAGCGTCCTTCCTGGAGGTCAGCAGCCGAATTTTGGATCGACTGGTGACGGCACCTCTTCGGATGGGAGTAGTGGTACTCTGGGAACTGATGGTTTACCGTATACGTTGCCCGAAGCGACTGATTGGACCGAAGTAGGAAGTGGAACAGATACGCTCACAGACGACTTGTTGACTGATCCTGACTCTGATACTGACACTGATTCTGAAACAGACTCGAATCGGTTAACAGTGAAAGGGGATAAACTTTACGATCCTTCTGGGCATCAAGTAACGCTCCGTGGATTTAACTGGGGTTGGTGGGGAACGGCTCAGGAGCAAGATGGAGCTGCTAACAAGGATCAAGGAGCGACGGCTGTTCGTATGCCTATTCGTTGGTATTTTGAAGGGACAAAGAATGATATCCGAGAAACCGGCGGTACCTGCAATATCTCAGCTGATGGTTTAAAAGCGATTGATGCCAATATCGCTTGGGCTACAAAAGAGCATCTTTGGGTGGTGTTGTTTATGGGGTCAGATCTCGGTGCTGGAAATTCAGATGATAATTATTGGACAAATCCGGAACTCAAGGCGGAATTTAAGGCCACGTGGTTGTGTTTGGCGCAGCGCTACAAGAATGTGCCGTACATTGCTGCCTACGAAATCCTTTCCGAGCCGCATCCTAAAAAATCATACACTAACAATGACCCAGAGGGCGCTGTCAAAGCTTTCTATGAAGAAATGATTCAGGCTATTCGGACAGTGGACGAGGACACGCCGCTTATGATTGGGCCAAATGATCATTATGAAATTTTACAGCTTCCTGGTCTCTATACAACGGTAGATAAAAAGATTATCTACACCTTTAACTTTTACTACCCAGCAGAATACGTGAAAGAGACGAAGGATGGGAGTGGTCATACGTACCGTTACCCAGGCAGTCTCACTCTGAAGGATGGCCAGGTCGTGACGAATGACAAAGCCTATCTCGAAGATATGCTCAAAAATGGTACTGATTTTCGAGATGATCACGATGTCCCGATTTTTATCAATCAGGTAGGTATTGCCTCAGATGTCCCAGATGCCAAGGCTTATATCACTGATACGCTTGATCTCTTTGAAAGCTATGGTATCGGTTTTGCTTATTGGACATATCGAGTGAGAGGGACTATCAATGACATGGGCATCTATTACCAAGATCCGAAAACCAATGTTTGGAGCGTGAAGTCTGACTGGCTGACGCTGATCTCGGACTATTTCGATTAGGAGAGTGCTTTTGCGATAAAAATCCCTGTGAGGTTCAGGGGTTTTATCTTTTCTGGGAGGAGTCTTGATTTTGGGGTAAAAAGTTGATAGGCTGAGTATTGTAGCGTAAAAACCCTGGAGAGGTGGCCGAGTGGCTGAAGGCACCACACTGCTAACGTGGCGGGGCGTTAAAACCCTCGAGAGTTCGAATCTCTCCCTCTCCGCAAAGTAAAGAATGATGCTCTTGTGGCATCATTTTTGCTTTTGAGCTAGAGTAGATTCGAACGGGGAAAGGGTCGGAAAACGGGAGTTTTCCGTGAGAGGAAAGCAGCGAAGTGCTGAGAACCGTGGGTTCTTAGAAGGAGCAAAGCGACGCGTTCAATCTCTCCCTCTCCGCAGTAGTAAAAAGGAATCATCTTGCGTGGTTCCTTTTTTGCTTCTACCATAGACTTATAGTGACCGTGGGATTCTAGGGACTATTTTTTCAAACTTTATGACTACGGGTTATTCGGGCACACCGCTGAAACAAAAACTGGGTATGAAGGAGGGGATGAAAATCGCCCTGGTTCATCAACCGAAGAATTACGCGGCTTTACTCGATGGGCTACCGGAGGGTGTGCGACCGGGTCGTAAAGATATTGATTTTGTTCATATCTTTTCAAAAGACGAGCGCAGTCTCAGGCAGGATATCGAGCGGTACAAGGATCTCATCCGCAAAAATGGCATCATCTGGATTTCTTGGCCAAAAAAATCTGCCAAAGTCGAAACGGATATTACGGAACAGACTATCCGAGACATCGCTCTGCCTCTAGGGCTGGTTGATATCAAAGTATGCGCTGTTGATGAGATATGGTCTGGTTTGAAGCTTATGTGGCGAAAAGAATTGAGAGGGCTATGATGAGCATCTTTAATCAAAAGAAAAGAAGCGTTTGATTTTTGCAAACACTGCCCCAATACTTTCTTTTACATGATCAGTCTTGCTTTTGACGTCGTTGCTAGATCCTGTTTCCGTGTCTGAAACTCTTTTTTTATTATCAGCACTTGCAGTATCTTTCTTTGGATTACTCGTAGTGAGTTCGGTCATATTTCGACTTTCCTGGCACTCAGGAGCCAGAGTTTCTCTGCAGGAGAGGGATAAATCAATAAAGCGTGTGACGTGGTCGAAAACAGTGAGCCCGGTCTCCTTCACCTTCCAGTTGTATACTCCATCACCAGCGAGGCCGTGACCAGAACCAATAGCCGTTATTCTCTGGTAAGGGATATTGACGGCGGTTGCTTGGCTTACCAATCGATCCGACATTTCATAGGGTACGGTGGTGTCAGTTGTTCCATGAATGATGAGAACGTTGGCATCACCACGACTCATGTGCTGCTTGTTCCCTGGTATACCACCCGATATTTCAATGATACCGATCGGGTTTTCCTTTTTGTTGAAGACATAGTCAGCAAGATAGGCCATGTTGATAGCCGTGAAAGCACCAGCTGAACCGCCCTGGATAAACCAGCGGGTGTCAATTTTCCCTGCAAACTGTTTCTGTACAAATTCCTTGGCTTTGATGGTATCTTCCAGAGCGACCAGTGCGCCATACGTCTGTTCCGGTCTCCCGCCTTCCTCTGTGAATTCGGTGACGAATGCCTGTGCTGCATCTTCGCTCAATGACTCGATTACGGGTTTTTTGTTTTTCTCTACAAGTCGATAATCTATAGCAAAGACAGCGTAACCTGCCTCTGCAAAGCGAATCTTGTTTTCCACGCCGGACGATCTGCTTCCATGAAGAAAGCCTCCTCCGTGAATCTGACCTATAGGAATAGGGAGCTTATCGGAGCCGTTTTTACAGTTTGTTGGTAAGTAGGCGTCTAAGTACAAAGGTACTGTTGTAGTATTGTTTCCCTCTTGAATAACCCCATCACCATACTTGATGTCTTTTGTAATGGTGTAAGAGCATTCGTCGCTCGCATGAGCGGCTCTCAAGGGAAGGAGTGCTGCGATAATAAGAAGAAAAAAGACCTTTTTCATACACAAATTATATAAAATTTAGTTCTCCTATAGAAAACGACGGAGATCGGTTTTTGTGACTAGCGGGCCAAAACAATGCCAAAAACAGCCTTGGCACCATGTCTCTTAAGAAGGGTAGCACACTCTTCGAGGGTCGTGCCAGTGGTGGCGACGTCATCGATGAGCCACAGGTATTTTCCTCGAATGAGGGCTTCTTTTCCTGCTGCGAGAGCAAAGGCGCCTTTCAGATTCATCAGACGTTCTTCACGAGAGGTTGTTTTCATTTGTGGCTTGGTGTAACGAATGCGTAGGAGAATATCATTGGAGAGCGGAATTTCTAGACCCGGCGTCAGACCTAAGGAGAGTTCTCGAGCGATCAGTTCAGATTGGTTGAAACCACGGAAACGTAAGCGTTTTTTATGGAGCGGAACAGGAATGAGCAAGTCGGGGAGTCGCAGAGGACTTTTCTCCAGAGCGTTCTTCAGGATATTTCCGAATGGAACCGAGAGGTGAGGGATAAAACGGTACTTGTACGTGTGGAGGGCATGCGCAAAGAGCGGTTCCTTGTAGTAGGAAGCGACGAAGATGCCATCGAGCGCTGGTTTCCTTTTGTCACGACAAGCAAAACAAACCTCTCCAGTGGGAGTGATATGCCGGAGGCAGACAGGACAGTACTGCTCGGTTCGAAGCATGATTCGGTGTTCGCAGACGCTACATATCCAGGCGCCTTTGGTACGGCAACCCAAGCAACGGAGCGGAAAGAGGGTATCGAGAATCTGTTTCTCGACCCCTTGGAGAAAAGAGGAAAATGTTTCGTGATTTAGGCGCACAAAACGGTATCACCTTTGAGAGAGAGACGGAGAGACTTCTTTTTCGGGAGAGTGAGGAGCTTCTTGGCGATTGGTTTTTCGACAAGGTCCTGAACATTTTTTCGTACCAAGCGAGCGCCTTGTTCTGGGGCAAAGCTTTTCTTTCCGATGAAGGAGGGGATATTTTTTCCGTAAGTGAGGGCGATACCTTTCTCTTTGAGTCTTTTCTTCAAAGTATCGAGTTCGAGGGTGGCAATATGCTCGATAGCTGTGGCAGAGAGAGGATTGAAGACGATCACTTGGTCGAGTCGAGCCAGGAGTTCTGGGCGGATTTCTTTCTTCAATTCTCCCAAGACTTCACGTTTGATATTTTCAAATTGTTCGCTCATATTTTTCTTCCCCAGTTCTTTCTCGAAGCCGATGCGGGCTTCTCTGGTGAAAGCGGCGGTACCGATGTTTGAGGTGAGAATGATAAGCGTGTTTTTGAAGCTGACACTGCGCCCTTCGGCGTCAGTCAGCGTGCCTTCATCCAAGATTTGTAGGAGAATATTCCAGACATCGGGGTGTGCTTTCTCAATTTCATCAAAGAGAACGACGCTATAGGGTTTGCGGCGGATGATTTCGGTCAACTTGCCACCTTCACCATGGCCGACATAGCCTGCTGGAGCGCCCAAGATCTGGGCGACACTGTGGCGCTCCATGAATTCACTCATATCGAGACGAACGAGTGCTTGTTTACTTCCGAAAAACTCTTCGGCCAGCAGTTTCCCGATGAAGGTCTTGCCGACGCCGGTCGGTCCGAGGAAGAGGAAAGAGCCTAAGGGGCGATCAGGGTCCCCGATATTACTGACCGAGCGGATCAGCGTCTCTTCGAGTGCGGTAGCGGCCTCTTGTTGTCCGACTAAGCGCTTTTCGAAGGCTTCATGGAGTCGGGTTAGTTTTTCCCCTGGATTTTCTGCCGAGAGTTTCTCAAAAGGAATGCCCGTCATGTGGGAAATGGTGCGGTAGATATGCTCCTCAGTCACTACCTTGGTATCGAGGAGTGATTCTTCGTGATGCTTCTTTTTCAGCTGGGCGATCTTTTTCTCAAGCTCCTTTTCTCGAGCGTACCATTTGGCGGCATCATCGTAATTCTCGTGCTTCGTCAAGGATTCTTTCAGTGAGACACTCGCGCGGAGCTCTTCTTCGAGTTGGAAGAGAGCGGTAGCAAAGGGTGACTTATTTTTGCCTTGTTTCGCCAGAGCCGAGGCTTCATCGATGATATCAAAGGCTTTGTCAGGAAAGAAGCGGTCAGGAATGTGACGGAGAGAAAGGTCAACAGCGAGATCGATGATGGTGCCTGAGAGCGTGACATTGTGGAAGGTTTCGTAGCTTGCTTTGACCTGAGAGAGAATATGCTTGGTTTCTTCGAGGGTTGGTTCGGCAACGAGGAGCGACTGGAAACGTCGATCAAGGGCCGGATCCTTCTCTATGTGGCGTTTGTACTCGGAAAGGGTGGTGGCACCAATACACTGGATATCGCCACGGGAGAGGGCTGGTTTCAGGATATTGGCTGCATCCAGACCGCCGCTCGTGTTGCCTGCGCCGACGATCGTGTGAATTTCATCAATAAAGAGGATGACATCGGTATTTTGTGTGGCTTCTTTGATGATTTCCTTCAGGCGAGCTTCGAATTCGCCACGGAAATTGGTGCCAGCAACAACCAGAGTAAGATCAAGTGACAAAATGCGCTTCCCAAAAAGGGTATGTGGGACATCGCCACGGGAAATTTTCTTGGCCAGCGCCGCTACCAGGGCCGTCTTGCCGACACCAGGCTCACCAATCAAAAGCGGATTGTTCTTATTTTTTCTGGTCAGTATTTGTACCATGCGGTCGAGCTCGGCCTTGCGTCCGACAAGAACATTTTCTTTGACAGAAGCATCTTTTCCCATATCGAGGGTAAATTGATCGAGCGAAGGCGTCGCTTTGCCGCCTTTTTTAGGATTTTCTTCAGTCAGGATATCTGGTGCGTCGAACATTTTGGAAAGTTGTGGAAAATGATCAAAGTTGAGGTGAGCTTCGATAACAGACTGAATCTTCTTTTCTTTGATTTTGAGTGCCAAGAGAATGTCATCGAGTCGATCACTCCTCATTTCGAGGAGGGCATAGACGAGATGTTCGGTGCCGACGTAAGGATAGTGGAATTCACTGGCGAGGGAGTAGGCGCGGCGTAAACTGTCCTTCAAAAGGGGTGAGAGGGGAAGAGGGTGAGTTTTTGGGAGAATCTTGCCGCCGACTTTTTTCTTGAGACACGATTTGGCGAGGGTTTCTTTTTCAAAACCAATATTTTCGAGCAAAATACTCCCGAGACTGCCATTTTCGAGGAAAATAGCGAGGAGCAAGTGCTCAGGCTCGATGGTAGTGTGCCGAGTATAGTGAGCAATTTCACGAGCCTCTTTCAGGCTATGACGGGCGTGGAGGGTCAATTTCTGGCTAAAAGTAGTTTCGAGCATACAGGATTTCAGGTGGGTAATCTATGCTTCATTCTATGGTTTTTTTCTATGTACTGTCAATCATGCTTTTCCGTGTATATTGATGCCGTATTTTTTTGAAAAAATGGCGAAGGCATGCTATACTTCGTAGGAAGAAAGATAAACAAAATACAAACACACAAGAATGTTTCTTGGTCTACGAAAACCTTATTTTCTGGGCGTTGATTTCGGTACTGCTTCGATCAAAGTTGTTGAGTTGACCCTTGAGAATGGAAAACCGAAGCTTACGAACTACGGTCAGGCTGATTTGATGAAGCTGGAAAAGGATCGCACCCCAGGCGTTGGTCTCGGTGGTGATGATTCGGTAGTCTATCTGCGGGCGCTTCTCGAGCAGTTACATCCAAAGAGCCAGTCAGCCTACGTTGCTATGCCGGCTTTTATTGGTCTGGTCTCTCTGATCGAGCTTCCGGAGATGGATGAGTCTGATCTCGGTGATGCTATCAAGTTTGAAGCCCACAAATATATCCCGTCTCCGCTCGAAGAGGTGGCACTGAGCTATGAAGTGGTAGGGATACGTCAAGGGGAAGATGGTTCACAGAAGATGGAGGTGCTTTTGGTTGCAGCGCTCAACAAGGAAGTGGATCGTTACAAACAATGTATCACTGATGCTCATCTCAAGTTGGAATTTTTGGAACTGGAAACTTTTTCTCTAGCGCGATCCCTGGTTCAGAAACAAGAAGGCTTGTATTTGATAGCTGATATCGGTTCTCGGGCTACTAATCTCATTTTGGTTGATAACGGTTTGGTGAAAGTGAGTCGTAATCTCGATGCGGGCGGGAAGGACATTACTCGCACTCTTCATGAAAGTCTTAATATTGCTGTAGAGCGAGCGGAGACTTTGAAAAAGAGTGACAAGGACTTTCTTAATGTGCCTGAGTCAGCCATGGTGTTTCCGACCTTGGAGATGGTAGCGAGTGAAGCACAGAGGATGCTCGATACTTACCTCGCGAAATATCCAGAAAAAGAGTGCCAGGAGATGATCCTTTCTGGCGGTACGGCTCATATGGCTGGTTTGGTGGAGTACTACAAGCGGGTGCTTGGCCTCTCGGTGCGTGTTGGTGACCCGTGGCAAGGAATACAGCACGATGCCAATCGAGCGGAGGATATCAAGCAACTCGGGACTTCATTTTCTGTGGCGATTGGTCTGGCACTCGCTGGCACCGAGGCTATCACCAAAAAAGAGAAGCCCATTACTTCGAAAAAGTCTTTTTCCCTGAAAGAGCTGCTCAATAAAAAACTTTAACCCTTTAAAACAAAAACATGGCTGGTGTTAATCTCTCACAATCGATGACGGCTCCGGAGGGAAGATTGAAGAAAAGCGCTTCAATGTCCTTTGGTTTTCCTATCAGTATTGTCTTATTCGTGCTGACGCTCCTCGGTTGGGGAGGATTGCGTTGGTACATGTCGAGTCTCGATGGCAAGATCGCCCGTCTTGATGTCGAAATTGCTGCCAATAGCGCTGAGTTTCATAGTGAACGTGTGGAGCGAGTCGAAAATTTCGATGACCGGCTTTCTCTCTTGAATGTTGACCCAGCGGAATCGATTGATCCGGAAAGTATTTTTCTTAAACTTGAAAGTGTCATGGTGCCTCAGGTGGTTTTGACGGAATATGAATACAATGGCGGGGAGAAACAAGTGACCGTGTCTGGAAAGACGGATAATTTCCGCTATGTTGCTGAGCAGATCATCAGTCTCAAGTCGGATCCGATGTTTTCTCAGGTTGTCGTGAGTGCTATTTCCCGGGACAAAGATGGGAAAATAACATTCACACTCGTCTCTCAATTTTTAAATTAAAAGAAGTTCTTTTCCTATGAGCCTGAAAATTTTGATGATTCCATTTTCGATTCTCATGATACTGGTGCTCGGTATCGGTTTTATCAAGCCGGATTTTAGCTTGATGCAGGAGAAAAAAGTTATCTATGCGACCAAATTGCAGCAGCAGCAGAATGCTCAGATGCTGCTCGATAACATCGGAGCCCTCACGAGTTCTGTGGAAAGTCAGAAAGAAGCGGAGAAGTTTTTGGAGGACTATGTGCCAAAGGATCTCGACCAAGACAGAGTGATTGATATGCTCAACTTTTTGGCTGGTCAATCTGGGGTCGTAGCGGATGGTATCGCGCTCGAAAAAGCGGAGAAGGAGGAGGTTGTTGACGAGTCAATGCTTCTCGATGAGGCGGGGGTGCCAATCGTTCCTCCGTACACGGTCAAGACCGGCACTTATTCGGCGAAAGTGACCGTCAGGGGGCATTATGAAAATATCAAGGAGTTTTTTGGTCGCGTGGCTCATATGAATCGATTGCACAAAACGCGAGATTTCTCTATCAATACTTCAGAAAAGAGTGAAGAGACTGCTGATGCGAGTATCTTGGAGGGGAGTTTTCGGGCAGATTTTGACTATCTCGCACCGCGGCCAGTAGAAAGCGCGCTTAATGTGCCGGTCTTCAGTCGTGGCACATTTGATACCAATCCTTTGGGCGTTGTCTCTCAATGGGTGACCAATACGGTGCCGCTGCTTGAAAAACCAGGTACCGGCCGAGCCAATCCTTTTCAGTGAGAGGGCACGTGATGGGTAGATGTTGATTCTCTCTATATCTTGTTTCTCTCTTGGGCAATATGGCAGACCAGAAAGTGACGGTAAAAAATACGAGTGATATTGAGGCTCAGGCCAAGGCTCTGGGGCTGCCGTTTTTGGAAGTGGTTCCCGAGAAAATCGACAAAACTATCCTGTCTATTATTCCTGAAGATGCTGCCAAGAAATATCACATGGCGGTCTTCCAAAGGGAGGGCGAGAGTTTGTCGGTAGCTATGGTGAATCCCCAGGACTTTGAGGCGCTGAACGTACTTCGTTTTCTGGCTGAAAAAGAGCGTTTGGATATTCAGGTGTTTCTGGTTTCCGACAAAGTTTTTGACGAAATACTAAAAGCCTATGCTGGAACTGATCGGGCTTTGAATGAAGCTATTCTGTCCCTGAAAAAAGATGACCTGGTGATTTCCGAAAGAGAGAGTGAGGTGAAGAAGGCGTCTGAAGAAGCTGATGTCTTTCAGGATGCGCCGATAGCCAAATTGGTAGAAGTCGTTGTGAAGCACGCTCTCGATACCCGGGCCAGCGATATCCATATTGAACCGATAGATGGTAATTACCGGGTGCGCTTTCGGGTCGATGGTTTGCTTCGTGCTGACCTGGTCTTTCCACGAGATGTCGGACGGGCAGTTATTTCTCGTATCAAGATTCTTTCTAATCTGAAAATTGACGAAAATCGTAAACCACAGGACGGACGTTTCCGTTTTGAGACCAAGGATAGTTTCATTGACTTACGTGTTTCGAGCTTGCCGGTCATGGAGGGGGAAAAAGTCGTTATGCGTGTGCTCGAAAAAAATTCTGACGTCAGTGACTTAGAAAAACTCGGTCTCTGGGGACGGAATCGCTCGGTTCTCGAGAAAAAGATTCGCGAACCTTTTGGTATCATCTTGATTACCGGGCCGACGGGCTCTGGAAAGTCGACATCGCTCTACGCCTTTCTTCAGATTTTGAATAAAGAGGATCGAAATATCATTACCCTCGAAGACCCGGTAGAGTATTATATGGACGGTATCAACCAGAGTCAGGTGCGTCCAGAGATTGGCTATACCTTTGCGGCGGGACTGCGCTCCGTCTTGCGTCAGGATCCAAACGTCATCATGGTGGGTGAAATCCGCGATGGTGAGACGGCGGAACTAGCTATTCACGCGGCTCTTACGGGACACTTGGTACTCTCGACCCTTCACACCAATGACGCTATCGGAGCTATTCCTCGGCTGGTTGATATGGGCATTGAGCCGTTTCTTCTTTCTTCATCGCTTCAGGCCGTGGCGGCACAGCGTTTGGTGCGTCGTATCTGTGATGCTTGCAAAGAAGACTTTTCGGTGACCGAAATACAGATGGGAAGAATCAAAACGCTTTTTCAGACCATTCCAAAAGTAGAGGTCGAGGCGTATGGGCTGGATGAGAATATGAAGCTCACCTTTTTCCATGGCAAGGGATGTGATAAGTGTGGCATGACCGGATATAAAGGGAGAATCGCTCTGTATGAAACGATCGAAATTGATGACGCCTTTCACGACATCATCGCGGATCAGAAAGGAAATGAAGGGGCAGTTGGAAAAGCGGCGATAGCTCAGGGGATGCTGTTTATGAAACAGGATGGTTTACTCAAAGTATTGAAAGGAATTACGACACTTTCCGAAGTAGAGCGTGTCACGGAAGGAAAGCTGCTTATCGATGAGGAGTAAGAGGGTTTAATCAATAGAGGAAATCTGGTATTCTGAAGGAGATATCTTCCGAGCGTTCGAAATTCTTCGAACCTTTGGTTTAAAATAAATATGGAAACATTGCAAGTAGAGCAACGCCTGAAGAATCTGCTCCTCCTCGTGGGTCAGCAGGGGGCATCTGATCTTCACTTGGTAGTAGGGCGTTACCCGACGCTGCGTATCGATGGCAAGCTTCATCCGATTCTGCAAGAAAAGATTTTGACGCCGGCTGATACCAAGGCTTTGAGTGATGTTCTTCTGACCAATGAAAAGAAAGAAGAGCTTCTCGCGGTGGGACAAACAGACTTTTCGTATAATTTTGATGACAAGGCGCGTTTTCGTACGAACGTGTTTTTCCAAAAGGGCTACATCAGTGTCACTATGCGCTTTATCATGGATAAACTGCGCAATTTGGAGGAGTTAAACGTCCCTAAGGCACTCTATGACTTTGCTGGGCATTCTCAGGGGCTAGTGCTCGTGACTGGGCCGGTGGGTCATGGGAAGTCGACGACCTTGGCGGCTATCATCGACTATATCAATCACAACCAGGAGAAGCACATCGTTACTATCGAGGATCCGATCGAATTTGTGTACAATCAGGATCGCTGTATCATCAATCAGCGTGAGATCGGTCGTGATGCCAAGACCTTTCCGGATGCTCTGCGCGCCATCTTTCGTGAAGACGTGAACGTGGTGCTTTTGGGAGAGCTTCGTGACCTCGAGACGATCAGTACCGCGATGACAGCTGCGGAAACAGGGCATCTCATTTTTGCTACTCTCCATACCAACGACAGTTCTCAGACCATCGATCGTATCGTCGATGTTTTCCCAGCGTATCAGCAAAACCAGATTCGCTCTCAACTGGCGAGCGTGCTTCTCGGGGTTATCTCGCAGCGTCTTTTGCCGCAAACGAGTGGTGGACGTGTGCCCGCGGTGGAAATCATGATCAAGAACCACGCTATTGAGAACCTTATTCGGGAGAACAAGGATCATCAGCTTGATTCCGTGATTGAAACGAGTTTGAAAGAAGGGATGGTGTCTTTGGATCGATCCTTAGCTGACCTGGTGCTCCGTGGCCTGGTATCGGTCAATGATGCCTTTGTTTACGCCAAGAATCGTGATTATCTCCAGATGCTTCTTTCAAAAAAATAAAGAGAATATTATCAAAAAGTGAGCTGAATACCTATGAAGTTTGTTTTCAAGGCAAAAAATAGTCAGGGCAAGGTACGCGAAGGCATGGTAGAGTCTCTCAATGCTGAGTCGGCCGCTACCATATTGGAACGCAACAACCTAGTGCCGATTTCGATAGTCGAAGAAAAGCAGGTGCCAACTATCGTGAAGCAAGTCCAAAAGCTGTGGGAGGGCGTAAAGCAGAAAGAGCTTATGGTGTTCTTTCAGCAGCTTTCGACGCTCATTGGGGCGCATGTACCCGTGGTTTCGGCCCTCCGCACTATTGAAGAGCAGGTAGCTAACCGCTATTTCAAGATCGTGATCAAGGAAATGGCCGATGATGTCGAAGATGGGTTACAGTTCTCATCAGCGATCGAAAAACATGCAGACGTTTTTTCGCCACTCACTGTCAGTATGCTCCGCGCTGGGGAGGTCTCCGGAGAGCTTCAGCGGGCCATCGATGTGGTTTCTCAGAATATTGAGAAAAACTACCAGTTGAGTGCCAAGATCAAAGGTGCCTTGTACTACCCGATCTTCGTCATCACGGTGGCTCTTATCATTGGTTTTTTGGTGGTGACCTTTATCTTGCCGAGAATTACTGTCATGATCAAGGACCTCCATGTTCCTATCCCATGGTATACGGCAGTGCTCATTTGGGTGGGAGATTTCATGAGTGTCTATTGGTGGGCAGTACTCCTGGCGATTATCGCCATGGTAGGAGGAGTTCTGTATTATGCTCGGACTCCGGTGGGGAAGAGAGAGTGGGAGCAGCTTCTCCTCAAGATTCCGGTTGTTGGGGCACTCTCGCGCAATATCTATATCACGCGTTTTTCAGAAAATCTTGCTGCTTTGCTTGATGGTGGCATTCCGGTAGTACGGGCTCTGACTATCGCCAGTGAAGTAGTGGGCAATAATGTCTACGAAAAAATTATTTTGAAGGCGGCTGATGAGGTGAAGTCAGGCGGTACTATGAGTACAGTCTTTCTTCGTTCCAATGAATTCCCCCCAATTGTTTCGCAGATGGTACGGATTGGTGAGGAAACAGGGTCGCTTGCTTCGGTACTGATGAGTGTTGCCAAGTTTTATAATCAGGAGGTAGAAACTATGACGCGAAGCTTGACCGCTTTGATCGAGCCAATTCTTATTGTCTTTCTGGGTATCGGTGTCGGTATACTGGTGGTTGGGGTACTGCTTCCAATTTACAATATCGCTTCGCAGTTGTAACTGTAACGGTTGTGGTCTGAAGGGGAAATATATGTTATACTAAAAAAAGAAAAGAAGAGTAAAAATAAAAATTAAAAACAAAAAAGAAGGAGGTGAGCATATGAAAAAAACATTGAAAGGATTTACGCTGATTGAACTTTTGATCGTTATCGCCATTATTGGTATTTTGGCATCGATCGTGTTGGTAAGTTTGAGCGGTGCTCGTGTAAAGGCTCAAAAAGCAGCATTTAAAGCTGAAGTAGCTGGCGCGACTGCTGGTCTTAATATCGGGTGTGATGATGCTGATACTGTTACATTTGTAGAACCGGCTGATACTGCAACAACAGACTGGGCTGCTTTTACGGGCACTCCAAGCTGTGGAGCGGCAGGTGATGGTACGTTCTCTATCGACGCTGTGCCTTTGGCAGCTGGTGTTATTGCGGATGGCTGTACTGGAGCAACAGTAACAGAAACAGGTGCTGATTTTACAAATTGTCCATAATCTCTCGTATCATTTAAATCAAAGGGAGGTGAATCTTATGAAAAAAACATTAAAAGGATTTACGCTGATTGAACTCTTGATCGTTATCGCGATCATCGGTATTTTGGCGTCGATCGTGTTGGTAAGCTTGAGCAGCGCTCGAGGTAAGGCTCAGTTGGCAGCATTTAAAGCTGAAACAGCTGGTGCTGTGGCTGGACTTCTTATTGTATGTGATACAGGCAATATTACGCTCCCAAACGATACTACAACTACGAATTGGGGGGCAATAACTAACCAGAGTTGTGGTCCAACAAGAGGTGGTGGATTTAACGTTACAGCAACCCCGATTAATGCGGGTATTGTCTGTAATGCTACAGTGAGTGGTACTGGAACCACGTACGTTGGAGCAGGATGTTAGTGTCTTGCAATAAAGCTTTTAAAACAAGGGCGTAATGCCCTTGTTTTATCTTATAGATCACGCTTCAGTACTTAATGTTCGTTGTTCAAGAGACGGGTCTATGGTATTCTAAGAGTACTAATACTCCCTTTAACGGGTAGTTTATTTTTAGTATTATGACCATACCAAGGGTACTCTCCCAGAGTCTGGGAAGAATTTATCGGCTGTTCGTATCGAGTACTGCCCTTAGGTTTTTTTTTGTTTTTATTTTTTTCTGCCTCTTTTTTTCGTTTTACCTCTTTTTCTATACTTTCACCTCTACTGATGACCAATTCTTCAATGTAAGATTGGCGCAAAAAATCAGCGTCGAGGGGCTTAGTATTCTTCAAAACTTCAATGAATTTTCTGAAGTAACTGCCCGTCCATGGGTTTTTAATATTCTTTTTTATTATCTCCTTATTCCTTTTACGTGGTTTTATCCTCTTGAACTAGGGATTAAGGTCTTTGCTGTAACTAGCTTGGCGTTTACATTTACCGTCATCTTCTTTTTTCTTGAAAAAAATAATATTAAAAAGTCGTTTCTTTGGTTGTTATTAGCTGTTGGTTTTTTCTTTACCCCTCCTGATCTCTGGCATTTTTTAATGGCACGTGCCTTTGTATTGGTGCCAGCTTTACTTATCCTCCTTCTCTATTTTTTACAAATAAAGAATTATGGAGCTCTTTTTTTTCTATCCTTCCTTTCTTTTTTTCTCCACACAGCAACTTTCTTTTTGCCGCTGGTAGTAGGAATAATCTTTTGCGTTTTTTCTTGGCAAAGTACAAGACGTTCAGTATTGTTTTCGTTGTTGAGTGTTGTAGGCGGAACTGCCGCAGCGCTTCTTCTTGGCGCTCTTTTTATCCCGGGTTTTCTTCCCATTGTGTGGAATTTCTGGGATTCTCTTTATAGAATTGTAGTATCTTTTCATGTATCAAGTTTCGTGCAAATTGATGAAGGAATGGAAAGTTATCCGACGACGTTGTTTGATATTTTTTCACAGCACGCGATTTTGATCGCGCTTCTTATCATGTTCACCGGTTCGTACGTAGCACGTATTTTTGAGGCGAATCGAAGAAGGGTATCTTTTGGAAATCCTGTGCAGCTCACCTTGATGGCGCTTTCCATTCTTTTTTTATTGGGATCATTTATTACTAAGCGTAACCTGGATTTTTTCTTCGTCTTTTCTAGTCTATTTCTGCTGCTGGCTCTCTCTGAATTCTTTGAAACTATAAAATTCAATGTAAAAAGAATACATATTTTTTCTTTAGGGGTGGTTATTTTCGTGGCTCTCGCCTCTCAATTGTTGGCTATTATGGATATGCTTGCTGTCTCTTCTGATTATGCAAGTATCAAAGGAGCCGCTCAATGGGCGAAAGAGCATACAGAAAAAGGCAGCGTGGTCTTCAATCCTACGATGAATTTTTTTCCAACATTTTATTTCTATAATGAGGGTCATAATAAGATGATTGTCGGTATTGAGCCGCGAGATTTTTATCAGACCAATTCAAGGAAATACTGGCTCTGGTATAACCTCTCTGCTTATGGAGTGATTTGCGGAGAGCAAAAGTGCGCTAGAGAAACTGCTTTGCGTGACGCGATGCTACAATCTTATAAAGACCAATGGTACAAGGAAAACGGAGAAAGAGTGAGGGATCTTCTTCTGAATGAATTTTCAACGAACTTGATACTTGTAAGGCCTGATTTTATTGCTTTACAGCCATTGTTGCAAAACAGTCCTTCATTTGAAGAGGTCTACGCTACGCCGATAACGAAAACATATACTCTGTATCGTATAAAAGAAATTGATAAATAATGTATGGATTCTCAGTTACGTATTATCGTGATTGGAGGTGGATGGGTAACCGAGAATAGGCATTTGCCTGCTTTAAGAAAAGAGAGGCGTATCTTGCTTCAGTCTGTAATAAGCAAGAATGTCGATCGGGCTGAATTTCTCAAAAAGAAATTTTCTGCCAAGACATATTTTGGCGGGGATGGAGTGGATTTCTCACAGGTACTCCAAGGTTGTGATGCGGTAGTGATAGGATCGGACCCATTTTCTCATTATGAAATTGCCAAACAAGCCATTGCTTTAGGTAAGCATGTTTTAATGGAAAAACCGCTGACGTTGTCGGTGGTAGAGTCGGCCGAATTGGTAGGGTTAGCTAAAGAGAAAAAGATACGTTTTGCGGTGGTGCATAATTTCCAGTTTTCCCAATCAGCCTCTGCTCTGAAAGAAGATATAGAGAAGGGCAAACTCGGAGAGATCCGGTCTTTGGAGGCAAAGCAATATAGTAACGAGAAAAGAAGACTGCCAGTTTGGTATGAGGATTTGCCCTGGGGTCTTTTTTATGATGAATCGCCGCATCTTTTGTATCTTCTTGAGATGGTAGGAGGAAAACAAAGCCTTCAACATTCTCAGGTGCTGTTTCGATCAGGGGTCACTACGCCTGTGTTGGTGGAAGGTCTTTTAATAGGTGAAACAGGAATACCTTCGGTGCTGAGTATGAACTTTTCTGCTTCACTTTCTGAATGGTTCCTTATTGTTCATGGATCAAAACGCACCGGTATACTTGATATTTTCCGGGATACTTACTTTTCTCTCCCAAATGACGGTAAACACACGCCCAAGGATATTTTCCGGACTTCATGGCTCGTCTTTTTTGGGCATTTTACGGGAGTTGTAAAAAGTGGAATCAAGGTATTGAGAGGGGGCTATCTTTGCGGTAATGAAGAAGTGGTCAAGAGATTTGTTGATGCTGTTTTGGATAACAGGCCGCTGGGGACTCTGGATGCTGAAAACGGACTGCGGATAAACGCTTTGCAACATGAAATAATGGAGCGCTCATTTCATCTATAGTGTCTATGCTTGCAACGAAAAAGAAGGTGTTGGTAGTGGCTACTCATTTTCCTCCCCACACAGGGGGAGTAGAAAAATACACCCTCGACTTTTTTTCAGTATTAGGACAGGAATATCGAAATCTCGACATCAGTATTCTTTCCCTGCAAACCGCCAAAGCACCAAAGCGTGAAAGGATAGGGGTGCTAAATGTGGTGAGGGTTCCATGTTTTGGATCAGATATTAATCCATTTTTTTCTCCTAAAAAAGTCCAGGGAGCTTTAGAGGACATGGATTTTTCTTCTTTCGATCTCGTCATTACCCAATGCCGGTATTATCTTTTCACTGGATACATGGTCTTTACAGCGCGGCGTAAAGGAATGCCTGTGTTGCACATCGAGCATAATGCCGGATACATGCTTCACAAGAACCCCCTCATTACTTTGATAGCGAGACTGTACGATGTTTTTATTGGTAGAAAAGTTTTGAGTAAGGCGACGTCTATTGTTGCGATTTCTGAGAGCGTGAAAAAATTTCTTAAAGAAAATTTCAAGATAACGGGTGCTATTGAAGTGATTCCTGGCGGCATACAGACAAAAGAGTGGGTCGGTTCAGAATCTCTTTCTGATACAAAAACGTTTGTGTATTGCGGAAGGCTTATTCGTGAAAAGGGCGTTTCGATCCTTTTGGAAGCATTCGAAATGTTGCAAAATAAGTATCCGGAAACTTCTCTCAAGATTCTGGGAGATGGTCCTGAGATGGGGCTTCTAAAAAGACAAGTTTTAGAAAAAAAATTGGAGAAACGGGTGGAGTTCTTTGGTGTAGTATCAAGCGATTTTATAAAGAATCTTTATAAAATAAAACCCGTCTTTGTCAATCCTTCATTCTATGCAGAAGGTTTTCAAATCGCTCTCTTAGAAGCAGTAGCGAGTGGATTACCGATTATTACTACTTCAGTCGGCGGGGCAGGGGAATTGCTCGAAGCAAATAGGAGTGCCCTTTTTGTTGTTTCTCGGGATAAAAAATCTCTTTTTTATGCCATGGAAGAGTATTTGCTTTTTCCACAAAAAGCAGATACGTATAGCTCTGTCGCTTCACGGAAGGTGAAGGAATATTTTTCGCAAGAGAAAATGGTTGAAAAGTTCTACCGATATGTTTTTTCATAGAAATCTTCAATTTTTTCGTTTTGTTGTAATCGGAGGTTTTTCTTATGGATTAAGTCTTCTCTTTTTGATATTTTTGATAGAAATTCTTGCCCTTCCTTACCTTGTAGCAACAGCACTTGTCTTTTTTGGTATCAACGGTTTAAGCTTTTTTATGAATAAGAGGTATACTTTTTTATTAACAGGGGGTCTTTTCCAAACAGAGCTTCTTCGATATTATGGAATCATGCTTCTCAGCTTGATTCTGAATTTGGCTGGAATGTATATGTTGGTAGGGATTCTGCAGTTTTCTATAGTCGTAGCGAGTATAATTGTGTCAGGCGTTCTTTTATTTTTTAACTATTTTTTTCATAAAAATTTTACTTTTCGTACCAAATAATTTTATGGCTCAGTACGATATTTTCTTTCAGAACGAACATCCAAAAATAGCTCAGAGATTTTTAACCTGGCTGAATTTTTCTTTGTTTCAGTTTCTTAAAAGGAACATTGTTTCTAAAGAAGCAAGCAAGGTGCGTATCTTGGAGATCGGTCCTGGGAAAGGATACTTTTACCAAGCAATATCGAAAGCAAAAAATGTTTCTTATGTGGCATGTGACCGAAACATTTCTTTCCGTCAATCTTTTCCAGAAGCTGAATTTTACCTTGCTACAGCGCCTTCCTTTCCTGAAAACATCGGTACTTTCGACATGATTTACGCATCTTATGTAGTGGAGCATCTGAGTGATGGATTGGCTGTGGCAGAACTTCTCCGCGGTTGTCTGAAACACCTCAATCCTGGTGGGATTGTAGTTATAACTTGTCCAAATGCTTTGGCGCAGAAGTTTGAATTTTGGAATATGGATTATACCCATCGATATCCTACAACCGCACGAAATATACACATGGCTTTTTTAGAAGCCGGATTTTCTAGCACGGAGATATATGAAATATCTGGATTGTTGACGTTCCCAGGCTTTACTTTCAGGCCATTTCAGTGGTGTCTCAAAGTGGTATTGTTTTTTTATCGTTACAGAGTGATGCATTTTTTCTTTGGCTGGATTTTGAAAAAGAAATTATACGAATTGAATAACTCTTTCTACCGATTATATTGTCTAGTAAAGCAGGAAAATTTACTGTGTATTGGTAAGAAATAAAACTATGACAGAAGTTTCTGTTGTTATTCCTTGCTTGAATGAGGCAAAAACTTTGCCTATCGTTATTGATATGGCCAAAAGCGGCCTGTCGAAAGTTTCGCTTTCTGGAGAAATAATGATCGCTGATAACGGTTCAGATGATGGTTCTCAGGTTTTGGCGGAATCACTTGGTGCCCGGGTGGTTCCTGTGAAGAACAGGGGGTATGGCAATGCTCTTGCCACGGGAATTCTTGCTGCAGAAGGAAAGTATATTATCTTTGCTGATGCCGATGGTTCATATGACTTCAGTCAGCTTCCTGTCTTTATTGAGGCTTTACGAAAGGGCGCCGATCTTGTTATTGGCAATCGCTTTGCAAGGAAGATGGAGAGAGGTGCTATGCCAGCGCTTCATCGTTATCTTGGAACTCCTGTGCTTACTGCGCTTATCAATTTCTTTTTCAAAACAAAAATCTCTGATTGTAATTGTGGCATGCGGGGGATAAAAAAAGAGTCTTTTGAAAAAATGCAGATTCTTTCGACAGGCATGGAATTTGCTTCAGAAATGGTTATTAAGGCTGGATTACTCGGTATGAAAGTGGTAGAGGCACCGATTTATTTTATGAAAGATAAAAGAGATAGAGAACCTCATCTGCGTACTTGGCATGATGGGTGGAGGCATCTGCGTCTCATTCTTATCTACGCCCCTAACTACCTATTTATTTATCCAGGAAGCATCCTTTTTATTTCGGGAAGCATCCTACTTTTTATGCAGCTTTTTGGGCCGGTGATTATCGGACCGATGTATATGGATCTTCATTTTATGATTCTTGGGCTTATGCTGAGTGTTCTAGGTCTTTCTATTTTTCTTATGGGAGCTACTATCAAGCAATTTTCTTATCAACACGACTACTATTTGGAGGATTTTACCGTCACTTTTTTTGAAAGAAGTTCTTTTGAAAAGAAGCTTGTTCCAGGAACTCTTTTTTTCGCTATCGGGACAGGGTTGGCCGTGGGGATCTTTATTCGTTGGATTGGCGGTCATTTTGCCAATCCTAACATGCTGCGAGGAGCACTTTTTAGTCTCTACTTTATGTCTACTGGTTTGCTTGTTTCCCTTTTCTCTTTTCTTGAGCTTGTGATGAGAATACAGAACAAAGAAAAAAATAAATGATTTTTTCTTTGTTGCCGCTGGGGCCCTGCTCTAGGAGTCGCGTGCCTACAGAACATTGTTGATTTCGGTCTCCCTAGGGATTTCGAACCTAATCGGAACCGATCTTTTTAGAGGCTTCTTGGTGCAGGTGATAGCCATTTGGCGCTTTTTTTTCTAATGTTGGCAATACGCATCTGTGGTAACGGTATTTTGAACGTAACCGAGCTTTCTTTTGGATTTTTCTTAGTATATACTATGGATGTATTTTATCTTTTTTAACCAATAACCTTTCAGAACGGTATGTTGTACTCAGCGTTCGTTTCCCGCGCTGTTCTTGTTGTAACGTTTTCCTTGTTCGCCTTCTTTGCTGCTCCTTTTTTGGTATCTGCGGCTACCGAAGTATCTGGTCCTATCGATACAAATACCACGTGGACCAAAGCTAATGGTCCGTATGTGGTCACTGGTCTGGTGACGGTGGAGAAGGGCGTGACGCTTACTATTAAACCGGGCGCGGTGGTGAAAGTGCAACAAGCAGGCGGAGGCTTTTACAACGGCCTTACTGTTAAAGGGAAATTGAATGCTACGGGTACCGCTACGGCCCGTATTTCTTTTACTGCTTATACTGATGATTCCGTAGGGGGCGATACGAACGGTGACGGATCAGGAACGTCCCCAGCGCCTGGTTATTGGACAGAAATCCGTGTAGCGAGCAAGGGCATAGCGAATTTGCGCTATGCCAATGTCCGTTATGCAGGGAGTACATCAGAAGATGGAAAATCAAACGGCCTGCGTAATGATGGAGGGACGCTATTGTTTGAAAATGGAACCTTGGAATATAACGAGAATTACAGTCTTTATCACTCGGGCGGTACGAGTACTGTTGCATCAAGTAAGGTACGCAATCATAATATAGCTATCTCTGTGCAGAATCCCTTTGTTTCCGTGACGGGATCGGAGTTTTCTGGAAACCAACAGGTGTTCGATATCGGTCCTGGTGGAAATGCTTGGATTTCTGAATCAGGTAACACTATTGTAGATGGTCAAAGGGGATATATATCTATCCCCGGAGCCAATATTACGAGTGATACGACCTGGCAAGGAAGTAGCTTTCCCTATGTCATTTCCGGTACTGTCGTTGTCAATCAAGGCGCTACTCTTACCATGAACCCGGGCGTGATTATCAAGGGAAGAATCAACAACTCCCTTTTCATGATACAAGGTACCCTTCTGGCTCTCGGGACTGCCGAAGCCCCTATCATTTTTACTGCTGCCAATGATGATGCCGCTGGAGGGGATACGGATGGCGACGGCGGCATTCCGGAAGCGGGATACTGGAAAGGGATTCGCGTGGAACCCACCGGTACTGCTAGGTTCGATCATACAGCTGTTCGTTACGCGGGAGGGTATGAGTACGCATATACTGAATTCTCGAACCTTATCAATCAGGGCGGTACCCTTGAGTTTACCAACTCAGAGACTTCTTTTGCTAGTCAAAATGGTATCAAGCACAATGCTGGAACGACGACGGTGGCGGGGAGTAACCTGGCACATACTCCAGTAGGTGTTTATATCACTGCTCCTTTTGTTTCCGTGACTGACTCGGTATTTGATACTACTCCAACAGCCATAAGTGTTGCTGGCGGTGATTACTCCTCAGATATTTTTACAGCATCGGGTAATACATATGTCGGGAACCAGGTTCCTATTATTGAGATATCTAGCATGAATGTTGTCGGGAATGTTACATGGGGAAGTAGCTTTCCCTATGTCATTTCCGGTACTGTCGTTGTCAATCAAGGCGCTACTCTTACCATGAACCCGGGCGTGATTATCAAGGGAAGAATCAACAACTCCCTTTTCATGATACAAGGTACCCTTCTGGCTCTCGGGACTGCCGAAGCCCCTATCATTTTTACTGCTGCCAATGATGATGCCGCTGGAGGGGATACGGATGGCGACGGCGGCATTCCGGAAGCGGGATACTGGAAAGGGATTCGCGTGGAACCCACCGGTACTGCTAGGTTCGATCATACAGCTGTTCGTTACGCGGGAGGGTATGAGTACGCATATACTGAATTCTCGAACCTTATCAATCAGGGCGGTACCCTTGAGTTTACCAACTCAGAGACTTCTTTTGCTAGTCAAAATGGTATCAAGCACAATGCTGGAACGACGACGGTGGCGGGGAGTAATTTAACCAATAACGGCGCTTACGGGATAGAGAGTTCTTTGTTCTCATCTAATATCGATGCGCGTAATAACTGGTGGGGAAGTCCGTCCGGACCATATCATGCAACAAAAAATCCTGATGGTACTGGTAATGGAATATCGGGTCGTGTCAGTTTTCAGCCTTGGGCTATGGCACCATTTGATATCGGCTTGTCTTGCGTTGTTGGTACTAAGGGCTGTTACTCCAATGTTCTCTTTCTTCCAGGTATTATGGGGAGCAATCTGTATCAGTCAGATGAAGAGAAGTGTTGGTTACAGGATATGAACCATGTTGGAGATACTGACTATGATTGTGTAAGGATGAGTAGCGCTGACACTCCGAACACTTCCGGGCTGCGTACGAAAAATTTAGTATCTTACGATGGGTTGGCGGCTCCCTATCAAGCGATAGAAGATGCTATGAAGGGGTGGCAAACGGAATTGGGTATCGCGGCGATTACCACTCCGTATGATTGGCGTTATGATTTCGATCACACTGTACGAAGTGGTACCGTGGAGGGTAATGGATATATTTCCTATGAAGACACGGTCAGTAAGGGGTATATCGAAAAAGAACTTCGGGCGCTGGCAGCGAATTCAAAAACTGGAAAAGTAACAGTAGTAGCGCATTCCATGGGTGGACTAGTAGCCAAAGAGCTGTTTTCAAAGATCGGGAGTAGTGAGACGGCTCGTCTAGTTGATAAGTTTATTTTGATTGCTTCGCCGCAACTTGGAACCCCCAAGGCAGTAGCTGCGCTGCTTCATGGTACGGACATGGCGTTAGGGAGTATTTTTTGGACTCTTGTTACGGACGCTCAAGCGCGAGGACTTTCTCATGACATGCAAAGCGCTTATAATCTACTTCCCTCACAGGAGTATCTGGATTCTCTGGAGCGTGATGGGAATGGCGTACCATATGATCCGGCAGTGAGATTCTCGAATGAAAACGGTTATTTCGACCGTATGATCGGAGATTATGGTGACAATATTGTTGATCGGACGAAACTTGCTGGGTTTATGTCGGATGGCCAGTGGAGCGGTACATCATTCAATGATACGAAAACTCCATGGCAAGCGATACGGACGATGTCTGATGATGCGGAAGTTACACATAGCGCACTTGATAGTTGGAAGCCGCCAAAAGGAGTGAAGTTTACAACTCTTGCTGGGTGGGGGATGGATACGATATCTACCTTACAGTACGCAGAACATGAGGAAGATAATGAAGAGGTAATTGAAATGAGTCCTCAGCATGTCGTTGATGGTGACGAGACCGTGGTGACTGGAAGTGCCTTGTATTCGAGCAACAGGAGTGATGTAGAACGGTATTGGTTGGATCTTCCGAGTGCTGGTGGTCAGACTCACTCAAAAATTTTTGATGTCCCGTCACTTCGTACCTTCATCCACAACAAAATTACTGGCGAGCCTGTGAACTCTCTCGATTACATCTATACTTCCCGGCCGTCAGATTCTCAGATCAAACGTCTTCATTTCGTTCTGCATTCGCCACTGACACTCGGGTTCCGTGATGATCAAGGTCGCTATACCGGTAAGACAATCGATGGTAAAGTAAAGCTAGAGATTCCCGGATCTCAATATGAACGCTATGGTGAAGTGCAATGGCTCTCTCTTCCGGTACAGACTATTGGTCAGCTTGAGCTTGTCGGGACGGCTGATGGAAAATTCACCCTTGAGGTAAGAGAGAAGCAGGGTAATACTCTCAAGAAACAGATCGATTTCGAACGAATTGCTTCGAGGAAGGATACGTTTGTCCGGATGCGTTTCGATGGAAAATCTGGGCCGGTCGTGACTGATGATCTGAAGCTGGAAATTGACCTGGATCATAATGGGGAATTCCAATCTATTGGAGCAAATTAGGCCTTCCTCTCCTCTTTTTGTGATATACTAGAGGTATGCATATATTTCTTTTTTTCATTCTCGGACTGGCAGTCGGGAGTTTTCTCAATGTTTTAGTCTATCGTTTGAAGGATGGTGAGACATTGGGTGGGCGTTCCTACTGTCGACACTGCAAGCATCAGATTCGCTGGTATGATAACGTGCCGCTTCTGAGTTTTCTTGTTCTTGGGGGAAAGTGTCGTGATTGCAAAGAGCGACTTTCTTGGCAGTATCCACTCCTTGAGGCAGCGACAGGTATTGGTTTTGTATTGGTAGGAAACTTCTTCTTTGTGCTTGAGGATCAAATGACGTGGATTGAAACTGGGTGGCTTCTGGGTATTGTCGCCTTGTTTCTGGCTATTGCGGCTTATGACCTCATCAATATGGAAATCCCGCTGTCACTTCTGGTGGCGAGCGCTTTGTGGACAGGGGCATTTCTTCTTATGACGTTGTATATGGAGCCATTGCCGAGAGAGTTGTGGTGGGAAGCTCGTCTGGCGCAAGGTGTGCTTGGTGGTGGTGTGATAGCGCTTTTTTTCTTTGCTCTGGTGTACGCTTCCAAGGAAACATGGATGGGATGGGGAGATGTCTGGCTCGGTGGGGTGGCAGGGATGATTGTAGGACTACCGGCAGCACTTCTCATGCTGACGCTTTCTTTTGGCTTCGGTGCACTTTTTGGTCTCGGTATGATTGCGTTTCATAAGAAGGGGATGAAAAGTCAGATTCCTTTTGCTCCGTATTTGGTACTTGGTACTCTTCTGACGCTTTTTCTCCCGAAGATGCTTCCTCAATTGATAGGACAGATTTTGCTGTAGTCATTTGCTCGTGACGATTTGGAAAAACAAAAAGAAGCTATGCAAAAAACATCAAAAACTCTCAAAGCCTTTACCTTGATTGAAATACTGATCGTGATCGCTATTATCATGATCATGTCTGCGGTAATCTTGACGAACTATAGCAGTAGTCGTTCAGCAGAGCAGCTGGAAAGCGCGGCGAGAGAAGTGGAGGCAGCCGTGAGAGAGGCGCAGAGCTACGCTTTAACTGGCTACCAGGGAGTGGTCGCTACCGACCCCTGTCGCTTTGAGGTTCGATGGAGTGGGTCTACTTACTCAGTGACGTACTGGTATAAGAATGCGAGTGATGTTTGTGATCAGCGACTGGTTTTGGGATCATACGCAGTTAGAAATGGCGTCACCTTTAATTCAGGTAGCAGTTTTTATTACACGCCGCCGTATGCCACAGCAGTTTTCTCCCCTCCGCCACCACCACCGACGGGTCTGCCCATTGTTTTGAGACAAGCGAGTACCTATCACACGGTCTGTGTGTATGCGAGGGGTGTCATTAATAATCGTACTGGGCAGTCAACTTGTCCGTAGTCTTATATGAGTATCATGCGGTTAAAACAAAAGACGACATTGAAAGCGTTCTCGATTCCTGAGGTGCTGCTTTCTATGTTTGTACTGTCGATTGGTCTCGTTACTATCGTAGCGGTGATGGCGGGATCACTCCGTCATTCGTATGATACGAGTGAGCTGATTGTAGCGACCGGCTTGGCCCAGGAGGGCGTGGAACTGATCCGTAATGCCCGTGACAGTGGGTTTACTTTGGGATCTGGTAGAGGCTTCGATTATTTTTCTGATACTAATAAATATTGCCGAGCGCGGTATAATAGTTCTCAAACTGCTAATATCGACTGTTTTTCCAACCCGGACCCAGCGAATCGTTATTACCTCCAATACAGTGGCGGATTGTATGGTCACTTTAATGCCACGAAGGAGCGTTACTCCCGTTTCATTTATGTAGATTATGATGCGACCAACAAGACGGCCTTGGTGCGGAGTTTCGTCTATTGGGATACCGCTGATATTCGACCAGCCGATGGTGATCCGGCGACTTGCAATGCTTCTTCGTCTTGTGTCTATACCGAGATATTTTTGACCGCTTGGAAATAGTTGTATGAAAATTTTTTTGAGAAAATCATATAAGGGACTGACACTCATAGAAGTGCTGGTTTCGCTGTTTATTTTTTCGATCATGATGGCGGCGACAGCGCAAATTTTTACCAAGGCTTTTTCTGGGTATCGGAATACTCGAGCCATACAGCGTGATGTGGAAAATGCTCAGTATGCTCTAAACCTTATTTCCAAAGAGCTTCGGACGAGTACGGTCGTCGCGCCACTTACTGGTCCTTTTCCGAAACCTTTCGCTTCTGTAAAATTCTATGACCATTCACAAGGGCGCTGTTTTTACTATCGTATTGATACTACTGCTAAAGCTCTTCAGGTGGCGTCAGCGCTTTCCACAGGACCTGCTGATTGTACGACGAAGAATGTTGGGACCCCTGCCACGATTAGTACTGGTACGGTTTCTGGATCATTTCAGGTGACGCCATCGTGTAGTAGCGTGGTAACGTCTGGGTGTACTGGAGCGAAACGGGCAGGTAAGGTAACCATAAGTCTCGATATCTCAGAAGGAGCTGGTTCTACTCATAAAGCTCAAATTCAAACGACCTCCTCGCTGCGCGATTTCGGATACATTGGCTTTTAACGTTATTGTATGCTGCACAAAAGAAAACAACTCAAGGGATCGGTGCTTATTTTTTCGCTTATCGTTCTCTTGATACTGCTCTCGCTTACTATTACAGCAGCGATGCTGGTGATTTTTTCAAAGGGGAGTTCTCGTTCAACAGAGAAATCAATTCTGGCTTTTCAAGTCGCAGATGGAGCGGCGGAAAATATGCTGCGTTTTCTCTATGACTATGATCCGTTCTATCAGACACCAGACGATTTAGTAGATGATTTATATGGAACAGGGGTCAATGGGACGGGAAAACCAACGTGTTCCAATGGCGTGATCAGCGGGAAGTTACCAGATAGCTCTGGAACCTATGCTGTCACATTACTTGAAAACGACAACACCAAGCTTAACTGCGCAGGGTATGTTACTTATTGTGATTGGCGTGTGAAATTGGCTCATATCATAGCGACTGGAACCTATGCTGGTGCGACTCGAGCTATTGATGTCGCTGTGCAGCTGCCTCCAGAAGCCCTGTGTCCACCATGATGATTTCTTCCGCTTTTCTCGTCTCTCAGAGAATGCTACAATGAGAGGTATGAGTGCCACAATAAGCCAAAAAGAGGCCAAAGAACAAGCCAAAAAGAGGATCGAAAACCTGGCTCGAGAGATCGACGCTCATAGGCGTGCTTATCATGTCTCGGATCAACCAGTGATCTCCGATGAAGCCTACGATTCACTGGTTCAGGAGCTAGCCGAACTCGAGGCTCGTTATCCAGAATTTCTCTCTCAAGCCAGCCCGACGCAGCGAGTGGGCGCGGAACCACGCAAAGAGTTTCGGAAAGTGCGTCACGCGACTGAACAGTGGTCATTTGATGATGTTTTTGATTTTTCGGAACTTCAAGCCTGGGATAAGAAAGTGAAAAAACTTTTGGAGAAAGCTTCTCATCAACAATCGGTAGAATATGTCTGTGAGTTGAAGATCGACGGCTTGAAGATGGTCTTGACTTATGAAAATGGAATTCTTGTTCGAGGAGCGACGCGAGGAGATGGTGTCATCGGTGAAGAAGTGACCGAGAACCTGCGTACTATCGAAAGCGTGCCGCTCCGTCTGACGCGCGAAGTAAGTGGCGTCTTTGTCGGTGAAGTGTGGCTCCCGGAAAAGGAATTGAAACGTATCAATGAAGAGCGGGCGAAAAATGGCGAGGCACTTTTTGCGAATCCTCGGAACGCCGCCGCGGGCTCTATCCGACAGCTTGATTCTAAAGTGACAGCTAAGCGCCGACTGAATTCTTTCGTGTACGACATCGACCAAATAACAAGCAGTCCTTCGACTGTGCTCAGGGCAAGCAAACAACAATCAACAAAGATTAGCAGCTTGCCGGAGACACAGAGAGAAGAGTTAGAACTTTTGAAAGAACTTGGATTTCAAGCGAATGAGCATTTCCGTCTTTGTTCAAATGTGGACGAGATTGAGCGTTACTACCAGGAATGGAATACCAAGCGTCATGATTTGCCCTATGGCCTCGATGGGATCGTGATCAAGGTGAATAGCCGTGTTCTTCAAGAAGTCCTTGGTTATACCGGTAAGGCACCGCGTTTTGGCGTAGCGTACAAATTTCCAGCCGAGCAGGCAACGACAGTGGCGGAGGATGTCGTAGTGCAGATCGGCCGGACCGGAGCACTGACCCCAGTAGCGCATTTGCGGCCAGTGCGGATAGCTGGTTCGACAGTCAGTCGGGCGACGCTTCACAATTTTGATGAGATCAAACGGCTCGGTGTGCGGATTGGCGATACCGTCATTCTTCAGAAAGCAGGCGATATCATTCCAGAAATTGTTTCGGTGATGGAGGGGCTCCGTACCGGAAAGGAAAAGAAAGTGACTGAACCGAAAACTTGTCCGATATGCGGGAGCGCGGTAGAACGGCGGAAAATGCAAAACGATGAAATGAGTGCGGCCCTCTATTGTTCCAATCCGCGCTGCTTTGCTGTTGAAAAAGAACACCTGATCCACGCGGTTTCCAAGAAGGGTCTCGATATTCCGGGTTTGGGAGAGAAGATTATTGAGCAGCTGATGAACGAAGGTCTGGTCAAAGACATGGCTGACATTTTTGGCTTAACAGCGGGGGACTTGGCGCCACTCGAGCGGTTTGCCGAGAAATCTGCTACCAAATTGACGGACGCCATAGTAAAAGCGAAGAATGTTTCGGCGATAAAGTTTCTTTTTGCACTGGGTATTCGTCATGTCGGAGAGGAAACGGCTGAGCTTCTTATTTCTCATCTGGCAGAAAGGTCGCTTTTGAAAAAAGTGAAGACACCTGAAGATTTGGGAGAAGTTTTCACTGCTCTTACGGAAGAAGACCTTCTCAATATCAAGGGCATCGGGGAGATGGTGGCCGAGAGTGTGCAAGAGTGGTTTGCCGATTCCAAGAACAAGGAACTTCTCGAATTGTTGACCGAAGAAGGAGTGAAGCTGGTCTTGCCTCTGAACAAGGGTGTTGCTGGGCACCTCTGGCAGGGAAAGACATTTGTCCTGACCGGAGAGCTTCCTTCCTTTACAAGGGATGAAGCCAAGGCTATGATTAAGGAAAAAGGGGGCTCGGTTTCTTCTTCGGTCAGTGCCAAGACGACGTATGTTGTGGCCGGAGAAAATCCTGGGAGTAAGTATACGAAAGCGCAAGAACTCGGAGTGACCATTCTCGATGAAGCGGCTTTCAGAAAACTCTTGAACCAATAGATCTCTATGCTGTCTCCCGATGAAGTCAAACATATTGCCCTTCTCAGTCGTATCGGACTGAAGGATGATGAAGTGCCTCGGTATCAGAAAGATCTGTCCGCGGTATTTGATTTTTTTCGGGAACTCGAAAAGTTGCCGACTGACGGCATTGCTCCTATCGGACATATTACCGGACGAACCGATGTCATGCGTCAGGACAATGAAGAGAGTTTCGAAGCATCTGGAAAAGAGCAGGTGATGAAAAATGCTCCTGATACGAAAGATGGATTTTTGAAAGTAAAGTCGGTATTTTAAAGTATGATCAGAGAACTTCATCAGAAACTTGTGAATCGCGAAGTGACCGCTACCGAATTGGTAGAGCGGTATTTTTCTGTTATTGAAGAAAAAGATAAGGATATTCAGGCGTATCTGTCACTTCATAAGGAAGAGGCGCTGATAGAGGCACGCCTCGTTGATGAGGCGATTGCCCGAGGCGAAACGATTGATCTTTTGGCTGGTATTCCCGGCGCGATCAAGGACAATATGCTCATTCGTGGGACGAGAACGACGAGTGGCTCTAAAGTGCTTGATAACTATATTGCACCGTACAGCGCGACGGTCATTGAGAAATTGAAAGCAGTGCATGCGCCGATGCTTGGCAAAACCAACATGGACGAATTTGCCCTCGGATCCTCTACTGAAATGAGCGCCTACCAGGTGACGAAGAATCCTGTTGACACGACTCGCGTTCCTGGAGGGACTTCTGGTGGCTCAGCCGCAGCGGTAGCAGCGGGTGAAGCGGTGTGGGCACTCGGGTCTGATACGGGCGGCTCTATTCGTCAGCCAGCTTCTTTTTGTGGTGTGGTCGGGTTGAAACCAACCTACGGCAGAGTCTCGCGCTATGGACTTATGGCGGCGGCATCGAGTTTGGATCAGATCAGTCCGATCGCGACCACTGTCGAGGATGTGGCGATTGTCTTTTCGCGCATTGCCGGACGTGATCCACATGATGCGACGACCGCTGACAGTGGGCATGAAAAGCGCTACGAAGACTATCTAGAGACTGATCTTCACGGAAAGAAAATTGGTGTTCCGAAAGAATACTTTTCTCCAGATCTTGATCCACGAATCAAGGCTTTATGTGATGCCGCTCTCGAACGTTTCAAGACTCTTGGGGTGGAGGTGAAAGAGATTTCTCTCCCGCACAGTGCCTATGCTCTTCCGACTTACTATATTATCCAGCCGTGTGAAGTGAGTTCTAACCTCGCTCGTTACGATGGTATTCGTTATGGACTTTCGATCAACGATGAGAAGGATTCTGCTTTGGAGACGAGCACCTTACTTGAAACGTATCTCGATACCAGACGTCATGGACTCGGAGATGAGGTGAAACGGCGTATCATGCTTGGGACGCACAGCTTGTCCTCGGGGTATTACGATGCCTATTATCTCAAAGCGCAGAAAGTCCGGGCTCTCTTGAAACAGGATTTTGAAAAGGCGTTTGAAGAAGTGGATCTCATTTTTTCTCCGACTGCACCAGAGCCAGCCTTCAAGATTGGAGAGAAGACAACGGATCCGCTCAAGATGTATCTCGGTGATATCTATACGGTTACAGCCAACCTGACCGGTGTCCCGGCGATATCCTTTCCTATCGGTACTGTCCTGGAAGAAGGAAAGAATCTTCCTATTGGAGGGCAGCTTTTAGGCAAATGGTTTGATGAAGAGACACTTCTTTCCGTAGCGCACGCTTTCGAAACACAAAAACAATAGAAATTTTTCAATATGGAGGTTGATCTGACACAAGTCGCCATACTTATTTGGTCGAAGCTGAGCTATTTCTTCGATCACTCGATTTTTTGGTCGGCCATAAAGTTTTTCCTCTTTGTCTATGTGGCGGTGCTCTTTGTTGATGTCGTGCTCTTGCTTATGCTCAAGGGAGTCTCTTCCGACCTGAAAGCAGTGCTCTATGGTGCTGAGCGACCACTTATGTCTCAGAGTAAGCTCATCAAGCGTTGGGAGGCGATAAAAGCGCGCCTCGGAAGTGATAACCCTTCACAGTACAAGGTCGCAGTCTTGGAAGCGGATGCCTTGGCCGATGAGATATTGGGCGGTATCGGCTACCAGGGGACGACTATGGCGGATAAGTTTGAGCAGGTACGCGGCGGACAGCTTGAAACCAAGGAACTTTTGATAGAGGCTCACGAGGCCCGTAATCAGATCATTCATGATCCGAACCTCGTTCTTTCTCGGGATGACGCCAAGCGTTATTTGGACTATTTCCAGAAGTTTTTCGACGAAGTAGAGCTTTTTTAGCCCAGGAAGAGGGTGTTTTTGGCTCCGTTGACAATTCTTCCCTTTCCTGATATCTTTATTTCACAAAGCCCTCGGGGCTTTTTTTAAGAGGCTCAAAATATGCAAGCGATACTGACATTTCTTCGAGAGGCTAAAGTAGAGCTTTTGCGGGTCAATTGGCCATCGCAAAAAGAAGTCGCTCGCTACACTTTTTTGGTAGTCGTGATGAGTCTCTCAGTCGCAATATTTTTGGGAAGTCTGGACTTTTTATTTGGTTTTCTCGTGGAGCGTTATCTCCTCCAATAATTTTTTACTCGTCAGTTTCGTATGGCAAAGCAAACTCAACATCATGGTCGCGCCTGGTATGTGCTCCATACCTACTCTGGCTACGAAGACAACGTCGCTCGCAACTTGAAGCAGCGTATTGAGTCTATGGATATGCAGGACCATATTTTCGATGTCTTGGTTCCAAAGGAGAAGAAGATCAAGATCAAGGGTGGAAAGCGTGTGGTAGTAGAAGAGCGCATCTATCCTGGGTATGTACTCGTTGATATGATGGTTACCGATGCTTCTTGGTACGTCGTGCGCAATACTCCGAACGTGACTGGTTTCATTGGTCTTGGTACCACTCCGACTCCGATTGATACGAAAGAAATTGATGCTCTGAAGAAGCGCATGGGTGTCGCTGAACCGAAGTACAAGATTGATGTCCATGTTGGTGATGCCGTGAAGATTGTCGACGGACCGTTCAAGGAATTTGAAGGCAAGATTCAGGAAATTGATGAGGAAAAGGGGAAGGTAAAGGTGCTCGTCTCTATTTTCGGTCGTGAAACTCCTGTCGAGCTTGATTTCCTCCAGGTAAAGAAAGGCTAAGTAACTGATTTTTAGAATACTATGGCAAAGACAATAAAGACCGTTATCAAACTGCAGATCGCCGCAGGCAAGGCGAATCCAGCTCCTCCAGTCGGACCGGCGCTTGGTCAGCACGGATTGAACATTCAGGATTTCTGTAGCAAGTTCAATGCGGCTACCCAGGATCGTATGGGTGATGTGGTACCAGCTGAAATTACCGTGTACGAAGATCGTACCTTTACGTTTGTTTTGAAGACTTCACCAGCTTCTGATCTTTTGAAGAAGGCTGCCGGTATTGCAAAGGCTGCTGCCAACCCACTCAAGGACAAAGCGGGACAGGTGACTATGGCTCAGGTTCGTGAGATTGCTGAAAAGAAAATGTCTGATCTCTCAGCCAACGATGTCGAGGCTGCTATGAAGATTATTGCTGGTTCCGCTCGTTCGATGGGGATAAAGGTAGTTGACTAGATTTTAAATTGGTAATTGTGGGAGCCTTAAAAAGCGTTTGTACCACGAGAACACTATGAAACACGGAAAAGTATATCGTAACGCCGTAGCGAAGCTCGAAGTCGGGAAAGAGTATGCTCCGGAAGAGGCCCTGGCATTTCTCAAGGACAATAAGACCGCCAAGTTTGACGAGTCTGTCGAGGTGCATGTGCGTCTCGGTATCAACCCAAAGAAATCCGACGAAATGGTTCGTGCCACGGTTATTTTGCCACATGGTACAGGCCGCGCTCAGAAGGTAGTAGTTATTACTGGCACCAAAGAAGCAGAGGCTAAAGAAGCAGAGGCGGATCTGATCGGTGGCGAAGAAGTTATTGCCGACATTAAGTCCGGTAAGCTTTCTCCCGGGACAGATTTCGATGTGATCTTGGCGACTCCAGAAATGATGCCTAAATTGGCTGTCATTGCGAAGATCCTTGGACCAAAGGGTATGATGCCATCACCGAAGACTGAGACTGTCACGGTCAAGATCAAGGAAGCAGTGGAGATGCTCAAGAAAGGAAAGAAAGTGAGCTTCAAGAATGATGACACCGGCAATGTGCACCAGGTGATTGGCAAACTCTCCTTTACAGCTGAACAACTTGCTGAGAACTACCAGACATTCCGTGAAACACTCGACAAATCCAAGCCTGAGAACATGAAGGGCAAACTGATCAAGTCCCTCTCCGTGTGCTCGACCATGGGTCCAAGTCTGACTCTTAAAGCCTAAGCCTTTAAAAGAGATCCTCGCTTCAGGGTCTCTTTTGTCAAAAAAAAACAACACGCCTATGATTCTCTCAGATCGTGACATCAAGAAGGAGCTCAAAACGAAGGAGATTACTATCAAGCCATTCAAAGCGGAATGTCTCCAGCCAGCAAGTTATGATGTGCACCTCGATCGTCATTTTCTGGTATTCAATACCAATGCTAATTTCGTCATTGACCCGAGGGATATTTCCAAGGACTTGATGAAAAAGATTGACATCGCAAAAGATGAGCCGTTTATTCTCCATCCGGGAGAGTTTGCTCTTGGGGTATTACTCGAAGAGACGGGGGTTTCTGATAAGCTCGTTGGTCGTCTCGAAGGTAAGAGCTCTCTTGGGCGTCTCGGTCTCATCATTCATACAACAGCGGGTTTCTTGGATGCTGGAAATTGTCTCAAGATGACGCTGGAACTTTTCAATGCTGGAAAGATCCCGCTCAAGCTTTATTACGGCATGCCGATTGGCCAGATGGCTTTCGAGTACCTCTCCTCACCCTGTGAACGTCCGTATGGTTCCAAGGGACTTAATTCTAAGTACAAGGGTGACACGAAGCCCCAGGCCTCAAAAATGCACCTCAATTTCAAGAAAAAAAGCTCCTCCAAGTGAGGGGTTTTTCTTTGTTTGCCGAAGTCCTTTTTGTGCGATAAAATGAAATATTGAGAGATAATTTTTCCCATACTATTATGCGCCAATATCTTGATCTTCTGAAGCATATCGAGGAGCACGGGGTCGACAAGGGTGACCGGACTGGTACCGGAACACGCAGTGTCTTCGGATATCAGATGCGTTTTGATCTCTCTCAAGGGTTTCCGCTCATGACGACCAAGAAGATGGCGCTTCGTTCAATCATCGTCGAGCTCCTTTGGTTTTTGAAAGGCGATTCCAATTTGAAATATTTGGCGGAGAATAATGTTCATATTTGGGACGAGTGGCCCTACAAGGCATACTTGCAGCGTACCGGACAAGCGGTGCCAGTAACGGGGAGTGCAGAGTGGAAAACTGGTATCACGGCTTTTATCGAAAAGATCAAAACAGATGAAGCTTTTGCCAAAGACTATGGCGAGCTGGGACCAATTTATGGGTACCAGTGGCGCAATTGGCCAACACCAGATGGCCGGCATATTGATCAGATCACCCAGGTGATCGAGCGCATCAAGGCAAAACCAGATGATCGACGCTTAATTGTATCGGCTTGGAATGTCGCCGATATAGAGGAGATGGCCAAGGCGGGACTCCCACCGTGTCACTGCCTCTTTCAGTTCTATGTCGCCAACGGAAAATTGTCGTGCCAGCTCTACCAGCGGAGCTGCGACACCTTTCTCGGTGTGCCATTTAATATTGCTTCCTACGCACTCTTGACCATGATGGTAGCGCAGGTCTGTGATTTGGAACCAGGAGAATTCGTATGGACTGGTGGTGATGTGCATATTTATAGCAATCATCATGATCAAGTGAAGGAGCAGCTTTCTCGTGATCCGTTGCCACTCCCAATCATGAAGCTCAATCCGGCAGTGAAAAATATCTTTGATTTCAAACTTGAGGATTTCACCCTTGAGAATTATCAATCACACGAAGCGATCAAGGCTCCAATCGCCGTCTAAACACCTGTTACATGAATACTCCACGACTTAGTATGATCGTTGCTGTTGATGAAGCGCGCGCCATCGGCAAAGACAATATGCTTCTTTGGCATATACCAGAAGATTTGAAACGCTTCAAGGAATTGACGACGGGTCACGTTGTGATTATGGGTGAAAATACGTATCGTTCGATTGGGCGACCGCTTCCTAACCGGAAGAATATTGTCATGACTATGAGTGCGGATCTGGAACTTCCAGGATGCCTCGTGGCGCACTCACTTGATGAGGCGTTGCAAAAAGCTAAGGAAGAAGAATCGGAAGAAGTTTTTGTCATCGGTGGTGCGAGTATATATAAACAGTTTCTTCCGATGATTGATCGACTGTATCTGACTCTGGTGCAGGGGACGCACGAAGCAGACACTTTTTTCCCAGAGTATTCAGAATTTCAGAAAGTCATCAGTCAGGAAGAAGGTCAGAGCGGAGAATATCATTATACGTATTTTGTTCTCGAAAAGAATTAACTCAATATCATGGCAAAGATTATTTTAGGTGTGGCAGGCGAGATCGGCGCTGGGAAAGATACAGTGACTTCATACATCACGGAAACGCATGGTGCCAAGTATTATCGCTATTCCATTATCCTAAAGGATATTTTGAAGCGTCTCCATTTGCCTTATGACCGTATCAGTTTAGCGAATCTTGCTGAGGCGCTCCGGGCATATTTCGGGGAAAATGTTCTTTCTCGTACGTTGGTGGCTGATGCGGAGGTTGATGCAGATGCTGAAATCATTGTTTTTGATGGTATTCGTAAGGTGGCTGAGCTTGAATTTCTGAAAACATTTCCTCATTTTAAGTTTATTTTTGTTGATGCAGAGATGAAGGTGCGGTATGACCGGTTAGTAAAGCGTGGAGAAAAGTCTGACGATGCTGGTAAAACGATGGAACAGTTTATGAAGGATCATGAGCACGCGGCTGATAACGTGATCTTAAAATTAAGAGAGTACGCTGATGTCGTAATTGATAATAATGGAACTTTGGAGGATCTGTATGCGCAGATTGACAAAGCTTTGGTTGATCTAAAGAAATAATTCTGTGACTGTATGAAAAAAGGAAAATTCATCGTTTTTGAAGGGTTGGATGGGGCCGGGCAAGGGACACAAATCGCGTTGCTTGAGAAATATCTCAAGTCAAAAAATGAGAAGGTGTATGTAACTTCAGAGCCAACACAAAATTTAATTGGCGGACTCATACGATCTTTACTCAGGCATCACTGGTCACTGAGTAATACCGGTATCCAGCTTCTTTACTCTGCGGATCGTGCCCATCATCTCGAGGCTGAGATATACCCTGTACAAGAAAAGGGCCATCATGTTATTTCAGGTCGCTACTTCTTTTCCACTATTGCCTTCGGATCACTCAATAATGATGTGAAGTGGTTGAAAGCTATTAGTGAAAAATTTCCTAACCCCGATGTGACTATATTTCTGAAAGTTACTCCAAAAGAGTGCATTCGTCGTATTAATAGTGGTCGGCCACTGAAAGAGTTCTTTGAGAAAGAGAAAATTTTGCAGAAGGTCTATAAGACCTATCTAGCTCTTGTCAAAGATAAGAAATATAAGAATGTGTATGTTGTTGATGGGGAGCAGTCAATGGAAAAGGTTGCTCAAGATATCCAAAAGATTATCAACAAGCATATCTAGTCTGTATGAAACTAAATGTCAAAAAATTGTATCCAGATGCGACCGTGCCTGCTCGGGCGCATCATGATGATGCGGGTTTAGATCTCTACTCGTACGAAACATTTGAATTGGCGGCTGGGGAAAGACGAACGGTTAAAACTGGTATTGCACTCGCTATCCCTTCTGGTTTTGTCGGTCTCATCTGGGATAAGTCGAGTGTGCCGCATAAGTGGGGAGTCAAAACTATGGGTGGCGTCATTGATGCATCGTACCGTGGAGAAATCGGAGTTATTATGGTGAATCTTTCAGAAGAGACTCAGAAGTTCGAAAAAGGCGCTAAAATAAGCCAATTATTGATCCAAAGAGTGGAATTACCAGAAGTTTGCGAAGTGACCGAGTTAGATGATACCATAAGAGGTGAAGGTGGATTTGGCAGTACCGGCACTCATTAGAGAATTTTAGGTATGAAATACAACGTGACTATCGGCATGGAAGTGCATGCTGAGCTCAAAACGAAATCGAAGATGTTCTGCTCCTGCAAGAATGGTTTGGGTATGGAAACAGAACCGAACGTGAACATCTGTCCGGTGTGTACAGCGCAGCCTGGGGCATTACCAGTACCCAACGCTGCTGCTATCAAGGCGGTGCAGCGTGTCGGACTTGCTTTGGGTTGCACCCTACGTCTCCAGTCGAAATTTGATCGCAAGAATTATTTCTATCCTGATCTGCCAAAGGGCTATCAGATTTCTCAGTACGATGAACCCTTTTGTGAAAAAGGGACAATGGTGATTGGGGACAAATCATTTCGAATTACCCGTATTCATCTGGAAGAAGATACAGGGAAGTCAATGCATCCGGGAGGAGCAGACTATACGCTCGTTGACTACAATCGTGCCGGGGTGCCGCTCATGGAACTGGTGACCGAGCCTGATTTCACTAACAGCAAGGATGTCGGATTGTTTTGTCAGACGCTCCGTCAGACTTTGCGCTATCTCGATGTTTCTAATGCTGATATGGAAAAGGGGCAGATGCGTTGTGAAGTGAACATCTCGCTCTATCCAGAAGGCTCTGATCGTTTGTCTGGTACGAAAGTTGAGGTCAAGAATATCAACTCGTTCCGTTCTGTTGAGCGTGCTATTGAGTATGAGATTGTCCGTCAGACCGAGGCGCTTGATAAAGGGGAGAAGCTGATCCAGGAAACGAGGGGTTGGGATGAGAATAAGAACATCACCGTCTCTCAGCGCAAGAAAGAATCAGCCCATGATTATCGTTATTTCCCTGAGCCAGATATTCCACCCTTTGAATTTGATGAGGCATATGTCGAAGAGCTTCGCGCGACACTCCCTGAGTTACCTCATGCCAAGCTGAAGCGTTTCGTTACGCAGTATGGCCTGCCAGAGAATGACGCCATTATTTTGACCGAAGAACGAAAGTTTTCGGAATACTTCGAGGCGGTGGTGAGCGAGCTTGAAGAAAAAGTGCAGGCCAAAGAAGTAATAGCGCCCCTTGAGCGTGCCGTGAAACTCGCGGCGAACTACATGTTGACCGAACTCCGCAAGCATCTTACTGAAAATAACCAGTCTATCGAAGATCTGCCTATCAAAGCAGAAAACTACGCTGAGTTTATCGGTATTGTGGCTGATGGTAAGATCAACTCCAGTGCGGCGCAGACAGTCCTGGGAGAGATGTATCGTGGCTCTGATGGTGACACGGATCCGACGCACATCATCGATCGTCTCAACTTGGGCCAGGTGAATGATACTGAAGCGCTCGAAAAAGCGGTGGATTTGGTCTTGGAGCGAAATGAGCAGTCAGTGACCGACTACAAGGCTGGTAAACAAAATGCCTTTCAATACTTGATTGGTCAGGTGATGAAGGAATCGAAAGGGAAGGCCAATCCTCAAATGGTTTCAGAAATACTTCGCAAAAAACTTGCATAAAACCTACTTGCTTAAATTTCTTGTTTAAGCTACTTTTGGTGTGGGAATAATCCCGCAAACAACGAGGGGATTCACCATGGACAAAAGTCCGCCTTCCAAGCTGGAGCTGGACCCGGTCGCTTCGGCGAGAATTCAGGCCTGGTATCGGAAGTACTTGGAACGATGGAAGCAACACTCGCTTGAACGGGAGCAAGCAATGCGTGCTGCTGCGCAACGTGCCGAAGACGTGCGCGATACGCCGCTGTTCTGAGAAGTACGGATTCGGAAGAACGTCAGAGGTGCTACGAGAAAATTCGGAGCACCTTTTTTATTCCTTAGAAAAGTTTTTCTGCTTCTTTAGCTTCGGTAATCCAATGAATCTTGGCGCCCATTTTTTCGAAACGGCGCAGCCAGGTGATTTGGCGCTTGGCGTAGTGGCGGATTTCAAAGTTCAGACGTTCTTTCATTTCTTCTTTTGAAATTTTTCCTTGGAGAAAAAGAGCGATGTATTTGTATTCTAGGCCGAAGCTTTCGAGTTTTTTGAAGCTCAGTCCGCTGGCACGTAAGTTCTTTACTTCAGCGAGCATGCCTTTTTTGAGACGCTTCTCTAGCCGCGTCTCGATGTTCTTATTGAGTGTTTCTTTTGGCGGATTGAGAGCGATAATGAGGAAAGATTCCCGATCTTTGATCTTCGGTTTTTGGACGGGAGGGACTTTACCAAGTGCAGCGACGATCTCCAGGGCTCGGATGAGACGAATCTTATTCTTGGGATCAATATTTTTGGCACGAGTAGAATCTTTCTTTTTCAGTTGCGCGAAGAGCTCTTCAGCTGAGAGTTTATCAAGCTTCTTCCGGAGTGCCATATCAGGTTTTACGGCTGGAAAAGTATTTTCTTCGAGGAGGGCTTGAATCCAAAATCCAGTACCACCGCAGATAATCGGGTTTTTCTGGCGCTTTTTGATATCGTTTATAATTTTCTTAGCATCGCGGACGAAATGAGTGACGTTGTAATTTCGCTTTGGACTGCCAACGTCGAGAAGGTGATGTTTGGCCAGTTTTTGTTCAGCCTTGGTCACTTTGCCAGTACCGATATCCATGCCACGGTAGACTTGTCGGCTATCGGCCGAGATGATTTCGCCATTGTATTTTTGAGCGAGAGCAATGGCTAAATCCGACTTGCCAGAAGCTGTCGGTCCCATAATGACAAGAGTTTTGTGGAATGATTTTCGCATCGCACTAGTATGTCATATTTCTCTTTTTTGGCAAAGAATTTATAAATTTCTGCATCAGCAAGCAACCTTTCAAAGTACCGCTTGCTTGCCCTGGCGTGGCAAGCTGCTCTACGCTTCCACCCGCACTCTTTTTCCTTCGGAAAAAACCATGCCCGTTCGGGTTCCAGGGTTACTTTGGAAGATTCTTGCTGAAAGAAATTTGGCGTCTCAAGTGAGCTCCTTCGCTCTTTCATTTAAGAAATTCTCTCAACACCATCAATCGTTTTAATCTGAGCAAGGTTGTCTTCGGTGGGGGCGACAGAAAAAGTGGTCTCGATAGTGGTGCTGGCAAGCTTCACGGAAACTTTCTTGGTGCCTGTTGGGAGAGTTTTGAGGAGCTTCGAGAGAGTCTCGATGGTTTTAGTTGGTTCGCTTCCGCCGATAGTGATCATGAGCTTTTCTTTACTTTCTGCAGAAGGAACTGGCTCTGCAGCGCGAGGACGTTCCAGTTTGGTACGAGTAGCTTCGGCGCGAGCGAAGTGTTGCAATGTATCAGGTGAGATTTTTTCTACTCCTTCAGCCAGACAACGTAGCTGACCTTCTTTGAAAGAGACTCGAGCATCGACGATGACGATCTCTCCAGGAATCCAAGAATCACCAGTCCGTTCAGCTGCTTTGCCAAAAACCAGCATCTCGACGCGACCCGTCATATCTTCGAGACCAACAAAGTACATGTTGCTTCCAGTTTTGGTGAGTACTTTGCGCACGGTCGTGATGACGCCGCCGAGGCGAACCCGAGCACCATCTCCTTGTTTCTCGAGGCTTCCGAGTGGAGTAGCAGTGCGGTTGAAGTAGGCTTGGTATTCGCTTGTTGGATGGTCGCTGACATAGAGACCGAGGAGTTCTTTTTCCCAAACGAGACGGGTTTTCTTGTCAGCTTTAGCGGATGGAGCGAACTTTATCTTGCTGGCGGGCATAGCCATGCTGCCGAAGAGACTATCGGCATGAGTTTCTGATATAGTTCTCAAATTTTTACCATGACGCAAGATAGCGTCGAGATTATCGAGGAGCATCTGGCGTTCACCGAAATCCTCCAGAGCACCGACCTTGATCAGGGCTTCGACGGATTTCCTGTTGAGATCTTTGGTCTGTACGCGTTCCACGAAGTCTTCGAGAGTCACATATTTGCCACCACGTTTCCGCTCGGCGACGATTTCGTTGGTCACGACGGAACCGACATTCTTTACGGCATTTAGCCCGAAGCGTAACCGTTCCGTCCCGTCATCATCGATGATCACTGAAAATTCCTCGAAACTTTCATTGACGGAAGGTGGCATGACTTCCAGGCCCATTTCCCGAGCCTCGGTCACTTCGATGGCAATACGATCAATGTTGTCTTGGTCGGACGTCAGGAGGGCGGCCATGAACTCTGTCGGGTAGTGCGCTTTCAAATAGGCAGTCTGATAACCGATCAAGGCGTAACAGGCAGCATGAGCGCGGTTGAAACCATAACGAGCGAACGGTTCGATAAAGTCCCAGACCTCTTCAGCCTGCTTCCGGGTGATATCGGGATTGCGGACAGCGCCACTGATAAATTTCTCGCGTTGCTCATCGAGAAGTTCCTTGATCTTCTTACCCACCGCCTTACGGAGGATGTCGGCCTCGGCATAGGAGAAGCCGGCGAACTTTCGGGCGATTTCGAGTACCTGGTCTTGGGTGACGATGACACCGTAGGTATTCTGCAAGATCGGCTCGAGGAGTGGATGAAGGTACGTCACCTTCTTCCGCCCGTGCTTGCTTTCGATGAAGTCGGGAATAGCATCCATCGGACCAGGACGGTAGAGGGCGACCATCGCCAAGATGTCTTCGAAGACGGTTGGTTTCAACTGTTTCAAATAGCGTTTCATGCCTGAACTTTCCAACTGGAAGACTCCGGTAGTGTGAGCTTCCTGGAGCAGCTTGTACGAAGCAGTGTCGTCGAGTGGCAGGTGATCGAGAATAGCGGAAACAGCGGTGTTGTTCGGATCAATGCCAAGTTTTCCACACAGTTCCGGCATTTTCTTCAGGGCCTTGACGATGCGGAGGGTGTTTTGGATGATAGTGAGGTTTTTCAATCCCAAGAAGTCCATCTTGAGCAATCCAATCTTTTCGACAGCGTTTGATTTGGTTGATGCAGCGTACTGTGTCACGACCCCTTCTCGACTTCCGGAAACGCGTTGGAGAGGAGTGTATTCGGTGACTGGATCTTTGGTGATGACTACGCCGCAAGCATGCATCGAGGCATGACGGACCAAGCCTTCGAGTTTGAGAGCGGTATCGATAAGTTTTTTGGCATCGGCATTTTCGCTGTACCATTGTTTGAATTCCGGTACTTCTTCGAGCGCTTTGGCGATCGAGGTGAACATCGGGATCATCTTTGATGTTTTGTCGCAGAAGTCGTAAGGGAGTCCGAGGGCGCGGCCGACATCACGCACAGCAGCTCGTGCAGCCATAGTTCCAAAGGTAATGATCTGTGCCACACGATCATTTCCGTATTTTTCCCGGACATAGTTCAAGACATCATCACGACGGTCATCGGCAAAGTCCATGTCGATATCTGGCATGGAGACACGCTCTGGGTTCAGGAAGCGTTCAAAAATGAGATTGAATGCTATCGGATCAACGTTGGTGATTCTGGTGAGGTAGGCAACGAACGATCCGGCAGCTGAACCGCGTCCTGGGCCGACGATGACCCCGTTATCCTTGGCCCAGTTGGTAAAGTCCTGGACGATCAAGAAGTATGAGGCAAAGCCCATCTTCTCGATAACGGAGAGCTCATAGTCCATGCGCTCCCGCTCCACGGCTGTGGCCTCACGATCAGGATAGCGTTTTTTGAGACCGATTTCACAGAGTTCGCGCAGGGCGCTATCAGCTGTCACGCCGGGAGGCAAGGGAAATTCTGGCAGATGATTTTCTCCCATTTGGATGGTGACGTTGCAGACATCGGCAATCTTCCCAGTATTCGTTATAGCCTCCGGGATGTCTTTGAAGATCTCAGCCATTTCTTCTCCTGAACGGAGTGAGAGGTCGAACTCTTTCATGCTGAAGCGTTCGTGATCCGTCACCTTCTTGTTGTCGCGGATACAAAGGAGAATATCTTGGGTTTCGGCGTGCTCTTTTTTGACATAGTGAACGTCGACAGCGGCGACCACGGGGATACCGGTTTCTTGACTGATCTGCACCAATCCCTGATTTACCGCAATCTGATTTTCGTTTTCAGTGTGTGGACCGAGTTCGAGGTAAAAATTATCCTTGCCAAAGATGTCCTGATACTCCAAGGCAATCGCTTTGGCACGTTCGTAGTTACCATAGACGATTTCGCTTGGAATTTCTCCCTGGAGTGACCCAGAAAGGGCGATCAGTCCGTCGTGGTATTGGCGCAGAAGTTTTTTGTCGGCTCGAGCCTTGTAGTAGAAGCCGTCGAGCTGAGCGACAGAGATGATCTTCATCAGGTTTTTGTAACCCCGATCATTTTTGGCGAGGAGCACGAGTTGGGTGCGTCTGCGATCTTCGCTGGTATTGTTCTTGCTGTAGAGGTCTTTGCAGACGTAGATTTCGGTTCCGATGATTGCTTTGATACCGTATTCTTTGGCTTTGCTATAGAACTCCACGGCACCGTACATGGCGGAAGTGTCGGTCAGCGCGATGGACGTCATCCCGTACTCTTTGGCCTGCGCCAAGAGTTCCTCGATTTTCGGGAGAGCAGTGAGGAGGCTGTAGTGGGAGTGAACGTGGAGGTGAGTGAACGGCATAATTCAGAAATCAAGCAAACAAAAAACCAGACTTATAAAAGCTGGAGGTGCGAAGGGTGTAGTTTTTCATAGCGTTGTATTCCCTCATAGCCCAGGATATACCATTGGGTTCTGCAGAGAAGTTATCTGTGCATAGTATATAATGAAGCTATGCAAACGACAACCTTTGAAAAAGAGCGGGAAATTATCTCAAGAGGAGAGGTTTTTGTTGTTGGGGTAGATGAGGCGGGACGAGGGCCTTTGTGCGGGCCAGTGGTCGCAGCGGCAGTGTATTATAAGCGTCCGGACTTTATCATTCCTCCGGAACTTGAAAAAGACTTTACTCTGATTCGTGATTCGAAGAAGCTTTCTGAAAAGCAACGAGAAAAAATATTTTCTCTAATCCAAGAACACTTTCATGTCGGGGTTGGTATTGTGAATGCCGAAACCATTGATCGGGTGAATATTTTGCAGGCAACATTTCTGGCTATGAAGACGGCTCTATCTGATTTATTGCGTTCTATACCGGAAGCACGCGGGAAAGAATATCTTTTAGTTGATGGGAATCAGCTTCTCCCGAGTTTCTCTGGGGCGCAGGAAGCGGTAGTATCGGGTGACAGTACGGTGAAGTCTATTGCGGCTGCGTCGATCATAGCCAAGGTGACGCGAGACCGGTTGATTACGGAATATGACCAGGAGTATCCGCAGTATGGCTTTGCTCGACATAAGGGCTACGGCACCAAGGAGCATATGGATTCGCTTCGCAAGTATGGCCCGAGTCCAATCCATCGTATGTCTTTTAAACCGGTACTTCTTTCTATTCCCGAGAATGCCAACAAGCGGTTCTCAAGTGTCTTGAAACCGAAGAAGAAGTAAGAACTCCGTGTTCCCAGAAATTCCCTTGTGCCACAAAAACACCAGCATGTTTTTGTTACTCTTCACCGAAACTTTTCAGAAGACTGAAAAGACCATGCTTTCGGCTCCAGGCGTGCCCAAGGGAACTCCGGGAACACGGAGCGCAGAGCCTGAGTCTTGCCAAAAGGGAAATCCCGTGTTACATTGAGAGCAACGTAAATTTTCAGAGGAACCGTTACTGTTATGGCTCTACCAAAGCAAAGACATACAAGGCATCGTCGTGATCGTGCTCGTAAGCAGTACGATGTAAAGTTGGTGAATACCAAAGAGTGTCCGAAGTGTAAGGCTCCTGTTTTGGGACACCGTGCATGCCCAGCTTGTGGTTTTTACAAAGGAAAAGAAGTGGTCAAAATGGCTCCGAAACTGGAAACATCCAAAAAGTCTGCCTAGAAACCCCTCGATCCCTGCCCGCCTCTGGAGGGTTTGCTCAATTATGTTTATAATAGAGCTATACAGAGTAGGGTAGTAATTTTTGGGTTTCTAGCAGCAAAACAAAAATGGCAAACCGGCATCTTCAAAGATCAGTAGCAATGCAGTCACTCTTCGAGTGGGATTTTTTGGGCAAGCAAGATGATCATGCGCGTGATATCTTGAAGCACAATATTGCTGAATTCGCTCCGGGTCTTGAAGACACTATTTTTGCTGAGCACCTGATGGAAGGGACGCTTCGTGAGCGTGCTACGATCGATAAGCTTATTGAAAAGTGTGCTCCAGAATGGCCACTTGAGCAGGTAACAGTCGTGGATAGAAATGTCTTGCGTCTTGGTATCTACGAGCTCATGTTTGGGAACTATGAGGAAGTGCCGCCGAAAGTAGCGATCAACGAGGCCATCGAACTGGCCAAGACCTTTGGGAGCGATGCTAGTCCGCGTTTTGTGAATGGAGTTTTGGGAACGATTTATCGTGAGATGGGCGAGCCGATGAAGGATGATGTTTCCCAGAATCACAAGCATGGAGAAGGAGCTCATCCGAAAGAAGAAACTGTCTCTCCAGATGATGAAAAGAAAATAAAGAAGCCTGCCAAGACTGCTCCGAAAGGAAAGTCCGCTGTTTCCCATAAGAAAGAGAAGTAGGCGCTCATGTTGGCGCCTTTTTCATAAGAACAATGACTGAAAAGGTATGAATAGAGAGATTGATATCGAAAAACTGAAGAAAGATTTGGGGATTGAAGTGCGTCAGATTGCTTTGTTTCAAGAAGCGTTGACTCACCGTTCCTACCTCAATGAACACAAGGGGTACCAGTATCCTCACAATGAACGCCTGGAATTTTTGGGTGATGCGGTATTGGAATTGGTGGTGACAGAAAATTTGTTTCACAATTACGAGAATCCGGAAGGGGAGCTCACGAGTTTTCGAGCCGCCTTGGTTAATGGCGATATGCTGGCCAAGATCGGTCGTGATTTGGGGATGCAAGATTTCCTGCTTATGAGTCGGGGAGAGGCCAAGGATACCGGTCGGGCTCGGGGGTATTTGGTGGCTAACGCGGTAGAAGCGATCATCGGAGCACTCTACCTTGATCAGGGCTACGATGCAGCCAAAGACTTTATTTTAAAATACGTCATGAGTCATTTGCCGGAGGTCTTTGAACAGGGACTTCATACGGATGCCAAAAGTCGTTTTCAGGAGTTGGCTCAGGAAAAAATGGGCATTACTCCGGGGTATCGAGTCATCAAGGAGTGGGGACCGGATCACGACCGACATTTCATTGCCGGAGTTTATTTGGGCGAAGAGAAGATCGCCGAAGGAGAGGGCGCTTCCAAGCAGGAATCACAACGCGAAGCCGCTAAACAAGCTCTTATCGCCAAAGGCTGGCAGTAAATCGCTTGCGGTTTCTAGCTTTCAGGAAAGTCTCGAAAGAGACTTTTTTCTTTTGGTTGAAAATGCTTTATAATGAAGAAAAGTCGTTCTGGCTTTTCTTTTTGAATTTTACTTCACCTTCCGTGTATCTCAAGAAACTCGAAATTAGTGGCTTTAAGTCTTTTGCCAATAAGACGACTTTGGATTTTCTGCCGGAATGCAATATTGCCGAAGGAGGCAAGTGCGGTATTACGGCGATTGTGGGGCCCAATGGCTCTGGAAAGTCCAACGTGGCTGATGCTATTCGGTGGGCTATTGGTGAGCAGTCATCGAAAAACTTGCGTGGTAAGAAATCGGAAGACGTTATCTTTGCCGGGACAGATAAGAAAACGCGCCTCGGAGCCGCTTCGGTGACGCTCTATTTTGATAACTCTGACAAGCGTATCCCAATTGAGTTTGCGGAGGTTTCGATCACACGCAAGATTTATCGGAGCGGTGAAAGCGAATACCTGATCAACGGTTCACGAGTCCGTCTCATGGACATCGTGGATTTATTGGCCAAAGCCGGTATCGGCAAGGACAGCTACTGTGTTATCACTCAGGGTATGTCTGATGCCGTGCTCAATGCGACGCCGATTGAGCGGCGTGCTATTTTCGAGGACGCAGCCGGCGTGAAGCAATACCAGATTGAAAAAGAGCGAGCCCTGCGGAAACTGGAAAGTACTCGGGAAAATCTGGTGCGTGTCGATGCGCTGACCACGGAGATCGAGCCGCATCTGAAGAATCTCCGTCGTCAGGCAGAAAAGGCATCCCAAGGAAAGGATATTGCCCTCAAATTACGAGAGAAACAAGTGCTTCTCTATAGTTACCTCTGGGATAACTTTCAGGGAGAGCGAGGGAAGCTCGCGGGAGAGCGTGATGTTTTGCAAAAGTCAGTTTTTGATATCGAAGTCGAAACCAATACGCTCCAGCGGGAAGTGACGGAAGCTTCGGCGACCATGGAAGATCAGAGCAAGGAAGAGAATATCAATACCGAATTATCAAAATTGCGTGAGGAGGCGAATACGCTCCTGCGTGATCGCAGTGTCGTCGAAGGAAAAATTGAGATCGAAAAGGAGAAACAAAAGGAACAGGAAGTTATCCGGGTGATACCGGTCGATTTGAACTATGTCCGCAAAGCGCTTGATGAAATTCGGACCCATCAAGCTGAATTGATCGATCGTATCCAGCATGTTGAAAAACTAGAAGATCTGCAGGATATCCGGGAATTTGCTCAGGTGATTAAGCAGAAACTCCATGACCTGGACCAGAAGGCTGGCGAGGGCAGTGTCAAAGAAAAGAAGGTGATTGCTCTGCCAGATGATGAAAAGAAAGCGAGTGACGAACGTTTGGCTCAGTATGAAGCAGAAAAGAAGATGCTTAATACCAAACTCGAGCAGGCACAGAAACTCTTGTCTCAGAAGGAGAGTGAATTGCAGATGATTCGAGAAGTCAGTCGTACGAGTCGAGAGACCTTCTTTACGAAAGAAAAATTGTGGCGTGAAAAGGAAAGACAGTTGACGCTGCTCAAGGATCAGCTGAATGAGGTGAAGGTGCGTTTGGCGCGTGTCGAAGTACGCGAAGAGGATCTGGTGACATTAGTACGCGAAGAGCTTTCCGTGAAGCCCGATGATTTGAAATACGACGGTACAGCCGTGGAACGCGAAAAACTAGAACGTGAAATTGCCCGGCTCAAGGTGGAGGTGGAGCATATTGGCACTATCGATCCATTAGTAGTGGAAGAATACCAAGAAACAGAAGAGCGTTTCCAATTTTTGACTCGTGAATCAGCTGATTTGAAACAGGCGAGTGAGTCATTACGGGTGGTGGTGAAAGAAATGGATCAAAAGATCGATAGCGTGTTCCAGGACGCCTTCAAAGAAATTCGGAAGAAATTTGAAGCCTACTTCAAGATTATTTTTGCTGGTGGCAAGGCGGAACTTGATATCGTGAAAATAAAGCGGCGCAAAAGTGCGGAAGAAGATGGTGAAGAAGTGGAATCAGAAGAAGAGTCTGAAGAAGATGATCAGTTTGGTATTGAGATTTTTGCCTGTCCTCCTGGGAAGAAAATTACCAACCTTTCGATGTTGTCTGGCGGAGAGCGCTCTCTAACGTCACTGGCTCTTCTCTTTGCTATTATTTCCCACAATCCGCCACCGTTTGCCGTGCTTGATGAAGTGGAGGCGGCTCTCGACGAGGCGAATTCCCGACGTTTTTCCAAGATGCTTCAAGAGCTCTCTGATCACACTCAGTTTATTGCGATTACTCATAACCGTGAGACTATGGCTCAAGCCGGGCTGCTCTACGGTGTCACTATGGGTGCCGATGGTGTTTCCCAGCTTCTCTCAATCCGTCTCGATCAAATAGGGGAGGGCGGGAAACTGGCAGTAAAGTAAAAAGCACCCTTTTGTTGACAGAGATCGAGAAATGGGCTAGAATGGGCTTTGTACCCTCCACAGGCGGGTAAATATCTCTAAAATCTTGTAGTTATCTGATATGTTGGCTATCCGTCTCAACCGTACAGGCAAAAGAAACCGCGCTCATTTCCGAGTGGTGGTGCAAGAACATACCAAGGCTCCTGGAAAGCGTCATGTGGAGATCGTAGGAAGCTATGATCCACACAAGAAAACCACGATCCTCAACAAAGATCGTATTTTGTACTGGGTTTCTCAGGGCGCTCAGGTTTCTGATGCTGTGCATAATATGCTCGTTCGTGAAGGTATCGTTGAGGCTAAGAAGATTGCCAAGAAAATGCCTCGTCCAGTAGTGAAGGAAGCTCCAGTTGCTGAGGTTGCGCCAGCTGAAGAAGTAAAGGCTGAAGAGGTTCCTGTCGCCGAGACCGCGTCAGTAGTTGAGGCTGCTCCCGTCGCCGAGGCTACGCCTGCCGAAGCAGAAGTGACTCCAGTAGCTGAAGAGCCTGCTGCTCCTGAAACAGAACCAAAGGCCTAAGGCTTGACGATAAGTAAGAAAGAGCGTACCCTAGGTATACAACCAAATACTCCGTAGACATGAGGCAGCGCCTAAGCGCAGAAGTCCCTCACGAGGAAACACTCTCGATGACAGTCGAAAAGATAGCGTCAAGAGTAAGATTCTTCGAAGTCTGCGGTCATACCGCAGATTTTTGTTTTAGAAAAAATTATGCAACATACGAAACAACAGAAAGAGGCTCTGGTGCAGCAAGTTACCGAGAGCATCAAGAGTTCCAAGGCGTTGGTTTTTGCCAACTACAAGGGCGTGACCGTAAAGGACATCACCGCTATTCGTCAGGAATTGCGTAAGAGTGGCTCGAGTTGGCAGGTGATGAAGAAGACGCTTCTCAATATTGCTCTCAAGAATGCCGGTGTCGAAGTTGATGCCCGAGCGCTCGAGGGACAGGTCGGTGTGGCGTTTTCTCATGATGAAGTCGCTGCCGCCAAGGTTATCGCTGATTTCCAGAAGGCGCACAAAGAAGTAACACTTTCAATTGAAGGTGGAGCTTTGGGGACAAAGGCCCTCTCTGCTCTTGAGGTCAAGGCGCTTTCGAAACTGCCAAGTCAGGATGAAATGCGGGCCAAGCTCGTGGGTACACTTCAGGCTCCGATCGCCAGTTTTGTCAGAGTCATGGGTGGGAATCTCAGTGGATTGGTGCAGGTGCTGAAGGCTATTGAAGGGAAGAAGGCGTAAATTCATTTGTTATTAAGTAAGTAATCATAACGTTAATCGTATGTCAGAAGAAAAGAAGGACGTCGTTGTTCCAGAGAAGTTTGAAAAGCTCGTATCTGAGATTGAAAAGATGAGCGTGCTCGATCTTTCCGAACTCGTTGGTGTGCTTGAAGACAAGTTTGGTGTTTCTGCTGCTGCTCCTGTGATGATGGGTGCTGCTCCAGCTGCTGCTGCCGAAGCTGCCGAGGAAAAGACTGAATTCGATGTTGAACTGACTGCTGCTGGTGCTCAGAAGATCAATGTCATCAAGGTGGTTCGTGAAGTCACTGGTCTCGGTCTCAAGGAAGCCAAGGATATGGTAGATGCTGCTCCAAAGGTTATCAAGGAGAAGATCGCCAAGGCTGATGCCGAAGCTATCGTGAAGAAGCTTGTAGAAGCTGGTGCAACTGCTGTTGCCAAGTAGGTTTCCAAAGCCTGCTCTTTTGAAATCCCTGCCGTAAGGTGGGGATTTTTGTTTTGACAAAAAAAGACGAAAGGAGGATACTAATTCTGTTGTCAGATTTTTCTGACCTTTTCTTTTTTAAGGAGTAAACGCTATGTCGCTCGAAATGGTACTATCTTTTTTCGTTCTGCTGCTCATCTCACTCGGAACGTATTTTATCTCCCGGCGCATCCGCCTGCCATATACGGTGCTCTTGGTGTTGGTCGGCTCGCTCCTGGTTCCACTCACACATTTTTCGTTCTTCTCTTTCCTCCAGGAATTCCGTCTGACACCTGAGCTCCTTTTCTACTTTTTCCTGCCTATCCTCATCTTCGAATCGGCGTATAACATGCGGGTGAGGGATCTCATGACTAATATCCGGGCGGTTTCTTGGTTCTCGATTGGCAGTCTCATTATTTCCATGTTCTTCATCGCCTTCGCGCTCTATGCCGTGCTCTGGCTTATCGGGATGGAAGTGCCATTTTTGGCGACGTTGCTTTTCGGAGCGCTCATTTCCGCGACTGACCCTGTGGCGGTACTAGCGCTTTTCAAGGAATTCGGGGTTCCTCGCCGTCTAGCATTTCTTTTTGAGGGAGAAAGCCTCTTCAATGACGGGACATCACTCGCTGCTTTCCTGGTCGTTCTCGAAGTCATCCTCAAGGGCTTTTCTGGCGTGCCAACGATCCTTGAGGGTATCTTTACGTTTGGCACTATGGTGTTCGGCGGTGTCGCCTTTGGTATCTTCATGGGCTTCCTTTTTGCTAAGCTGATCGAGAAAGTCGAGGATAACGAACACATCGAGATTACGCTCACCATGCTTGTTGCGCACCTCACATTCATCCTTTCCGAGGTCATTTCACACTACTTCGTTCTGTTTGGCCAGGAGATAAAGCTTTCGTCTATCATCGCGACGGTGATGGCTGCCATGGTGATCGGCAACTACGGCCGTTCCAAGCTCTCCCTCACGAGTCATCATTTTATGGAGAGTTTCTGGGGCTATTTCGCCTTTCTCGTGAACTCGCTCGTCTTTATTACTATGGGTTTCCTCTTCGCCAGCCTGCCGATTGAACTCAAGCAGTTCATCCTCCCGATTATCCTGACGGTCGTGGTTGTGGCAGTCGGTCGGGCACTCTCCATATATCCGGTCGCCAAGTGGCTCAACCGGAGCAAGAAGGAAGAGGAAATCCCGCTCAATTGGCAGCATCTGCTCTCCTGGGGGAGTCTGCGTGGAGCGCTCGCTGTCATCATGGTGCTGCTCATTCCGGATGGACTGACCCTTCCAGGTTGGCAGTTCGATTTTACACTGAAGGAATTCATCACAGCGCTCACGATCGGCTGCATCTACTTCACGTTGTTCGTAAAGGCGCTCAGCATAGGATCCATGATTAGAAAGTACAAGCTTGATGCTCTGACTCCGGTTGAGCAAGCAGGATACCGACAGGCCCGCTCTCTCATTCTTTCGTTCGGACAGGGAAAACTTGATGATTTTCTCGAGAAGCATTACATGAATACGGCTACTTATGAGAAATTGAAGCAAGATGTCTGCTTAAAGCAGGATCTTGAACGGAAGGAGTGCCGAAGCATCATTGAGATGAATGAGAATGATTTTGAAGAAGCGCTTCGTGTCTATGCTCTTGGTATAGAGAAGCACTTTTTGGGATTACTGTTCCAGTATCAAGAGGTGAGCGAGCCCGTCTATAAACGGGTCCTGACCAAGCTTGATGTCCAGCTCGAGCGCGTGGAACGGGGCGGACTTCAGACACAGTCTCTCGACGAGGATTTTGAACCGGATTGGTTCGAGCAGATCGCGGCTTTTATGAGAAGAGCTCTTTTTATACGCCAGGAAGAGGCCGATCGGTTGAAGGATCAATATATGTATTACCGGGCGCAGGAGATCATCGCTCGCAAGGTGATCAAGGAATTTAAGCGGCTCAAGAATCATCCGGCATTTAATTTTGAGACGTACGATATTCTTTTGGAGAGGGTAGTGAACACGTATCAGATCTTTCACGACGATGCCGCTACCAGGAAACAGATGCTTCTGTCTGGTCATGAAGAGCTTCTTTCGGCGCTTGATCAGGAATTTGGCAGTGAGAGTTTGCACAAAGCCTTTGTTGATGGATTGCATCAACTGACACGCAAGAACATGTTGCCTGGGAAACTTGCTATTCTCTTACGGGAAGAGTTTACTTCCAAAGAGTTTTAGTTTTTCTTGAGCTAAGGTATACTAGGAATACTATCATTATCTGCTTTCTATGACCTTTTTTGGGATCGACCTTGTTTCGCTTATTGAAACTATCGGGTATATCGGAGTATTTAGTATTGTTTTTGCAGAGACTGGTCTTTTTCTCGGATTTTTCTTTCCGGGGGATAGTCTACTTTTTGTAGCGGGTTTCCTCGCTTCTCAGGAAATTTTCTCTCTCCCGTTTCTTATGGTAGGTATTTTCTTGTCTGCGGTGCTTGGTAATTTTTTCGGCTACGAGTTTGGAAAACGGGTGGGACCGAAGCTTTTTAGTCGGGAAGATTCTCTCATTTTCAAGAAAGCCCATGCCTTGAAGGCACAGGCTTTCTATGAAAAACATGGACCAAAAACGATCGTTTTGGCACGTTTCATGCCTATTGTCCGCACCTTCGCTCCGATTGTAGCTGGTATTGCCAATATGCATTTCCGCACCTTCTTCATCTACAACTTGGTTGGGGCGCTTTTATGGACTTTGGGATTGGTACTTATGGGGTATTCGCTCGGCAGCGTCATCGACGTTGATCGTTATCTCCTCCCCATCATCCTTTTGATCGTTTTTCTCTCCTTTTTGCCTGGTATCATTGGGTATCTCAAGGAGCGTTCGCAGAGGGGAAAATAGGGGAAGTCGTGGTTTTGACAAAAATTGGAAAAAGAGTAAGATGGGAATGTTCCTAAAAGATGGTTTCAGACCCTCTTTTCTTTTTTCCGCCAGAGGGTGGATCCGCCTTGGGCGGAGGGTAGACTGATATGGTTGAATTTCTCTGCTATGTATCGCTTGCTCCGAAAAATCGTGACGACTCCAAAATTGATCATTCCAGAGCAGGAACTGCTTAGTCTGGATACGGCTGTTTTGGGCGAGAAAATAGAGGCTTCTGTAAAGAAACTGTTCCAGGGCTCGCTCGCTATCCGCGAAGTGGCAGCTGGTTCCAGTAATGCAGAAGAACAAGAATTGACAGCACTTGGCAATGTTTATTACGATGTCGAGCGTTTTGGTATTCACTTTGTGGCCTCTCCTCGACATGCCGATATGTTGTTTGTGACTGGTCCAGTATCACGCAATATGGCTGAGGGATTGCGTCATACCTATGATGCTATGCCGACACCGCGTTTTGTCGTCGCTATCGGTGATGGTGCCATTGACGGAGGTATCTATCGTGATTCCTACGCTATTCACAACAGTGTCGAAGAAATTATCCCGGTTGATTTCAAGATTCCTGGTGATCCGCCATCTCCAAAGGTTGTTTTGGCATCGCTACTCCATATTTTCCAGGATCTCGAGTCGCAGAATCTTCTGAATAAGTAGTTCATATGGATATTCTTCTCTCACCAATCGGCGTCCTCACTTTTGTAACGATATTTCTCGTCGGTGCTTTCGGCGCTCTTTTTCTCTCTCGTTTTCTTAATGATCAGGGAAGATGGGCTGGATATTTCGCTCATGGGGCAGCGCTTCTTGGTTCGCTTCTCGCGTTGTTTATCGCAGCTGGTGTTCTGCTTTCTGGTCAGGGGATTGCCTTCTCTCTTCCCAGTGTTTTGCCTGGGGTGCTGAATTTTGATTTCAGGCTTGATGGTCTAGCTGCTTTTTTCTTAGGGGTCATAGCACTGATCGCAACTGCATCGTCCTTGTACGGATTTTCCTATCAAAAGCATTTCTACGGTAAGTACGATCTTGGTTACCTTGGTTTTTTCTACAATGTATTCATCATTAGCACCATGTTGGTGACGTTGGCCAATCAGGCGCTGTTCTTTCTCTTGGTTTGGGAATGCATGTCTCTTGCCTCATACTTCCTCGTTATCTATGAGTATCGAAAAAAAGAAAACATTCGCGCCGGCTACCTCTATTTCTTGATGACGCATTTCGGAACGCTGTGTATCATGCTGGCATTTTTCTTTGCTTACAAGGCAATTGGTTCTTTTGATTTCGATGCTTGGCGAGCGGCAGCAGGAACAGTAACTTCGGGAATGCAGACGCTTATTCTTTCCTTCGCTCTCATTGGTTTTGGTATCAAGGCTGGTATTATTCCGCTTCATATTTGGCTACCTGGTGCTCACTCGGCTGCTCCGACCCATGTTTCTGCACTTCTTTCGGGGGTCATGATCAAGACGGCTATTCTCATGTTCATTCGCTTCTTCTTTGACTTCTTTCCAGGCGCACCACTGGAGTGGGGGCTCATCTTCTTGGTCTTGGGAGGCATTTCCTCGCTTCTGGGAGTGTTATACGCGCTCTCAGAGCATGATATCAAGCGTCTTTTGGCCTATCACAGCATTGAAAATATCGGTATCATCTTGCTCGGAGTAGGGGCGGGGATTACTTTTTTTGCTCTTGGACTGGAAACGTTTGCTCTCTTTGCCTTGGCAGCAGCGCTGTATCACACGATGAACCACGCTATTTTCAAGGCACTGTTGTTCTTGGGTGCTGGTTCGGTTGTTTCGGCGACAGGGACACGTAATATGGAATCCTACGGGGGATTGATTCGCGTTCTTCCTTACACCGCATTTTTCTTTCTCATCGGATCACTCGCTATCTCTGCTTTCCCGCCGTTCAATGGTTTTGCGAGTGAATGGCTTACTTTTCAGGCCTTGTTTGTTGGTATCAGTTCAGCGAGCGTTGTCGTCAAAGCGGTATTTATCTTTGCTATCGGGAGCCTGGCCTTTACTGGGGGATTGGCAGCGGCTTGTTTCGTCAAAGCGTTTGGAACGACCTTTTTAGCCCGTTCTCGTAGTGCTGCCCCTTTGGAAGGGGTGCACGAAGGGGGAGTGTTGATGTTCGTAGCGATGGGACTTTTGGCGCTCCTCACACTGGTCCTTGGATTTTTTTCAACGGTCGTGATTGCTTCGCTTGTAGGAGTAGTGGCGAGTATCGGACTTTCTGATCCGCTCACGCTTCGTTTTCCATTTACTGAATTTATCGAAGCACGTCATCAATTTGCTGATGTCTTGCCGCTTGATATGGTCGCAATACTGTTGGTCGCGGTACTTGCGATAGTGGTCGCGGTAGTCACTTGGGGGACGCGTGCTCGGAAAGTTGTCATCGGTACGACTTGGGATTGTGGTACGCCACTGACCAATCGCACAGAAGTGACGGCGACGAGTTTTTCCCGTGCTTTGATAACAATCTTCCGGGGGGTTCTTCGTCCGACCAAGCAGACGGAAGTGGAGTATCATGATGAAAAGATGCGTTACTTCATCAAATCACAAGAAGTGAAGACATCGATCGGTGATCCGTACCGAAAGGCCCTCTATCATCCGCTCAATGCCATTCTTCTTTTCATTGCTTCGAAGGTGCGCCGTATTCATACCGGTAATGTCAACATTTATATTCTCTATATCTTTGTCACCCTCCTTATCCTCTTAGTGTGGACACTCCGCGCCTAATTTTCGCTTATGGACATTCTTATTTTTCTCCTCCAATTCCTCTTCATCCCAATGGTTTCGCCACTGGCTGTTGGCATTATTCGCAAGGTGAAGGCTCATATGCAGAATCGTGTGGGAGCGAGTATTTTCCAGCCCTACCGTGATTTGTGGAAATTGTTTCATAAGGACGAGGTTATTTCACAGGAAACATCTTGGATCTTTCGTTTTGCCCCGTATCTGATTTTCTCTATCACAGTTTTGATCGGAGCCAGTGTCCCGATCATTACTACCGTTATTCCTTCGCTTTTTGAAGGATCTTCTTTTGTTCTTTCTTTGTTACCGAGCGGAGATTTTATCACGATCATCTACCTCTTTGCGCTGGCAACCTTTTTCTTGGCTCTTGCTGGTATGGATGCGGGGAGTGGTTTCGGGGGATTTGGTTCTAGTCGTGAAATGACCATGGCAGCCTTGGCTGAGGGTGGACTCTTCTTCTCTCTTCTCGTGGCCTCAGCCATCGCTCAAACGGGTAATGTCATGACCATGGTAGGAAGTTTGCAAGCACTTCCTTTTCAAGCCTACATCCCACTTTCTATTGCTTTCATTGCATTCTTCATCGCGCTTTTAGCTGAAAACTCACGCTTCCCGGTTGATAATCCTGCGACGCACCTTGAATTGACCATGATTCATGAAGCCATGATCTTGGAGTACTCGGGAAAGCGCTTGGCGCTTATCGAATGGGCAAGTTGGAGCAAGCTTTTGGTGTTTATTGCCTTGGGTGCGAATATTTTCTTTCCGTGGGGAGTGGCGACGTCGTTTGTGCCGCAGACGCTTTTTGTAGCGATGCTGTGGTTTGCCGCGAAAGCCACTTGTTTTCTTTTTGCTATCGCCTTTATCGAGTCAACTATGGCGAAATTCCGTATCTTCCGTGTTCCTGACCTCCTCTTCACTTCTTTTGTTCTCTCAGTGATTGCGCTTGCTATTACGATTACCTTTTAACACGAGTATGCTCGAACATTCCCGCGAACTCTATTTCTCACTTGATCTCATCGCATTTCTCGCGACGATTGTTATGCATGTGATCAAGACGAATCGCAACCTCATTCGTCTCTATTTACTCCAGTCCTTGGTAGTAGGAATTTTCCTCTTGAGCCTCGGTCTGACCGAAGGGAATAACGGCCTTATATTTGTGGCTGGACTGACGCTTTTGATCAAGGTGGTTCTGGCTCCTATCTTCTTTTCTCGATTGGTGCGTCGCTATGGAACACGTTTTACAGTCAATAATTACCTCTCGACACCGCTCACCCTTATTGTTCTTACGGCATTGGTTCTCTTTTCTTATTCACGCGTCTTTCTTCCGCTCAGTATTTTGGTACCAGAGGCGTTGGGGCTCTTCCCGCTCAATCTGGCAGTCATCCTGATTTCGATTTTCATGCTTATCAACCGACGCGGAGCCTTCTCTCAGATGATTGGCATCTTATCGCTTGAGAATAGCATCCTTCTCCTGGCTGCATTTATCGGTATCAAGCAGCCGCTGGCGCTTGAAGTGGGAATTATTTTCGATATTGTTATCTGGATGATTATTGCTCAAGTATTTATTTCCATGATCTATAAACAATTTGGATCGCTCAACGTCACTCAGATGAAGCGTCTTATTGAAGAGTAAATTCTATGCTGCTTACCTTCCTCATTTCATTGCCACTCCTCGCTGCTTGTTTCATTGGCCTGCTTCAGTCAAAGCATGTCCGTGTGATTGAAAGAGCAGTGTTTGTTTCGAGTGTTCTCGAGCTTGGATTGATTCTGTCGCTCCTTCCGCAGGTAGTGACTCGGGGTTCAGTGGAGGCGTCGGCCCTTTTCTCGCTTGATCCGCTCGGAGCCTTCCTTTCTCTTCTCATTGCTTTGGTCGGTTTCTTTGCGAGTCTGTATTCAATCGGATACTTGCGTGCTGAAGTACAGAAAGAAATTATTGGGCTGCGGCGTGTTCGTCAGTATTTTCTTCTTCTCAAACTTTTCATGTTTGCCATGTTTTTGGCCGTAGCGACCATGAGTCCGATGGTCATGTGGATTGCTATCGAAGCAACGACGCTTTCAACGGCATTCCTGATTAGTTTCTACAACAAGCAATCCGCGATAGAGGCCGCCTGGAAGTATCTTATTATCAACTCTCTTGGACTCCTCCTCAGTCTTTTGGGAACGCTCTTGTTTCTGGCGCTGCCAGAAGCACGCGAAAGTGCTTTTACCTGGGAAGCTCTTGCGGAAAATGCCGCCAATCTTTCTCCGCTTATCATCAAGATAGCCTTCATCTTCGTCTTGGTTGGGTATGGAACGAAGGTGGGCTTGGTACCGCTCCATACTTGGAAGCCGGATACGTACGCCAAGGCACCGACACCGATTGCGGCACTGCTTTCGAGCGTACTCTTAAACGTTGCCTTTTTTGCAATCTTGCGCTTTAAGGGGGTGACGGATGCTGCTCTGGGTTCAAATTTCGCTTCTGAGCTCCTCATTTTCTTTGGTATGCTCTCACTTGGTTTTGCTGCCCTCATCATTTTTGTACAGACGAATTACAAGCGCCTTCTCGCGTACTCGAGCATTGAGCATGCTGGACTCTTGGCTCTGGGATTTGGTTTCGGAGGTGTTGGCGTGTTCGCTTCGCTTCTCCATATGCTCTACCATGCCTTGGGGAAAACACTTATCTTCTTTGCGGCAGGAAATATTTTCTTGAAGTATAGTTCGACCAAGATGCGTCATGTCACTGGCATGGTGAAGACCCTGCCGCTTTCTTCAATCGTCTTGTTCATAGCATTTATCGCCCTCTTAGGCCTGCCGCCTTTTGGTTTATTTATGACAGAGTTCCTGCTTCTTTCAGCGGGTATGGAGCAGTACCCGTATCTGGTTATTGCCGCTCTCTTGTCATTGGCCGTTGTTTTCTTTGGATTCCTGAGACATCTCATGGGGATGTTCTTTGGTGAAGTGCCACAGGGCATCGAATGTGGCGAGTCTAACAAGCTTACACAGCTTCCACTCCTTCTGGTTTTGGCCCTCCTTCTGGTTTTGAGCTGGTATTTACCTGAGACGTTGTCGGCGCTTATAGAGCTTGCAGCACGGGGTCTTTCGCTTCATTCTTAGTATTTTTCTCTTATGTCTGAACCAACACTTCTCGCCCGCTACGGACTTGCGACCTACGTTCCAGAACAGGAAGGAAATCTTTTCTTGTTTCATGTCACCGAAAAAGATCTGGAGCTTGTCATAAAGACACTTAAGCATGATCATGCGCTCCCGTTAAAAACGGTCGCTGCTACTGATGAACGGAAAGAACGAGGGACATTTCGTATCCACTATATTTTCGGTGTACCAAAGGAAAACATTTTTATTGTTCCGTACATTTCAGTCGATAAAAATGCCGAGACATTTCCGTCTTTGACTCCGATAGACCAAGAGTTTTCTCTGTACGAACAAGAAATCAAGACATTCTTTGGTCTTTCTCCAGAGGGTCACCCTCGTGCAACGCGCATCATTCTTCATGAGGAGAACTTTCCGAAGGATGTCTACCCATTGCGTAAGGACTTTGCCTGGGATACCAAGGTGACGCCACCAACGGAGAAGTTTGTTCCGACATTTCAAAAATACGAAGGTGAGGGAGTGTATGAGATTCCGGTCGGACCAGTGCATGCTGGCATTATTGAGCCGGGACATTTTCGATTCAGTGTTTTGGGCGAAGAGATTCTGCGTCTGGAGGCGCGCCTCGGGTATGTGCACAAGGGAACAGAAAAGCTTTTTGAGCAATTACCACTGGAGAAAAAATTGACCCTTTCGGAGCGTATTTCCGGGGATAGCTCCTATCATCATGCCTTGGCCTTAGCTCAGGCAGTAGAGCGTCTCGCATCTATAGAGGTACCAGCCCGTGGTCGTTTGCTCCGCGTGGTATACGCAGAACTCGAGCGCTTGGCAAATCATTTCAATGATCTCGCTTTTATCATGCTTGATACGGGGTTTAGTTTTGGCGGCAGTCATGGTTCGCGTCTCCGTGAGCGTGTTATGCAGTGGAATGAGCGTCTCACAGGAAGTCGCTTTCTCCGGGGGGTTGTCACTTATGGTGGTGTGACTCGCGATATAAGTGGAGAGACCTTGCAAGCGTTGCATAATGATTTGGAATTGCTCGAAAAGGATTTCATGGAGGTGATCGCCGTGACCAAGGAAAGCGATTCCGTACAGAATCGTTTGAAGGGGACAGGGCGTTTGGATGCGACCGTGGCCAGAGATCTTGGGGCAGTAGGAATTGCCGCTCGGGCTTGCGGACAAGAAATCGATGCTCGGGCTGATTATCCGTACGCCGCCTATGATGTGGTGCAGTTTGGTATCATGACGGAGAAATCCGGCGATGTCTATGCCCGCTTCCGGGTCCGGGCTCGTGAGGTGACGCAGTCTTTCCGTCTTTTGAATCAGGTGTTGGCGCTTCTCGTGCACGAGTCTGGGGCGATTGCCTCGCCAGTGCACGCTCTTCCTGCCAATCGTCATGCGGTCTCTCTCGTCGAAGGGTGGCGTGGAGATATTGTGTATTTCGTCGCTACTGACAGTGACGGCGTGATCAGTCGAGTGAAGGTACGTGACCCATCGTTTTTGAACTGGACCCTCTTTCCGTACGTCATCGGTCAGGATATGGTGCCTGACTTCCCGCTCATTAATAAGAGCTTCAACCTTTCCTATACAGGAAACGATCTCTAGAGAATACAAAAAACACCCTGAGCTTGTCGAAGGGTGTTTTTTGTTATTGGGTCAGGCGAGCGAGAAGCTCTTCTCTGGTATCAACGGTTTCTGCGCCAGCTTTTTCCAAAGCTTCTTTGCTATTTAGGCCCCAGGTCACAGCGACGATCTTGAGGCCCGCTTTTTGACAGGCTTCGACATCGCGTACCTCGTCTCCTACGTAGAGCGTGTCAGAAGCATCCAGGTGTTCTTTTTTGAGTGTTTCCTGAAGTGACCGAGCCTTGTTGAAAAGTTTTCCGTGGTAAACGAAATCAACAGGAAGTGTATGACGTTTCACGAGTGCCTGGATGGTATCAAGTCTACTGGAAGAAACAACGCCAATACGATAGCCCTGGCTATTGAGGGTATTTAAGAGTTCTTTGATACCAGAAAATAATTTTACTTCTGGAACCAGCGTATTATATTCTTCTCGTCCTCGCTTCAGCATCCAAGGAAGGAGAATGGCCCGCCATCCGAGACGCTGCCAGACGAGATTCTTCAGGTGAAATTTTTTCAGGCCAGGCATTTCTTCTTGGGAAAGTGGGGTGTAGCCAAATTCTGAGGATAATTTATTGAAGAGATGAAAAAAAAGAGGTTCGATATCAACCAGTGTGCCATCGAGATCAAAGATGATAGTTTTTTTCATGGAAGTGAGAGGGGTTAGAGACTGATGAACCGAGTGGCGACAATCACGTAGAGGAGAATCAGTATCCAGAAACTTGTAATAAAGAAGCGTCGGCCCCGAGTTATAAGTGAAGCATCCGGAGCAATTTCTTTCGGAGTAAGGCCAAAGTCTTTGAAGAGGAAGAATGACTCGTAGAGGCGGACAATTACGACCCAGGTCAGGAAGAGGGTCACGAGCATGCCAAGTCCCGGCATGAGAGGGTGAGCGAGTTCAGGGGTGACGCTGCCACCTTGTTTCAGCCACTTCATCCAACCATTCCACTTCATGACGTACACATGGATGAGGGTGAGGAGAATGACGAGGCGCAGCCCCCATCGCTGCAGGAACCACCAGCGGCTTCCACCGAGGAGATCGATGGCTTTCTTGAAAGAGATAATGAAGAGGAATACGAGAAGAAAGGCTCCGACCAGTCCGGCGGCGAAGGTAAGAGAGGCGAAATCGAGCTTTGATGCGGGGAACTTGAGAGGGAGGAGGAAGTACGAGATGATGCCATGGGAGATGGCAAGAAATCCGCCTACGATCCCGATCTCCTTGCGATAACCGAGCCAGGCATCAAGGCGATCGAAGTAACGGACGATAGGGCCGATCAGAAAAGTGAGGGCTAGGAGAATGGTACCGGCTCCGACCAGTACTTTATTGAAAACATAAAGGGTATCGGCAGTCGGCGGGGCATCAAAGAGGTAGCCGCGACGTATGAAGAGGTAGAGGCTGAAGAACGCAACCAGCGCTCCGGCTATGAGGGACGCGATGACGTAGTCTCGGAAGGTGGATGGCTTGTGCATAGCTATTTGTTTTAAAAATATTACTCTGAAAGAGTAAACGTTTATTTTCTCCAAAAGGTGTCACTTTAGTTCCCAGAGAACGCTTTGGAAGTTCTTGATGCGATCTTTTTCATCGAGTTCGATACCTTCTTTTTTGTAGAGCTTCAGACGTTCTTTACGATGCTTGTCATCGACCCAGATGTGACCATCAGCGTAGACGATACGGTGGAAGGGAATATTCTTTTCGCCGTTCTTCCAGGCTTTTCCAAGGATGCTAGTGATGCTTTGTGAAGCCATGGTTCCGCCACCGGCAGCGCGAGCGATACGGCCATAGGTCGTGACCCGTCCCGTAGGAATGGAGAGAGCGATTTTTATGACACGTTCACTGAAAGTTATCATAACGTACTTTAAGCCACTTCTTTTGATTTTTGGTGGGCCAGGTAAGTGAGGGAGAGGATGGCGACGAAGACGACGAGTGCCATGAAAGGAATAGTTATGAAGCCAAAGGTGACAATAGGGGAGTTGCTACAAGATGATTCAAGTGGGTTGGTAGAGCAAGGAAGGAGAAAGGGATTGCCGGCGACGTACTTCTGATAGTGACCATAGTAGTGATAGGCAGCGATCGGAAGTCCGATAGCGGCCATGATGCCTACGATCAGGTGATTCATCTTGGTCTTGGTCCAGAGAGTCACGGCAATGATGATTTCAATCGGAAACATGAAAATACGCTGCCACCAGCAGAGAACACAGACAGGAGTGAGGTAGACATACTGATAGGTGAGGGCGCCGAGCGTGGCGATAGTAGCGAGGAGGGCGATAGCCTGGAGGAGGCAGGTGTAGGAAATGGCGGAGAGCTTTGTTCGTAGGGACTGGGAGTAAAAGGCGCCGAGTATCGAGAGGATGGTAGCGGCACCCAGGAGGAGAACCAAAACGGACAGAACGGTCGAATACTGCTCAAGATTCATAGCAAGCAATCATGAATTATGCCCTTATTATAGCGCTTTTTCTCGTGATACGAAAGTTCTCCCTCTGGTTGTTGACTTTTTGATAAAAGTGGGTGATTGTAAGCTTTCTGTTACAATAGGATTATGAACTACGATGTCATCGTTATTGGAGGAGGGCCGGCTGGCATGATGGCAGCTGGCCGAGCGGCTGAGCGCGGTGTTCGGGTCGCTTTGCTTGAGAAAAATGCCTCTTTGGGTCAAAAACTTCTCATTACTGGTGGTGGTCGTTCCAATGTGACCAACGCCGAATTTGACGAGCATATTTTTTTAGCCAAGTTCGGGACAGCTTCAAAGTTTCTCTACTCACCACTGTCTCAGTTTGGAGTACAGTCTGCCCTTGATTTCTTTCATAGTCACGGTATGCCGACCAAGGTGGAAGCTGAGAAACGCGTCTTTCCGGTGAGTGATAGCGCTCAGTCAGTGTGGGATGCATTGGTTGGGTATATGCGAGAGGGGAATGTCACGATACTGACCGGTATGGCAGTTTCTGGTTTGGAAACAGCCGCTGATGGTATCAGTTGCGTTCGTTTGAAAAATGGCACGGTCTTGCAGGCTCGTTCGTATATTCTGGCTACTGGCGGTCAATCACGTCCAGAGACGGGATCAACGGGGGACGGCTTTCATTTCCTTGAGAAGATAGGGCATACCGTAGTTGAGCCCCGACCATCCCTGGTACCACTTCGGGTACGCGAATCATGGGTAGCTGAACTTTCAGGGGTGAGTTTTTCTGATGCCAAGCTTTCGTATTTTCAGAAAGACAGAAAGATTGAGAGTCGTAAGGGAAAGGTGTTATTTACTCACGTGGGACTGAGTGGCCCCTTGGTTTTGAACATGAGTCGCAATATCAGCGAGTTTCTCCAGTATGGTGAAGTAAAGGTATCACTCGATCTTGTCCCAGGTAAAAACATCGGAGAGATCGATCATGATATCCAGATACTGTTTCAATCTCAGAAAAACAAGCAGGTAAAAAACAGTCTTGATGGTTTTCTTCAGCCGGCCATGATTCCGGTATTTTTAGAGCTTGCCAATATCAATCCAGAGACACCGGTGCATAGTATCTCCCGTGACGAGCGTATGACACTGGCACGCCTAGCCAAGGATCTCCGACTGACGGTAACGGGACTTCTTGGTGCTGACAAGGCTATTGTGACGAGTGGCGGAGTAACGCTCGAAGAAGTGGATTTCAAATATATGTGCTCTCGAAAATTTTCCAATTTGTACTTAGTCGGCGATGTCTTGAATATCGATCGGCCATCAGGCGGGTATAGTCTGCAACTCTGTTGGACCACCGGGTATGTCGCTGGAACTTCAGCTGCCGAAAAAGGTATTTGACACTCTCGCAACTGAACAGTAGGATAAGGAGTTGCCAAATGGGAGTAGTTTAAAAATAGGAAGGGGTCGGAGATGGTTACCAATGCATATTTTCTCACGGATAGGCAGCGAAAGCGACTTCCACCGATGACTCTTTTAGGGGATCTCAATGGTGAAAGACCAAAGGGGCATCCAAGACTCGAGCTCGGACCAAAAGGAAAGGTACTTCTTGCTCCGCGGCAAGTATGGGTGATGCGTCACAACCAGGAACTTTGGGTGATCCGCGGGTGTGATGATCATCTCAATAAGGGGAGGTACGAGGTTCACCTGAGCCGCTATGGAAGCACGCACATTGAACGCAGTATTTCCGAAGCGAATCTTCGTACTAATTATTCCGTATGGGAACGTATGGTCGAAGAGCTTGGAACGATCGTGCGGAAGGTGCGCGGAATGATTGAGAGGGGAGAAGGGGAACCTTTTGGCCATATGACTGGAAATATCAGTAGGGTACTTGAGGGATTCTTCGAGGTTGATCCGGTAACTGGTGCCAAAAGGACGCAGGGTTCTCAGGAGTCTCGGTTGCGAGTAGTCAAGCAAAAGAGGTGATACGGCATAGCCGATCACCCCTTTTTTATTTCTGTAGAAACTTTATAACACTATTGTTTCAGGAATTTTGAAATCACGCTGAGAAGCTCGGTTTTTTCAGACCAGATACCGGAATGACTCTTCTCTTCGTAGAGAACGCCGTATCCCTTGTCATTCTGATTGTGTTGTTTATAAGTCCACCAGGTCCAGCCAACATTATTTTGATTCAAAAGAGAAAGCACGGCTGCTGCGTATACTCGATTGGGATCCTCGCCTGATTCAGATCCCGTTTGTTGGACAAATATAGGAACATTATATTTCGTTCGGAGGTCGAGGAGAGACTGAAGTCTTTCGCGGAGATTAGCAATATTTTCTTCCTGAGATTTTCCTGTGAAGACAAAGAGGTTACCAGTGTAAATAAGTGGTACGTCTGTTTGTATATACCCTTCGGCGGAAGCTTTTTTAATAGTGTAGCTTGGACCCGCTCCCACAAGCAAAGGAGTACGAGGGTCTACTTCATGAATGGCAGTGATAAGTTCGCTATAAAATTGACGGATATCTGCATTACTGACGCCGGTTGGATTTGGTTCTGGTAGGAGTTCGTACATACCTATATAAGGAGTATCTTTGTAACGATTGGCGATAAATTTCCAGACCTCAATAAACTCCGCGCGCATAGCTGGGTCAGTCCAGAAGTTGTGACCCTTGTCTCCGTAAGAGTTATTAGGATCGCAGAATAATTTTTGATCTTCCTGGGTACCATTTTGTCCGCAATCAGAATCAATAAAAAGATCAATCCAAAGATGCTGCGCGGAAGCCCAAGCAATGTACTGGTCGAGTTGTGCGAGATGAGCAGGATCAATGTGTCCGGGAGCGCTATCTTTGCGGCTATCAATGGATGCTTCGGAGTATTTCCCCCACCATCGCAGAGGCATACGGATGATATTGGCGCCTTGCTTGACGTTATCGGCGGCATCTTTTTCCTCGGCGGTGCCCCATGAGCCCCAGTTCATCCCACGAAGCATGATTGGGTTTCCATTTTGATCCAAGATTTCTGAACCGCGGAGAGAGAGTTTCTCTGGAGTAGTGGATTGTGGAACGGTTGTGGGGGAAGTAGTAGTTGAAGAAGTAGGTGAGGAAGAAGATGGGTTTGTAGTGGTAGGGGCTGGTTTTTTAGAAAACTGTGTTATGCCAAACGCCACAACTACGATAAGCGCGAGAAAGGCTACAGAGAGTACGAGGACTTTTGATGATTTCATATGAAAAGATTTTTAGAGTATATCTCTAGTATACACCCTTCTTTTTCATACGATTGAGAGAGGAAATAAGACTCAATTTTTCTTAATAATGAGAGAAGAAACTCTATTTTTCTTGGTTTACAAGATAACGGATAGCCGGCTCTTGCATAATGGCGTGAGTGGCACCGTAGACGATGAAGAGACTTTTTCCTTCGTGCCATTTTTTCTCAATCTCTTTCAATATGTACTGATCACGGAGGATGCTCGTTGCTCGTGCTACTTGATTACTGACAGAGTAGATATTGGCTGGGTCAGAGGCTTTTTCAAAGTGCTCTAAATCATTCAGATCAAGCTCCGTCCCGAATATTTTTTTGTGCGTCTCAGAAAGGGTAATGAAAATATCCTGCGTGACCCTAAGTGCCTTGGCTTCATCAGAAACAAGTCGTTGAGCGTATTGTAAAGCATCCCCACCATTGTCTACCTTTTTCCACTGATCGACAGAGCGAGAAAAGTAGTAATAGAGTATCTTTTCTTTCGAAAATTGTTTAAGAAGTTCTGTCACTTCATAGGCAAGGGGAGGCTCAGGCGACTCTACGGTTATGCCAGTCTGTTCTGCTAGATATGTTGCCAAGCCGGCCTCGCCATCATTTCTGATGGTTTCCTCTTCATTGTCAGTGTTATCTCGCGTACCTCCCTCTACTAGGACAACGGATTGGCCCTTTTCGATTTTTGAAGCGAAACTTTTCCAGGCATCCTTTATCTCTGCTATTTGTTCATGGTGAGGATCGTAAATGTGATCAGCTCCAAAATATGAAATGTGCCGGCCATTTTTTTCAACTTCGAAAAAGTGCGGAAAAATCTGCTCCGCATTTTCATACTCTTCGTATGTCATCAGACGATCAATCCTAGAGTTTTTGATAGTTGGTATTTGCTCCATAAATATATTGCTGGGCTTATTGGACGTGCTCAGAACTGTCGATAGGGGAAAATAAGGGAAGATTTGAAGGTTTGGGAACTTTAGAGCCAATCAGGTTTTGTTTCTTGGGTAGGAATTGCCGCATCGAACTCCAGGTAATTGTTCGTCAGTTCTTCATCGGGAAGTATGTCTCTGTTCGCTACAAAGTATGGTTCGGGTGAAATCTTACTATCTGTAACCACTGTCAAATTGTTTGAAGTCGGGTTGTGGTTTGTATAAAGTGCAGGGTCATTTTCTGGAGGAAAGATATACTTACCTGACGACGCTGAGAGGTAGGCAACTTTTTCCATATACTTTTTTTCTTCACCATCGAGCTTTTCGTAATCTTCCACCGAGATAGATTTATCGTGCTCAGCAACGTACTTCCACGCGATTTCACCCTTCTTAATTTTCTGAGAAGTAAAAACGCCTTTGCCTTCAATCTCTGATGGTTTTGTGTAAACGGGGACTAGATACATAGTTTTTTTGAGTGCTGGGGAGGAAGGGATCGAACCTTCGCATGGAGGCTTCAAAGGCCCCTGCCTTACCGCTTGGCTACTCCCCAATATGTTTATAATTCTCGACTATCTTTTTCAATTCTCTTCTCCTACTTTTCGTCTTTAAATACTGCTCCTGTTTTCTGGCTTCAGTCAGAGTATCGTACTCTTTGTGATAGATCAAGATTAGTGGAGTGCGGTATTTTGTGGAAATGTTTTTTCCAGAATTGTGTTCTTGAATACGCTGCTCCAAGTTATCCGTTGACCCTGTATAGGTACGAGCATCTTTTTGGCTCAGGAGAACGTAGATGTAGCCTTTCATAGAAGTTCCTGCCTTATCCGTCCTCGTTTGACTCGGCCGAGACAAGCCGCTTGGCCCGTCTCGACTCGGTCTCACCGAGGTGGACCTGCTTCGGTGAGCGAAGCGAGACGAGCTACTCCCCAATGGAATCCTAGTTTTCGGTCACGACGTGACCACCAAGCATACTGAGTGCCTGGTTGATGAGAGGATTTTCATCGACACTCTGACTGGAAGCTGCTGTCTTGGTCTCGTCGAGCTTGATAACAAGCTTCATTTTGGCTCCTAGGATGGTATCAAAGGCCTTTTCCAGTGTCAATTGATTGGCTTTTTCCTCCAGGCGTTCTTTGTGAAAGGGGTATTTCACCGCGATGACAATAGTAGACCCGGTCGTTTCAATAGGGCGGGCAGTGGAGAGGCCAAGGGAGAGGGAAGCATTGAGCTTTTTGGCAGTATCAAGAATAGCCAGCCAGTGCTCTTTGATATGGGACAAATCAAAAACAGATTCAATAACTTCTTTACTTTCGCTCGCTATTGGTAATTCCTCGGTCTGAGTTTCTATTTTCGTTGGTGTTTTTGTATCAGCTTTTTTTTCGTGAACGAGAGGAGTTTTTGGTTCTGGGGGATTACTAGGTGGTGTAGCCTCTTTGTTCTGAGCCAAGATTTTTACGATAGCAATTTCGAGAGGCAGTTCCGGGATAACAGCCGTCTTGCTGGTGATATGAGCTATCTGAAACTCTTCCAGCATATGTACAATGTGCGCTGGCGTAAAAAGTGAAGAGAGTTCCAGCAGGATTGCTTGTTGTTCCTTTGTGAGTTCACCAAGTTCAGCGAGGCCGAGCTTTTGATTGGTGTTGACGAGGAGGAGGTCGCGTAGGGTATGAAGAATGAGTCCAGCAAAAAGCGAGAGATCAGTCCCATTCCCGGAAACCTCACGAACAAAAGAAAGGCTCTGGTACAACTGATTTTCTCCGATGAGACTGAGGAGATGAGTGACGTTGGCTTTTTTCGTCGTACCGAGCGCGTCAATGATCGTATCTTCGGTGATCGGTGAAATACCAAGCGAAGCAATCTGCATCAAGAGTGACTCAGCATCGCGCATACCACCCTCAGCCGCAAAAGCAATCATTTGCAGTGCTTCGTCACTGACTTTTAGTTTCTCTGCTTTGGCGATATAAGAAAGTTTTTCGACGATGCCTTTGACCGGAAAACGAGTCAGATCGAAACGCTGACAACGCGAAAGAATGGTATCAGGTACTTTATGAAGAGCGGTGGTAGCGAGAATGAAGACGACGTGCGCTGGTGGTTCCTCCAGGGTTTTGAGAAGGGCATTGAAGGCGCCAATAGAAAGCATGTGGACTTCGTCGATGATGTAGACCTTGTGAGAACCAAGGGCTGGCGGGAGAACGACGGTCTCGCGGAGTTCACGAATATTGTCGACTCCGGTATGAGAGGCGGCGTCAATTTCGATGACATCAAAACTTTGTCCCTCAGCCATGATGAGACAGTGTTCGCATTTCCCACACGCCTCGGCGCCTTTGCGATTGGAACAGTTGATAGCTTTGGCAAAGAGTCTGGCAAGGGTTGTCTTGCCGGTGCCACGGGGACCGGTAAAGAGATAGGCCTGACCAACTTTTCCGAGTTTGAGGGCGTTCTCGAGAGTGGTGACGACGTGTTTCTGCCCAATTACTTCGGAAAATTTCTGAGGACGGTATTTGCGGTAAAAAGTCGAGGAGGACATAGGAAAAGGCTCAAAAAAAGAATCGCCTGAAGTTCATTCAGTATGTTGTCATTATATCACACCTGCCCGCCATGCCTCCGGCAGGTAAACCTTTGGAGGGAGACAAAAACCTCCCTGAAGAGAGGTTTTCTATATTGGGAAGATTGGCTATTTCTTGAAAACGAAGAATTTGTAGCCGATGAAGTTCCAGGTGAGTACCAGGATAGAGGCCGTGAGGCCACCGATATTGGCCCAGGTCTTGTCGGCCATCCCGGCTGGAGCGCTGATGACGTTTACCACGAAAGCGGTGATGCCAACGTTTAAGAGAAGTCCAACGAGACTGACCATGAGGAATTGAGTAAATTCTTCTCCGACGTTATGAACCTCTTTTTTCTCAAAGGACCAGAATTTATTCCAAACATAACTATTGACGATGGCAGCTAGGACGGAGAATGACTTGAAAACAACGATGAGATAACCGCTCGAGACATCACTCAGATAGATAAAGAGATTGTAGATACCGAGGTCGACAACGGTATTGGCCACACCGATCAAGCCGAATTTCGCCAACTGGAAAAAGAACGAGCGGATTTTTGAGAGGAGATAGCCAGCGGCAATGCCAAGAGCCGAGAGCGTTGCTAAGAGAGGGACAAAGATGACAATAGGAACAGGAAGTTTCAGGGCAAGATTGCTAAAAATGAATGGTGCCAAGATTCCAATAAAAGCACCATTGATAGCGCCAAATATAATATCGCGAGAAGAGAGGCGCATAGGCTACTTCTGATTGTTGATTTCTTTTTCAATTTCTTCCATATCTCGCACCCAAGCATCAAGGGGGGAAGTGCTGATAGGCACCTCCTCAACATGAGGAGTAGGAGGGGGAGTGATATCTTTCAAATCCTTCCTCCAATTATTGATGACGCTATTTTGATCTGTAGCCTTGGCCATTTCACCCTGCCAGTCTTTGCTCGTGCCTTTCTGGATGACGTTTTCTATAGCAGCCCAGGAACTATCGATATCACGAGGAAGGACGACGGCTACCTCATCTCCAGGAGTGGCTTTGAAGTAGGTGATAGACGCCAAAAGTACTCGGTGCGGTTTGCCATTGGCTAAGACGTAGTAATTGCCAGATTCGTCCTGGGTAACGATACCAAGGGCGTGACGACGCTCGATGGGGCCAATCTGTTTATAAAGAAAAGTGCCAGTGTCAGTGATAGTGAGCTTGAGCATGTCGCCTTCAACCAATTTAGACTTGGAAGCGTAGTTGGCGGGAACAGGGTATTGCTTGCCATCGGTGCCAATCATAATCTGACCGTCAAAGGTTCCTTCGACGATAGTACCGCCGTTTTCGTCGACATCTACTTTTCGTGGTCGGCCAGACTTCTTCTTTCCTTCCAGCTGCAAAAGCATCGCCTTGGCGCTTTGGATGGTTTTTTCGGCGTTTCCTACCATATCGCGGAGCGCCTGGATTTTCATGGCTTGTTCAGCCTCGCCCGTTGTTTCCTCTTCGGGAGGAGTAATATGCTTGACCATAATTTTTTGTGTTTCGCGCATCCCAGAAAAAATTCTGTTCCAAGAGATGGCGCCCCTTTTAGTTTTTGTTTGGATATTCTTATTATAAACGAAACTTTTTTGTCGAGCAAGTGTGTGTTCTTTTTTCGAGCTGGGATTTCAAGGAAAAGAGGGCACTTTTTTGACGGGACGTAGCGGCTCTTGACAAAATATAGGAATATGCGCTAATATGAGGCGATAGCATAAGTGATTTTTGCATCTCTCCATTAAGTCAATTTTTCGTTAAAGACGCTCACTCTATGACCACCCCCAAAGGAACCCCATCTCTCGATCCTCTCGACGCATCAAAGGTGCTTTTTTCGTCGACCCTCCAGACCCTTTTGGAGCACCTGCCACCACGTTCCCGGAGCATTGTCGAGGAGCGTTTTGGTGTCGGTACTGGTACTCCAAAGACTCTCGAGGAAATCGGGAAGTCATATCAGATTACTCGCGAGCGCGTGCGTCAGGTCATCGGGAGTGCTCTAGGATTTCTTTCTCATGAAAAGGGTCATCCTTCGATTGGCCAAGTCGTTGATTCTATACAGAAAGCTTTGAACGAAAAGCATGGCGTCATGAAGGCTGATGAATTACTTGAAAAACTTTCTTCTCAGAGCAAGAAGGAGCGCGGAGCGTTGCTCGCTTTTCTCGAAGCCCTGTCAGTTGTCAAAGAAGAGAAGGCAACAAAGGAATATGAAAAACTGTATCGTTTGAAAGATTTTTCACTCAGTCATTTGCATGAGGTAAAGGAATTGGCCAAGAAAGTTCTCATCGAAGCGAAGGATGCTCTCGATGCGACCGAGTTTTATGCTCGTTTCAAAAAACTGCGTCCGGAACTTACCAAGCAGGAACTTTTCAATCTTCTTTCCGTATCGAAAGAAATAAAGCAGAACGTTTTCGGGAAGTGGGGACTGGCGAGTTGGAGTGATATCCGACCTCGAGGAACCCGTGAAAAGGCCTACTTGGTTTTGAAAACTGCCGAGAAGCCACTGCACTTCCGTGATATTGCAAAATTGATTGATAGTTACGGTCTCCAAAAGAGAAACCGCAGTCATCCTCAGACGGTGCACAATGAGCTCATCAAAGATAAGGGCTTCGTCTTAGTCGGGCGCGGTATCTATGCGTTGTCTGAATGGGGCTACAAGCGTGGAACCGTGAAGGATGTCATTGCTGATATTCTGAAAGTTTCCGGAAAGGCCCTTTCTCGAGAAGAAGTATTGGTGGAAGTACTGAAAGTGCGCCAAGTGAAAAAATCAACAGTCGTGATCAACTTGAATACATTCTTTGCGCGGACGGGAAAGAACGCGTATACTATCAAGCAGTAAGGCTTGTTATGTGTGACGAGGGTCAACCCCGCACTATTTTGGCGCTAAGAATTTTTTAAAAAAAGTCAGACACGAAAGTGTTCTGACATGGTCCATCGATATAACCACTCTTTTGGTTTCAGAATGCCTTCGGCATTTGCGCCAAGAGAGTGCGGGGTCAACGCACCTCTTTTGCCATGAGTACTCTTTTTTCCAATATAACTGAAGCGTTTTCTCTTATGGGAAGCGTTTTTTCCGTTGTCATGAGTGTGTGGTTTATTCTTTTTCCACCACTTTTGTATTTCTTGTTCAAGCTCCTCTGGATGTTTCATGTTTGGGGGCACTATGGGAGTAAAATTCAGTGGGTGCTCCTTGAGATCGTGCCGCCACGAGATATTGAGAAGAGTCCGGCCCTGATGGAGTCTATCTTTTCTGGCTTCGCTGGTGTCATGAAGTCACCGAGTGCCATGGAGGAACTGATCAAAGGGGAGTACCCGACATCATTTTCTTTGGAGATAGCGAGCAACGAAGGACAGGTGCACTTTTATGTACGTACTCAAGCTGGTTTTCGTAACCTCGTAGAAGCTCATTTTTACGCTCAGTATCCTGGCATCGAATTGGTAGAGGTAGAGGATTATGTCAATTTGGTGCCGAAGACGATTCCGAATAAAGATTGGGATTTGTGGGGGACGGATTTCGTTTTCGTGAAACCGGACCTTTATCCGATCAAGACCTATCGTTTTTTTGAAGAAACCGTGACCGGGAAGATGATTGATCCTTTGGCCGGACTCATTGAAACCATGGCCAAGACCGGTCCAAAGCAGTACATCTGGCTACAGTTCATCATCACTCCCTATAGTGAGAAATGGTATGCCACTGGCCAGGGGACAATTGATGAATTTTTAGGCAAGGTGAAAGAAGAAAAGCAGGGCATGATCAGCCGAATTTTTTGGGATATTTTAGACGTTTTTGCCAATCTGGGCCGTGGTCTCCTGGGTCAGGAAGTTATTTTTTCTGGCAGTGAAGAAGCTGCCAAGAAGGAGGAGCAACCATTGGAGTTTCGCTTGTCGCCGGGTCAGAAAAAGGTGTTGGAAGCGCTCGAGAACAATCTCGGGAAGCAGATGTTCAAGACGCGTATGCGCCATGTCTACGTCGGTCGAAGAGAAGCGTTCAATAAACCAACTGGAGTTTCTTCTTTTATTGGGGCCATCAAACAGTTCAATGACTTCAACTTAAATAGCGTGAAGCCAGATGATAACTCAAAGACGTACGCCAGTTATATTTTTGCTGAAGAGCGTTTGCGTTACCGTCAGCGGCGTTTGTTTCGTCGCTATGCGACTCGTGATTCTGATCCGCAGAGCTCTCGTTTTATGTTGAGTAGCGAAGAGTTAGCTACTGTTTTCCATATTCCAGATATGGCAGTTATGGCACCGACACTGACTCGTGTGGCAGCACGTCGTGGCGGCGCTCCGATGAACCTCCCTATCCAAGAAACCGAATAATACTATGCTTGATCAGAACGAAATTACTTTTTTTGCCAAGACGAACTTCCGCAATCAGGAGCGGGTTTTTGGTATCAAAACAGATGATCGACGCCGTCACATGTATGTGATCGGAAAGACGGGTATGGGAAAAACCAACCTCTTGGAAAACCTAGCTATCCAGGATATTCAAAAAGGTCACGGTATTGCCTTTATCGATCCGCACGGTGATACGGCAGAAAAACTGATCAAAGCCATTCCGAGCAACCGTATCAATGATGTTATTTATTTCAACCCGGCTGATCAGGATTTTCCTATCGCGTTCAATGTGATGGAGAAGGTTGATCCAGAGTATCGCCACCTTGTCGCTTCCGGTTTGGTCGGCGTGTTCAAAAAAATCTGGGCGGACTCCTGGGGACCACGTCTCGAATATATCTTGCGCAATGCTATTTTGGGACTGCTGGAATATCCGGGCAGTACGCTTCTCGGGGTGACGCGTATTTTGGTGGACAAATCTTATCGTGAACGCGTGGTAGAAAAAATCACCGACCCGGTGGTGCGTTCTTTCTGGGTGGATGAATTCTCAAAGTGGGATCCCCGCGTGCTTCAGGAGGTGATCTCGCCGATCCAGAACAAGGTGGGGCAGTTTCTTTCGAGCGCCCTTATCAGAAATATCGTTGGTCAGACAGTATCATCTTTCGATGTGCGCAAGATCATGGATGAACGCAAGATCCTCATCATGAACCTTTCCAAAGGTCGCCTCGGTGAAGATAATAGCGCCCTTCTGGGAGCCATGATGATTACCAAGATACAGCTCGCCGCTATGGGTCGGGTGGACATTCCTGAAGAGACCCGCGCTGACTTTTATCTCTACGTTGATGAATTCCAGAACTTTGCCACGGAGTCGTTTGCGAATATCCTTTCTGAAGCTCGTAAGTATCACTTGAACCTCATCCTGGCTAATCAGTACGTGACCCAGATTGATGAAGAGGTGCGTGATGCTATTTTCGGAAACGCAGGCTCTATCATCTCATTTCGAGTGGGCGCTATGGACGCCGAATTTTTGGAAAAGGAATTCGAGCCGGTTTTTATGATGAATGATATCGTCAATTTGGCGAAGTATCAGATTTACCTCAAGCTCATGATTGATGGTATCGCGGGAGATGCTTTCAGTGCTACGACGCTGCCACCAATCAAACTTGAGACCGCTGCTAATGAGCAGAAGATTATTGATGCTTCTCGAGAACGTTATACGACGAAGAAAGAAGAGGTAGAGGAGAAAATTCGTCGTTGGAGCGGCATGTTGTCAGCCGAAGAGCGTCAAGCCCTCGTTCAGCCAAGAAGCCCTGCTCCGATTCCGGCAGCTCGACCAAAGGAACCTGTCAGGTCTCAAGCTCCCGCTCCGGCGCGTTCACAATCCGTGCCAGCTGCTCCGAGGGTAGAGCGGTCCGGAGAAGGTCGTTACGCCGCTCCCAAGGCCCCTGTCGCTCCTTCTATTCCGAAAGCTCCAGCCCCGGTAGTGTCTAAAGTTGCACCAGTCCAGAAGGAGGGGGCGTATTCTCCGAAACAAGCATCAGCCGTCTTGCAATCTGCTCTGACGCAGAAGCAAGCTCCAACTCCCGTCGCTCCGAAGCCAGATTTTGTGCCGCCCATGGCACCGAAGAAGGAACCGATGATTTCACTCGATGAATTTGAAAAGGAAGAGGAGAGGAGTCAGCTTCGGCTAGAAGAAAAAGAAGAGCCAGGGGATCAGGGAATAGTAGGGGGTGTCGAAACAGAAGCTTTGGCAGAGGTGCCGGAGAAGAAGCTCTACCAAGCACAGTGCGCCACCTGCGGCACTGATATTGAGGTGCCTTTTGAGCCAGATGGGAGTAGGCCAACTTTCTGCAAGGACTGTCTGCGTGATTATCAACGAGCGACCGCCAAGGCCCGCAATGAGATAGAGAAAAACCAAGCCACGAGAGCGGCGATGGGAAATGGAGGGGGCATGCCGCGGCAGAATGCTCCAGAACGGCGCGATATTCCTCGAGACCGCGTGGTTTCTCACCAATCCTATGCTTCATCTGAACGGCCGCTTTCTTTGGCTCAGGTGCAACATATTGAACCCAAGAAATTCAAGGCCTTGAGAAAGCGACCAGAACTCAATCTCTCTGAGGTGCGAGCACTGATTGATGATACTCGAAGAACTCAAGGGGGCGCGTAGAAGGTTTTTCGTGGTTGTCCAGAGGCATTTTTTTTGCTACCATAGTACAGTAAGCGTTGAAAAGAAGTGTATGAGTTTTAGACGGTGGCACAAAAAGATCTATGCATTTTGGGTGGTTATTTCCGTGCTCGTAGTAGTATCGATGATTGGTTTTCTTTTTGCGCCGTTCTTCATGTATTGAGGTTGATTATGACAGCGAAGTATTTGATGCGGGCAGGCGTTGTTATCATCGTTGCCTTGATCTCTTGGGCAGTGTATGTTTCTTCGAAGCAGCTTTCTCGGAATCAGCGGATTGAGGATGAGGTGAGCGCTCTCCAGGAAGAAGCCAACAAGATCAGTCGTGAAAACGAAACCTTGACCGAAAAGATTCGCTATTTTGATTCCAATGATTTCCGTGAGCAAGAAGCAAAGGAAAAACTTGGCATGAAGAAGGCAGGGGAAGAGGTCGTGGTGATAAAATCATGGCAGCAAGATGAGGAGGAGGCATCACCGATAGACACCAAAGCAGCTTCCTTAGAGCAGATCGACGAACAGTCTCCGAATTATAAAAAGTGGTGGCATCTTTTCTTCAGCGAATTGTAAATATTTTTATGGAACAAGCCTCTAAAAAAAGAATCCGTTGGTCCACGGTGCTGTATGGTATTCTCGCGCTTTGCGCCGTGCTTCTCTCGGCGAGCTTTTTGGCGGTGTATTTTTTCCCACGCTCTGAAATGGTGAACACGGTCGTAAAACGTCTGCCGTATCCAGCGGCCGTTGTTGATTATCGACAGACGATTTCCTTTCGCGAACTTGCCCAGAACATGCAGTCGATCCAGCGGTTCTATGAAAACCAGGACTTCTCACAGGTAGGGCTACGCATTGACTTCTCAACCGATGAAGGCAAGAAGCGCCTGAAGGTTCGTGAGAAGGAAGTGTTGAACAAGATGATTGAGGATCAGAGTATTATCGCCCTTGCCAAGGAACGAGGCATTTTTGTCACGGAGGAGATGGCTCGCCAGGGGGTGGCTCGCAAGCTTGAGGAGTATGGCAACGGTGATCAGGTCAAGGAGAATCTCGAGCGTCTGTATGGTTGGACTCTCTCTGATTTCGAGGAAAAGATCGTATTGCCAAGCCTCTATGAAGAAAAGCTGAACGATATCTTTGTGAAAGAAATGAATCCGGATGCCGCGGCGAAGGAAAAGATTGAGAAGGCAGCAGAACTCCTGCGTCAGGGATCGGACTTCACTGAAGTCGTGAAGCAGTACTCGGATGGACAAACCGCTGATGCCGGTGGTGATCTCGGATGGTTTTCAATCGAAGATCTGGCACCAGAATTGCGTGGTTCAGTGGTACTGCAGAAGGTGGGTGTCTCAGGAAACGTGATAGAGAGTAGTCTCGGATTTCATATCATTCTCGTTGAAGAGGTGAAAAAAGAAAAAGACAAACAACTCTATCGAATTCGGCAGATCTTTGCGAGAAAAGAGACCTTTCCTCATTGGTTGTCAGAGGAGATGAGTTCGATGTCTATTTGGATACTGACTCCCGAATATCGCTTTGATCATGATACTGCTCGGGTGGAGTTCAAGGATCCAGAGTGGAAGAAATTTGAGGAAGATCTTTATAAAAAAGCGAGCGGCGATCCCTCTTTTCTTCTCTAAGAGTAGCTAAAAATAGAGTCACCTTGAGGGCTTATACTCATCCTTATCTTTTTCTTATGGAAAATACCTCTTTCAACGAACAGGGCAACACTGTCATCGAGCAGCCTCTTCCTCCAAAAAGTTATAGCAAAGGAAAACTCGTTGTTTTTTTGATTCTCGCTCTCTTGTGTGGATTCGCTGGTGGCATGATCGCGCCAGCGCTCCAAGAGCGCTTTGCTCAGTATCTGCCTGAAATACTTCGGCCGATGAATTCGGTACTGGAAAAAAATACAGTGGTTCTTTCTGAGGAAAGCGCCGTAGCTGATTTGGTAGAAAAAAATTCTCCGGGGGTGGTCAGTATTGTTATTAGTAAAGATGTTCCCAAGGTGCGGAGCTTTTTTGGATTTCCGTTTTTTGATTCGGAAACTGGCAATGCGGAAACGAAAAAGCAGAAAGTGGGGAGTGGTTCCGGATTCTTTGTTTCATCGGATGGTTTGATTGTGACAAATAAACACGTGGTTGCTGATGAGGAAGCTGATTACACGGTTCTTCTGGGAAACGGGGATGAGTATAAGGCGACTGTCTTGGCGCGGGATCCGAGTAATGATATCGCGGTCATTCAAATTGAGGGCAAGGATTTCCCTGTTTTGACACTGGGTGATTCCGAAAAGATTCGCGTGGGAGAAACCATCATCGCTATCGGTAATCCTCTGGGTGAGTTTGAAAACTCGGTCAGTCGAGGGATTGTCTCTGGTCTCCGTCGAAACCTCGATGCTGGTTCGGGTCTCGGTGATTCCGAACATCTTTCAGAGATTATCCAGATTGATGCCGCTATCAATCCTGGGAATTCCGGTGGGCCACTTTTCAATCTGGCGGGCGAAGTTATTGGCGTGAACGTTGCTATGGCTCAAGGAGCCGAAAATATCGGCTTTTCGCTCCCGATTAATCAGATCAAGCGCATCGTAGAACAAGTGCGTACCACGGGGAGACTTTCTTTCCCGTATCTGGGAGTGCGTTCTATTACCTTGGATGATGAATTGAAGAAAAAGACTGGCCTCCCATTCAATTATGGGGCACTAGTGCTGCGTGGACAAACGGTGACGGATTTTGCTGTTGTGCCAGGCTCGCCAGCAGACAAGGCTGGCATTGTCGAAAATGATATCATCCTTGAAATTGATGGCAAAAAAGTAGATACTGATCATAGCCTTGTCTCCTTCATGGCGCAGTATTCGGTTGGGGATGAAGTGACGGTAAAACTCTGGCACAAGGGAGAAGTGAAGGATGTGACCGTGAAGCTCGAAGAACGCCAGTAGTACGGGAGATAATCTATTTAAAAGAAGATTGGCAACGAAATGATTTTTCACCTTACTGTTTTTGTCTGGAGCTTAGCCTTTCTTGCTGGCCTTGAGGCGGTAGCACTCAATCCCATCTTTGCCTCTTGGAGTTGGTATCTTCTTTCTATTGGCGTGCTGGTCGCGATATCGCTCGGTGCCATTCGTCGTTTGACGGAGAATTCTTCAGATGCCTTTATTCCGATTCTGCTTTCTCTCGCTTCGCCGACGCTCCTCTCGCTCGTCGATCATCCTGGTGAGCGGCAAGTGTTTGTTTTCCTAAGTGCGGTGATGTATTATTTCGCGCTCCTCGGGAACTACCGTCTCCACCATGCTCCTGCTGACAAAACGGGTGAGGCCTTTCTGAACTCAGCTGCGATGGCGGCCATGTTCTTCTTTTATGCCGGTCTGTACGGATTTTTTCTCAACTTCTCCTTTCCACTTTGGGGATTGATGCTTCTGTACTTTATTGGTACGGCACTGACCAGTTACGAGACGTTTATTACCGTCGACAAGAAAGAACGCAAAAGAGTGATTCTCTACAGTGCGCTTCTCGGCTTTATCATGGGCGAGATGGTGCTCGTGATGAGTCTTTGGCCATTTGGGTACCTGACAACAGGGGCTCTCGGGACGATTCTTTTTTTCATCGCGTGGGATATTTCCTTTGATGCTTTTCGAGAGACGTTGTCATTGAAAAAGGCGATGATTCGCATCCTATTTCTCATGATACTCGTCCTCCTTCTCCTTATCAGTTCTCCGTGGCGGATATTGGTGTAGAGCGTATTCTTGTTGTTCGTGACGGTTTTGCGATAGAGTTTCTTGGGAGTGAAAAATTACATACTTTTGGGGAGTTGTTTCCCAAAAATACCTTCCCTTTTCTTTTTAAGGAATTCCTAAACCAAGCAACCTCCCAAAGTACCGCTTGCTTGCCCCGGCGTGGCAAGCTGCTCTACGCTTCCACCCGCACTCTTTTTCTTCTGCCAGCTGGCAGAAGAAAAAACCATGCCCGTGCGGGCTCCAGAGTTACTTTGGAAGATTCTTGTTTAGGGATTCTCGGTATGCGCAGCGTTTTCGAAAATATTTTCATTTTCTTCAGCCGTGTCCTGTCGGTCACATTTGTCATGAGTGTACCGGTAACAGTCGAGCGTAATGAGTGGCTTCCGTCAGATAGCTCCCTGTTCGGCGAAGCGATTGAGAAATGTTCGATAGGACTAAAGGGGGAGAAAAGGGAACATATTTTTGAAAACGTACATACCATTTTTTGTTCAGAGGCATTTCTTGCCGAAAATGGTGAAATATGATAGAAGTAAAGCACTGTTATGGCATCATTTTTCATCAAAAAAGCCCTTCTTTTCAGTTTTTTAGCCATCATCGTGCTCATCTTGGGCGGGGTGGGGGGTGTTTTTTTTGAGCGTTCACTGGTGCCGCGTTTGGCTGCTACAGAATACTTTGGGAACTGGGATATCTTCAAGAAAGCCGCAGAGCACGTGACGGTCATCAACAAGACTGAGCAGATCGTGATCCGTGAAGATGATACCGTTGAAAGAATCGTTTCTCAGCCAGCAACGGCAGTGGTGAATATCGTGGCTTTGCCTGGGGTAAAGGGTGCGAAGGGGAGTACGGCCGCTTTGGGCGCAGCCGCAGAGACGGTCGTGACGACTACGGGTGTGCTGCTGACGAATGACGGTCTGGTAGCGACCTACAGCGAGCTTCCTTTTGATACTGAAAAGACAGAGTATTCCATCTTGCTTTACGATGGCTCGATCCACCAAGCGACGTTTGCTGGTCGAGACAAGTTGACGAATCTTTCATTTTTCCGAGTGAGCGATGCTTCCAATACGCCGGCCATTGCTTTTGCAAATTCCGATGACGCACGCGTAGGAAGAAAGCTGATTGCGATCGGGAATACATTTGCGGAATATCAGAATCGTTTGGCCGTAGGTATCCTTTCCAATATCAATCGCATCTTCAATCTTTCTGGAAAAACGGTTGCTTCCTCAGAAAAGTGGGAAGGAGTCTTTGAGATGGATCTGGCTAGACCAGAATCGTTCGTCGGTGGTCCGGTGATCGGTTTCAATGGGGAGATGGTTGGTATCGTAGGAACACTCGCCATCAACAATACACTCCAGTCGTTTGTCATTCCATCGAATGTGGTGCGCGATGCTCTTAATCGTCTGATCGCTGGGACATTGGAGAGGCGGCCGATTCTTGGTGCGTACTATCTCTCGATTACGAAAGCTTTGGCACTGGGTCAAGGTCTCGCTCGTGATCGTGGGGCGCTTGTCTATTCGCGCTCTGGTTCCACTGGTCTTGCCCTGATCGCTGATTCACCGGCCATGAAGGCTGGGATTCTGGCAGGGGATATTATTATCTCGGTAAACGGTACCGAAGTGAATCTCGACAATCCGCTCCCAGAGATACTGTCACGCTTCAATGTTGGCGACACGCTTTCTCTGGTCATTCTCCGCAACAATGAGGAGCGGACCATCGAAGTGAAACTGTAAATCTCTTCTCAAAAATACTGAAAAAAGAGGCTTGGTATAGCCTCTTTTTTGCTATCTCTAGGACATTGACTTTTATACTAAAAAGTGATATAATAGTAGGTCGTTGATTTTGTCGACGACGAGCACGTTTACAAGAAGAATAAGCATTCATCAATCTGGGCATCAGCCCATCATCAACGAGCGTTTGAGCTCACAAGGAGTTTGACATGGCACCACTGCCAGTTGATAAGATCCCGACTCATACCGGGTTCCATTTCGATGAGGTCCTGGGGATTTTCCAGATGTGGAATTATCCGCAGCATTCCGAACCGCTTTTCCCTGGCATCAGCAACGCCAGTGTGGTTTTCTGGAATGCCGGCCGCAAGACGCCGGATGGCTACTACGCTGACGAAGGCTGGATCCGGAAGAATCGGATGTGTCCTGTCGGTTGTGGCGGCAGCATCTTTGACGAGCACCCCAAAGAAGAAGAGTCTGAGGAAGAGGAGCGCCTTCGTCCACAGACCTGCGCGGCCCTGTTGGTTGCTCAGAAGCTCGGCATCGATCAGTTGCCACGGCTCCAGTCCTGCCTCCGATTCGCGGTGGAAGTCGATAACAATGCGACGGATCATCCGCACAGCATTGCTGCGACCATCAAGAAGCTCCACAACAACCGTGAGACGACGCCGGGTCATGTCAGGAAGTGGGTGAAGGATCCGGAACAGGCAAAGAGGATCAAAGAACTCCTCCAGCGTCGGATCTCGATCGGTGATGTGTTCGAATGGGTGCAGCAAGGGATCTACGCCAAGATGTGCGAACAACCCCAGACCGACGACTTCACGATCGAAAAGATCGGTGAACTCATGCAGCTGCAAGGCATGCATGAACCGTTTTCGGCTGAGGACTGGTTGCGCATCGGCACTGATGCGATGGAGCTCGATCAGTTGCTTTTTGACACGGTGACGGCTGAGCAGTACCAGGCGTTCAAGACCATTGTTCCTTTCCGAGGAATCGGCAGAGGGAGCAAGGTCATGGACATGAAGATCGCCGTAGTTCCGTCGGATGATGTGCGCATCGATCGTTACGCCCGATCAAAGTTGGGCGATCAAGTAGCGGTCACCGTCATCAAAAGGTCGACTGGCAACATCGTCGTCATGGTGAACAAGTATTACGGTCTCCGTACCTATGACATCGCTCGGGCGATCAAGACGGAAGAATGTCTCATGAGAGGCATCGAACTTCCGCGCTGGGATCAGATGAGGCGGCAGCTTCAGCACAGTGTGTGGTACTACCATGCGCCGGGCGGCAACCTCTTTAATGGGGCCAAGACCTCGCCGGATACGCCGCCGACCGTAATCCCGCTGCCGAGGATTGTCCAGTTGGTGAAGATGGCAGTTTCGTCTGAGGCGTTCGAATCGTCTCGGAGCGAATGCTGCCTGCAGGGGATCTGCAGTTCGACTCCACGGCAACCCTGTTCGTGGTACAAGTACGGCCTGTCCCGTTGTCAGACAATCCGCTTTGAAGCACGACGTGACGCGGAGGCCGAGCTGAATAAGTAGGTTCCAAGCAACATTGAAAGACCCGAAAGACGAGAAACATCGTCCGGGTCTTTTTTCTTTGACCAAAAGGCCAATTTCGGCTATGATGAAAGAAATTTAGCCTATTTTATGAAACAATCACACCTGTTTACCAAGACTAAAAAAGAAGCTCCAAAGGATGAAGTGAGCCGCAATGCCCAGTTATTGATTCGGGCTGGCTATGTCTACAAAGTGATGGCGGGAGTCTATGCCTATACGCCACTTGGTCTGCGGGTGCTCGAGAACATCAAGCGAATTGTCCGCGAGGAGATGAACACTATTGGCGGACAGGAGCTGATCATGACCAATCTGCAACGGAAAGACACCTGGGAGGTGACGGGACGCTGGAGTGATGAGGCGGTCGATGTGTGGTTCAAGACAAAGCTCCAAGATGGGGTGGAGCTCGGACTGGCTTGGAGTCACGAAGAGGCTATCATGGAAATGATGCAGCAGTTTGTGGAAAGTTACAAAGATTTACCGATCAGTGTCTACCAGTTCCAAACCAAACTGCGGAACGAACTGCGTGCCAAAAGCGGCATCATGCGTGGTCGTGAATTCGTGATGAAAGATATGTACTCGCTCCATGCGACAGAAAAGGACATGGATCAGTACTATGAGCGAGTTATCGAAGCGTACAAAAAGATCTATCAGCGGCTTGGTATTGGTGATGAGACGTACGTGACCTTTGCGAGTGGCGGCGCTTTTACGAAGTTCAGTCATGAATTTCAGACGATTTGTACTGCTGGTGAAGATGTCTTGTATGTGAATGCCGACAGGACGGTGGCGGTCAATGAAGAAGTGCTCGATGATGCGACACAGGAGCTTGGTGTCGATAAAAAAACGTTGTCACCAGTAACCACCGCGGAGGTCGGAAATATCTTCAAATTTGGTACGGAGAAGAGTGATAAGATGCATGTTGTATACAAGGATGCCGAAGGAAAGCAGCAACCGATATATCTTGCTTCCTATGGAATCGGAATCACGCGTGTCATGGGGGTGATTGTAGAAAAGTTTTCTGACGATAAGGGCCTGGTATGGCCGGAGGCGGTAGCGCCGTTTCAGGTGCATTTGCTTTCGCTTGGAGCTGATGAAAAGGCAACCGAGATCTATGAGACACTGACCAAGGCTGGTATCGAGGTACTGTATGACGATCGTGATCTTTCCGCTGGTGCTAAATTCGCTGAGAGTGACCTCTTGGGAATTCCGTGTCGGATCGTCGTTGGGAAGCGTTCTCTCGAGTCTGGTAAAGCGGAGGTGAAGAAACGGACCGAAGGGGACGCTACCGAAGTAGCCTTTGATGATCTCGTTTCGTTGTTTAGAAAATAACTTCTCAGTATACTTCGCATGAACGCTCATCAGAAAAAAGAACGGATCATCATTTCGCTCGGGGGATCGCTTTTGGTTCCGGAAAGTATTGATGCGGAGTTTGTCGGAAATTTCAAAAAGTTCATCGTTTCTCATATTAAAAAAGGGTATCGTTTTATTCTCGTGACTGGTGGTGGAAAAACAGCCCGGCGCTATATTGAAGCCGCTGGGCAGGTGACCAAAATTACTGATGAGGATCGTGATTGGCTGGGTATTCATGCCACCCGTATGAATGCTCACTTGGTGCGTACTATTTTCCGTGAATATGCTCACCCGCGGATCAACACCAACCCACACGACCTCGAAGATTTTTACTCAGCGCCGGAGCCGATCTTGGTGGCGGCTGGCTGGCGCCCGGGCTTCTCAACGGATTTTGATGCGGTGGTCATCGGAAAGTATCTCGATGTGAAGCGTATTATCAATTTGTCGAACATCGAACGTGTCTACGACAAGGATCCGCGTCTCCATGCTGATGCCACGCCGTATGACCACATGACTTGGAAAGGGTTTCGCAAAATCGTCGGGAGCAAGTGGAATCCAGGCATGAACGTGCCGTTTGATCCGATTGCTTCGCAGATGGCCCAAAAAGAGGGCATGGAAGTGGCTATCATGAATGGTGGCGACCTGAAAAATGTTACCAACTATGTTGCCGGGAAACCATTTATTGGCACTCTGATCAAGGATGAATCTGAAACGACTGAGTAACGATCGAAACGGATACTATGGAAACAGTGAAAAAGATATTACTGGCATCTCCGAGAGGATTCTGCGCTGGAGTGGCTCGTGCCGTCAAAGCGGTAGAAGATACGCTTGAAATTTTCGGTGCGCCAGTCTATGTGAAGCACGAAATCGTGCATAATAAGCACGTGGTGAAGGATTTGGAGGGGAAGGGTGCCATCACCATAGAAACGCTTGATGAAGCTCCGGAAGGGGCGGTAGTGGTTTTTTCAGCTCACGGTTCGCCACCTCGGCACTATGCTGAGGCGAAGGCGCGTGGTATACGCCTCATTGACGCCACCTGTCCTTTGGTGACCAAGGTGCATCTCGAGGTGCAACGTTTTATCAAAGACGGTTACCAGATTATTTATATTGGACACAAAGGGCATATCGAGGGCGTCGGTGTGTTGGGGGAAGCGCCCGGAGTAGAGATTCCTTTGATTGAAACCGTAGAAGATGTCTTGGGACTCGAAATCGGCAATCCGGAAAAACTCGTGTATCTGACGCAGACGACTTTGTCACTTGATGATACGAAATCAGTTATTGAAGCACTGAAAAAGAAGTACCCACAGATTATCGCGCCACCACTCGAAGATATCTGCTATGCGACGACCAATCGCCAGACAGCGGTAAAGGAGCTCGCCAAGGAATGCGAGTTGGTGCTGATTGTTGGATCGAGATCGTCTTCCAATTCAACTCGTCTCATGGAAACAGCCAATGCCTATGGTTCTATCGCCTATCTCGTTGATGATGCTACGCACCTTGATCCACTGTGGTTCAAAGAAGTGGAAGTAGTCGGTATCAGTGCGGGCGCCAGTGCCCCTGAACATTTGGTGCAAGATATTGTGCAGCGCATCATGTCTCTGAGTAAAGCGTCTGTCGAAGAGTTCATCGTCAAACCAGAAACCATGAAGTTTGTCGAACCGCTGGAACTTATGAAGATTCGTGCTGAAAAGAAAGTCTCTCAAGTATAACTCTATGCGTGTCGCCATTCAGGCTTCAGATCTGGATCATAGCCGTATCGATGGCACGCGTGTCTATCTCCGTGAATTACTTAAGCGTTTTGGAGTGCTTTCTCCCGAGACCGAGTTTGCTTTGTATCACAAAAAGACTTTTAATCCGGTTCTCGCGCCACCGGAATTTTCCAACTATTTCGTACGGACACTTTCGTTCCCGATCGCTTGGATGCAAACTAGGTTTGCCTGGGAACTTTTTCGGACAAAACCGAAGAAGTTATTTCTGCCCATTCAGGCTGCCCCGGTTTTTCTTCCAAACTCGGTCGAAGTCACGGCCACCATTCATGATCTCGCGTTCAAGCGTTACCCTGCAACCTTTCCCAAGAGGGATCTTTTCAAGCTTAATTTTATGCTTGAAACAGCAGTGAAACGCGCTGATAAATTGATTGCTGTTTCAGAGTCAACGAAACGCGATCTCTTGGAATTTTTCCCAAAGCTAGCGCCATCAAAGATCCGGGTTATTCATCATGGTTTTGATGGTGAATTTTTTGGTACTCGAGTTTCTCAAGAGGAACTTGCTTCCAGACTTAAAAAATATCAGCTTCATGAAAAGGACTACTGCCTCTATGTCGGCGCTCTTCAACCAAGAAAGAATCTCACACGATTGATTCAGGCATTTGAACAGGCCAAAAAGGCAGTGCCAGAAATGAAACTGGTCTTGGCAGGGGAGGCGGCCTGGTTGGCGGAAAGTATTCTCACGGTGCGGGAGAAAAGTGTCTATCGAGAGGATATCCTTTTGATGGGTAGGGTGTCGTTTGAAGATGTGCGAGCGCTCTATCAAGGGGCCCGCTTGTTTGTGTTTCCATCTTTGTACGAGGGTTTTGGCTTACCGATTCTCGAAGCTTTTGCTTCAGGGGTTCCAGTACTCACAGCGAGTAACTCCAGTCTGACCGAAGTAGCGGGCCGTGCAGCGCTCTACTGCAATGCTGAGAGTGTTCCGGATATTGCAGAGAAATTGGAGTATCTTTGGAGAGATGAGGCGCTCCGCAAGAACTTGGTTGCTCGAGGAACGGAACAATTGAAGCATTTTTCCTGGGAAAAGTGTGCCAAGGAGACGCTCGGGTACATTCTTTCCTGACTTGATTTTTGCCTCAAAAGAAGCTAGAATAGATCGCAAGATGAAGAGTCCTTTTGAAGGGTTATGCAAATACGGAGGTTGCAATGCAACGAGTTTTTACGCTTGATGGACAGCTCAGCGTTCCGGTGGAGCCTTCCGTCGAGGCGCTTCTCGAAGAAGTCGCAGGCCTGGTGGATGCGGTGTGTAGTTTCAATCGATACAACCCGCTGATACAGATGTGGTTTGCCATCGGTCCTGGCGCCAAGGACGAAGCCTACAGGAACGCCCAAAAGATCTACGGCCTTCCTGATGTCGCCGATGAAGAACGGGAAAAGCCACATGGTCTGGTCTTTTTCTGGTCGAGGATCCGGGATCTGCTCGAGTCCGAACTGGACAGATTGCGCAAGACGGTGGAGCCGTGCGATCATCCGTTCCTGGTGACGATGCCTCATCGAGAGGGTGGTGGCGAACCAAATGGGGATTTCATTTCCCCGGGCGAAGGGCCTTACGATCCCTTGGCGATCCATCCTTTTGCCGAATGACGATGTTCTTCTGAGCGACTTATGGCCAATGGTCAGAAGTCGTTTTTTCTTTCCCCTTGCAATTCCGAGAAATTCGTGTCACAATACTTCTGCTCCATTTCGGAGCTTTTGTTGAAATATGGCCAAAGATAACGTCGTTCTCAGATTTGATAAAGTGTCCTTCGAATACGGGCACAAAAAGCCTATTTTAGATGAGGTGAGTTTTAGCATGCGCAGTGGCTCCAAGATCACGCTCATGGGACAAAACGGCGCTGGTAAAAGCTCGCTTTTTAAGCTCATCACTGGTGAAGAAAAACCACAGAGCGGGCGTATTTCTCTTGATAGGGATGCTGTGGTAGCTATCGGTCGCCAGACGATTCCGCGCGATCAGCTCGATATGACAGTGGAAGATTTTTTCCAACAGTTTTTTCATGAGAAGAAGTGGAACCTTCCCGCTTTGATCAAGGATGTTTTGGAAGTGGTCAATCTGCCGGTGCCGCCGCTTGAGAAAAAGATCCGTCAATTTTCTGGTGGTCAGCAGGCACGCTTGCTTCTTGCCTCAGCACTTATTCAGGATCCAGACATCCTGCTCCTTGATGAACCGACCAACAACCTTGATTACGCTGGTATCTCACACCTGACGCAGTTTCTGATCGATTACAAGAAGACGGTTATCGTCATTTCTCACGATGCGGAGTTTTTGAATGCTTTTACCGAGGGCGTGTTTTACCTTGATGTTTTCACTCATCAAATTGAGCAGTACACGGGTAACTACTATGACGTGGTAGAGGAGATCGCTAGACGTATTGCCAAGGCGCAGAGCGAAAACGTTCGTTTGGAGCGTACCATACAGGAAAAGAAAGATCAGGCGAACGTCTTTGCCAACAAAGGAGGAAAGCTCCGTGCTGTCGCGAAGCGGATGCGTACATTGGCTGAAGAGCTTGAAGAGAACAAAGTCGACGTCCGTCGTGAAGATAAAACACTTTCTCCTTTTGAAATTTCTACCAATGATGTCGTGGGACCGATTGTGAATATCAAAACGGTTTCGGTTTTGGGTGAGTTTGGTCCCAATATCAAACGAGTTGACATGATACTGAAGAAAAATACTCACCTCGTTGTCTCTGGTCCAAACGGTATTGGCAAGAGCACGTTTCTCGAAGAATTGGCGACGGGCAATACCGAACGCGCTGAAATTACACCGGGCGTGAAAGTCGGTTACTACCGCCAGGATTTCTCGACGCTTGATTTTGATAAAACAGTAGCAGAGACGCTCCTTGCTTCACTTCCAGAGAAGAATACTGAATTGGCCTACAAAGTGGCAACGAAATTTCTGGTGCCGTCTGAGCTCCTCCAGAACAAAGTCGCCAGTCTTTCAGAGGGACAGAAGGGACTCCTTATGTTTGCCTGTCTCTACGCCGAAAAGCCAGACCTTCTCATTCTTGATGAACCGACAAACCATATCAACTTTCGTCATTTACCAGTGATTGCTGAGGCGCTCGACAATTACAAAGGCGCTCTGATACTAGTTTCCCACGTTCCAGACTTTGTAGCGCAAATCCGCATCGACGAAGTGTTGGATTTGGAATCTTTGAGCTAGGTGTTGTTAGGCCTGACTTCGGAGAAGATTTAATTTTTCTGACCACTTTCGTTTCGTCGAACATTTCTGACTCGTTCTGCCGAACAGGGAGCTAGCCGCTCGAAACCATCGCGTTACGCTCGACTGTTACCGGTTCACTCATCACAAATGTTACCGACGGCACACGGGATGCAGAAAAATCAAACCTTTCCTTCGCTATACTCGGGTATTTCGGCCGTATTAGATTTTCTATGCGGCCTTGATTATTTTTCCTTTTCGAAAAATATGTTCCAGAAAAGGTAGCCGGCGAGAAAGAAGCCGGCGATGAAGACAGGAATGAGGAGTGGGGGAAATTTGATGAGTGAGACTGAGAGGATGCCAACTGCCCAGAAGATACCGAGCCACAGAAGGGGGCTCTTTTTTGTGATGTTCCAGGAAAATGAAAGATTGAGGTAGCGCCCGAGGAGGGCGGTGGCGAAAGTGGAGAGCGTGAGGATGAGCAAGAACTTGGCGAGGCTGAAACGTGTGGTTACGAACGTTGGGAGGAGTGTTTCAATGGTGAAGAAGCCGGCAAAATAGAGGTAGCCGATGATAAGAGCTTCAACAGCGAGGGCATAGACGATATGGAGCGCTCCAGATGTGCGCCACTTTTCGAGAGAAGGGGTGAGTTGCTTGAATAAGAAATCCATAAGAGTGTTTTTAGGCGTCACCGAAGCGAGCGAGTAAACGTTGCTTGATTTTTGAGAGAAGCGTCATTAAGTTCTCTTGATTCTTGGCGGTTTCAAAGGAAACAGAGAGGGCACTTATTTCAACGCTAGTTTTTTGATTGGTGATTTGGAGCTCGAAATCATTACCGAAGCCCGGAGTGAGGGTAGTGATAGGGGTGGTACAGGCAAGTTTGGTACTGAAAATATTGGGCAAAAGAGAACAATGAGCAGATTGTGTACTTGCCTGTGTCGAGACGATTATTGGATGCTTGTCTGTAACGAGGAAGTCTCGATAGGTGCCAGGAAGGAGCGGTCGCTTCGTTCCTTGGTCAATCAGGTAGTAACTCTCATTATCTTGGTCGAAAAGAACTGTACCGTCAGGATGAGCGGCGCCGAGGAGAAAAATCCGGCCACGTTTGTATACCCCCAGTTCTTCTTCGCTCGCTTCGATGACGTCCTGGAAGTCATAGCCCAGTGCCAGGAAAATTTCAGCACTTCCTACTGGACGGGCTTCGGTTTCACTGGTCACTACAAAGACGCCCATGGCATTGGCGAGAAGCGACCCGATACGGAAACCAAGCCACTCTTCTGACACAGGGTAACGTTCGAGGAGTGTATCATCAGATGCTTCGGCGTATTCTTCGGGAAAGCGGGAGAGATAGGCTGCTTCGCTTACGAAGGGGAAGAGGGTGTCGCTGCGAAGAGCGTAATAAGTGCCGTCAATGACGTACAGATTTTCTTTTGGGAAGTCAGTGACTGGGGCGCCAGTCGGGTAGAAGAAGCTCTGATAGGAGCGGCGTAGGGAAAAATCGAGTGTTTCCGGTACGGCAGAATTCTTTTCCAGGGTGACGCTTGCTTTGACGAGTGAGAAGTCGCCAACGACGGCAGTGTCTGCGACCAGGGTTCCGCCCTGTTCAATTTTGCCGTTGCTGCGGTCAGTATTATCTGGAGAGCGTGGCAGGAGGATGGTGTTTTTACTGGCGCTGGCTGAGCGAAAATCAAAACCTTGCTCGATGGTTGGGAAAAAGACATTGAGAGCGAGTAGAATCGTCAGGATGATGATTCCAAGATAGAGGAGGGCGCGGAGCTTGTGATAGCGACTCTGCCAGTGTTCCGGGATGACGATCGGTGAGGGGAAAAACATAGAGCGGTGTTAGTAAATTTGAAAGAGGAAGTTCTTAGTTTCAGGGCTGATTTTTTCCGGGAGACGGAAAGGTACTTCTTCGGAGAGGGTGATATTTTCGAGCTGCTCCAAAGAAAAGGTGAAGGATTTTTTGAATACCAGGCGATCACCAAAGACTGCGGCATAACGACCCTGACTTTCTTCTGGTGTCAGGAGGTAGATGTGATCAAAATGTGTCGTGTCGAGGGCAGAAAGGTCGTAAGGGTTGAAGAAGTAAACGGTATTCTTTCCGAAGAGGAACTGGCCGGGACCAGAAAGCATGAAGAAGCCGTTTCCGGTAGCGTTCTGATCAACTAGGATGAGATCTTTGTCCGAAAATTCCTGGCTGAAAAGAGCGATCTGATCTTTCAGTCCGCGTCCTTCGGCGAAGGTAAGCTGCGTGCTCCAGGCAGGGTACTGGAGAAGAATGAGACCAAGAAAAATAATCGTCACGAGAAGAAGTCTTTTCCCCCTTGGTTGTTCGAAGAGGGAAGTTTTTTCTTTGGCGAAAAGGAAAGCTATGCCTACGACAGCTGAAAAGAGGAGGGTCGGAAAAAGTGAGAAGAGATAACGCCTGAGCATCCAAGGATGATCAGGGGTAATATTGGGGTGGAAAAGATAGAGAAAGGTTGGGAGAGCGATGAAAGTGGGAATCAAGAGGAGCCAGCGTTTTTTCTTGAGAAAAAGAAGGATGCCGAAGAATCCGAGGAGGGCGAGAGCCAGTAATCCGTAGAGAAAAAAGATGGAACCGAGGCCAAGTGATGCGCCTTGTTCGATGACGCTTTCATTTGAGCCTGAAAAGCCACGAAGAAATTTGAAGAGCGCTTTCCCGATCATCTTGTAGTAAGGGAGGTTGATGAAGAAGTCGCGCAAGAAAAAGAACGTAAAAAGAAGTCCTGGAATGACGATGCTTTTCCAAGGATAGGTACGGAAGATGGCCCGAGTATGAGGATGAAGAGCGATGAGTAAAAGAGCGAGACCAAGGAAAGCAAACCCCTCAATTCGAGTAAAGGCAAAAAGGGCTCCAGAGAGTAGGATGCCAGCATAGAAAAGAAATTTTCCCTCACGAAAGAAGAGGACGAGATTGTAGACGAGAAAAATAAAGAGGAAGACAGCCAGGTTTTCGGTCAGAGTAATTTTGGCGAACCAGCTTGGGAGGAAAGAGGTCATGGCAAGGAGGAGTCCAGCTCCCGCATAGTAGGGGTGAACAAAGAGGCGCAAGAGTTGATAGAAAAAGAAAAGCGCGAGGAAGAGGAGTATGGCATTGCCGATGGCGAATCCATGTATCCCAAAGAGTGAGACGAAGCTTCCAAGCCAGGCGGTATAACCGAGTGGAAATTGGGTCAGAAGATAACCCTCTTTGGTATACGCGAAGCCAGGGAAGTTGAGGGCGGTCCCAGCGCCATAGATCTGGAAGAAGCTGTCGCTTGCCGGGGTAGAAAAGGCGAGTTCGGTGTTTTGAGCTAAACGATAGGCGGCCTCGGCGATAGAGCCCTGGTCGCGGCCAGAGAACAAGGTTGGTTCGGAAACGAATCCAACAAAGACAGCGTAGAGGAGAGTGGTAATAAAAACAACACGGAGATCGAGTGCCGCGAAACGAATGAGTTTGAAGGAGATGAGAAAAACGAGCGTGGCAAAAAGAACGAATCCAGTCACGAGGAGTGGAAAGAGAAAAAGGCTACCAAGTGTCAGACAGAAAGCAAACCACCCGAAGACGACAAAAGAAAGTCCGAAGAGCGCGATGAGACTGTCGGTTTTTTCGAGGGAAAGAAGTTTCATATCGCTTTTAGTATACCTCAAAAGGGGCATGTCTTTCAATTCTTTTCCTGTTTGCCAATGGCCGGTTGAGAGGTTACAATACAGAGAAAAGAATAGGCAGGTCTGTTTTTGTCTCGACCCACTCATGAATCGATATTTTTTTCTTTGGTACTACACAAAAGGACTTTTTTCTTCCGGGACACTTTCCTGGAATCTGGTTCGTTTTGTCGTCTGGAAGTTTCATATCTTTGGCCTTCTCGCTACGCTTATTTCTCCGTGGAAGAGAGACGTGACATTCAAGGATTGGCGTGGGCTGCATCCGGTGAAGTCGCTCCAACTCATCTTTGAAAATCTCATTTCTCGTTTTCTCGGGATGATGCTCCGTCTCGTGGTGATCGGAGCGGGTATTGTCGTCTTGGTACTGGTTTTGATTTCGAGTCTGGCAGCGTTTCTTTTGTATACGCTTGCGCCGCTGTCTCTTGCTTTTGGAATAGTGTTTCTTTTGATGGCGCCGACCTTTGGGATAGTGCTCCTTGCGGCTGGTATTGTTGGGGTGATGGCGGCCTTTGTCGGATACCTGTTTCGTGAGCAGGATGAGCCAGAGACGACAGACATGGCGAAGCTTTGTCACCGACCTTGGTTTGAGAGGCTCTTAGGGAGATTAGGCCTTGAAAAGAAAGAACTTGGCAGGGAGCTTTTGACCGATACCGAAGCTTTTGTCGATTATCTTACTTCTTTGGGTCTCAATCGGGAGATATTCGAACAAGCGGTCTTGATAGAACGGACTGCCGCCTTGGCGCGCGCCAGGAAGGGACAGTTTCTTTCTTGGGAGAACCTTCACAAGAGCACGCCTATCGGCAAAGGTTGGCAGTATGCCTATACGCCTCATCTCGATCGCTACTCTCTCGATCTCTCGGCCTTTGATCCGACGGAGTACCGGAATCTTGTTTTGGTCGGAAGAGAAGACGAGTTGCGAGTGGCAACCCTAGTATTGGAACGGCCAGCGCAGAACAGCGTCTTTTTGGTCGGTGACCCTGGTATTGGCAAGAAGACGTTGGTGCATCATTTGGCCAGGCTGATTCGGGAAAACTTTTTTGAAGGGACGCCACTTGGCGAATCGCGCGTCCTCATCTTTGATGTCGGTCGGGCAGTGTCTGACGCGGCCAATCGAGGTGTCGATGTCGATGGTGCGTTACGAGAACTTCTCGGCGAAGCGGCGTATGCTGGCAATGTCATTTTGGTGGTTGAGAATATCGATGCGTACTTTGGGAGCAATGCTACCTCTCGCAACCTGACCCCGGTTTTTGGCGAGTTCTTGTCACTGCCGAATTTTCGTCTCATAGCAACAGCAGCAGCCGATCGGTACCATGCTCTGGCAAAAATGGGTGAGGGAACACTGAAATTTTTTGAGACAGTGTATGTGCGGGAAACGAGTGAAGAAGAGACACTCTCGGTGCTTTTGGAATATGCTCGCAGTTTAGAAAGAAAGCAGGTTATTTTTACCCTTGCCGGATTGAAAAGTATTGTGGCTCAGTCGAGTCGCTACAAGTGGGAAGTGCCATTTCCCGAGCGCGCCCTTGATTTGGCGCAGGAAGCATTGACCTATTGGCAGGGAAGTGGGACCGAGCCGTTCATTGGCCCCAAAACAGTGGACGCTTTCATAACACTGAAGACTGGTGTTCCGACAGGGACGATCGGGGGTGATGAAAAGGAAAAGCTTTTGAAGTTGGAACAATCTCTCCATGAGCGGGTGATTGGCCAAGATGAAGCAGTGCGTCAGGTAGCGGAGGCGATGCGTAAGGCGCGAGCGGGTTTTGGTGATGCCAAGCGGCCTCTGGGGAGCTTTATCTTCTTGGGACCGACCGGAGTCGGGAAAACAGAAACCGTGAAAGCTTTTGCTGAAAGCTATTTCGGAAGTGAGGATCAGATGATTCGGCTTGATATGAGTGAATACCAGACCTCTGAAGCGGTAGCGCGGCTCATTGGTTCGGAGGCCATGGGTATGGCCGGGCAACTGACTGATCTGGTGAGAGAACATCCCTTTTCTATTTTGCTTCTCGATGAATTGGAGAAAGCGTATCCTAAAGCACTGGATATTTTTCTTCAGATTTTGGATGAAGGCTATGTGACGGACGGTTTCGGTACCAAGGTCAGTTTCCGCAACACCATTATCATCGCAACTTCCAATGCTGGAGCGGCGCTCATCAAGGATGGGATCGAGAAAGGTACTCCTTTTACAGAGGTCCGTGAACAGGTGATGGATTTCATCGTGGAGCAGAATATTTATCGTCAGGAATTTTTGAATCGTTTTGATGGCATTGTCTTTTTTGAACCGCTCAAAGGAGCGGAACTTTTGGAAGTCACCAAGCTGAAGCTTGAAAGTTTTGCGGCTCGATTGAAAAAGGATAAGAATATCACGATTGATTTTGCTTCCGGCGTCGCGGAAAAGATTGTAGAGAATGGCTATGATCCCGAGTTCGGGGCTCGTTCTATCAACCGCTATATCGAAGATACCATCGAGGATAAAGTCGTGAACGAGATTATTGCCGGGTCAGTTGTTTCTGGCGGAACGCTTTCAGTAACTGCTGAGGATTTACAGGTATGAGAGTTTTGGTCGTAGCGCCGACGCCGTTTTTTTCTGACCGGGGGACGCATATCCGTATCCTGGAAGAGGCTTTGGCTTTGGAAAAGCGTGGCCACGAGGTGACGATCGCGACGTATCATATCGGCCAGGATCTCCCAGAAAGCTTAGGGAGTCATATTGATGTGCGCCGTATCCGAAGGCTTCTTTTCTGGTATCATAAGCTGGAAGCTGGACCAGACTGGCAGAAAATTATTCTGGATCTCCTCCTTATCAAGAAAGTCTTTTTTCTGGCTCGCACGAAGCGACCGGATATTATTCACGGACATCTTCACGAGGGCGCGCTTATTGCTTGGATCGTGCAAAAATTGCTCTTTTGGCGCGGGATCAAGGTGGTGGCGGACTTCCATGGTAGTCTGACGAAAGAAATGGTGTCACATCGCTATCTGCGAGCTTCTGGGTTGGAAAAAGTGTTTCAATGGATTGAACGCCTGATTGATAATATGGGCGATGCTGCCGTGACCAGTTCTTGGAACAATGCAGAAGAAATCAGGAAGGCACGGAAAGATGGAGAAGTAGAGGTTCTCCTTGATGGAACACGTTTTTCGATGTTCGATGGACTCTCTTCAAAAGAGGAAATACGAAAGCACTACAATGTCCCAGCTGACGCGGTAGTCGTGACCTATACTGGTGCTTTTATCCGAAACAAAGGGATTCACTTTTTTCTTGAGGCGCTGCCGATAGTTTCGGCGCAATATCCAAATGCCCATTTTGTACTTTCTGGATTTCCACTGGATCTTATTGACAATGAGATTCCAGAGACTGTACGAGAGAGAGTGACTATCATCAGTCCATCACCCTATTTTGACCTCCCAAAGATTTTGAAGATGAGCGATATCGGTGTCGATCCAAAGGAAGAGGCGACGAGAGAGGCGAGTGGTAAGACTTTGCAATATATGGGGGCTGGACTTCCGGTTGCTTGTTTCGATACCGGAAATAACCGTGAATATTTGGGCGAGGGTGGATCATATGCCGGTGAAACGACAGCCCTCTCTCTAGCATCTGCTATCGGGCGCTTGGTGCAAGATGAGTCGCTCCGTCTGCGTGATGGCCAGTTGAATAGAGAACGTGCGGTACAATTCAGTTGGGAGAAAAGCGCTGAGAAAGTAGAGGGGATATATATGACGCTTCTTAAGAAATAAGTATGCAACTCTTGCTCATAAAAATTGGCAAAGCCTGGAATGTCCTCAAGCGCGACGGTCTTCTTCGAGGAGGAAAGCGTGTGATCAAGGCATTCCTTGGGCTTTTCAAAGGGGTGCAGCCAGGAGATATCCTTTTTATCTCGAACGGCGTTGGTGATAGTGCTCGCTACCGGACAGAGAACGTTGCAGAAGTATTAAGGATGCGTGGGTTCACGGCTTCCGTGACCGTACAAGACAATCCCTTTCTTGTCTCGTATGCTCATGATTTTTCGGTTTTTATTTTTCATCGAGTACTTTTCACGGAGAAGGTACAAAAGTTTATCGAACACATCAAAGAACATCAGAAGACGATTATTTTTGAAACTGATGATTTGGTGTACGATCCTGTATTTCTCAAGGATATGGATTATTATGCCAAGATGAATACCTGGGAGAAAAAGCTGTATGAACATGGTCTCGGTGGAGAGATCTTAGCTGACCCCTTTGTAGAAGTAGCGACCACCACCACATCTTTTTTGGCAGACAAGCTTTCAGAAAAAGGAAAGAAGGTTTTCATCGTGAAGAATACGCTGTCAAAGAAAGATATGGCTGATGCTGCAGCGGCGCTTCAAAAAGTGAAAAAGGATCCAACGCTTGTCCGGATCGCTTATTTTTCTGGAACACCCAGCCATAACAAGGATTTTGCGACGATTACTTCGGTACTTGAAAAGATTTTGGCGAGTCATCCGGAAGTACGATTGGTATTGGCTGGACCGCTTGATACCGAGGACAGGCTCAATCAGCGCTTTGCCGAGCAGATCGAGCGCGTTCCTTTTGCTTCTCGTCCGGAACACTTCAGAAATATTGCGGAGGTAGATATCAATCTGGCACCACTTGAGATTGGCAATCCGTTCTGTGAGTCAAAATCAGAGCTCAAGTGGTTCGAAGCGGGGATTGTTGGAGTGCCGACAGTAGCCACTGCTACCAGGACGTTTCGTGAGGCAATCACCGATGGAGTGGATGGCTTCGTAGCCGCTACAGAAGAAGAGTGGCAGGAGAAATTAGAAAAACTGATTACTGAGAAGGGTTTCAGGATAGCTATGGGGGAGCAAGCCCGAAAAACAGTCTTAGAAAAATATACGACAGAAAATGTCTCTGATACGGAGTATGTAAATTATTTGAAGGAGAAGCTATGAAGATACTGATTACTGGAGGAGCGGGATTTATTGGTTCTGCCACGGCCAAGGCGCTGATGGATCGTGGTGATACCGTGGTCCTCGTAGACAATTTCAATGATTACTACGATCCCAAATTGAAAGAGGATCGAATAAAAGTATTCCTCAAGGATTACAAAAAGAGTTTTAAGCTCTATCGGGGCGATATCCGTAATCTGAAATTTCTGGAAAAAGTATTTCAGGCGGAGCGACCGCAGAAAGTACTTCATTTAGCAGCGATGGCGGGGGTACGTTACTCTCTGACCAATCCTGGGCTGTATGTGGATGTGAACATCGTTGGAACAACCAACATGCTCGATATGGCCGTGAAACACAAAGTGAAAAACTTTGTCTACGCTTCATCATCATCTGTCTACGGTAATAGTCAGAAGGCGAAATTTTCTGAAACCGACAATGTCGATGCCCCGATTTCTCCGTATGCAGCAACCAAGAAGGCTACTGAGCTTATCGCGCATGTCTACAGTCATATTTATAAACTGCCAACGACGGGACTACGGTTTTTTACCGTCTATGGACCATGGGGCCGGCCAGATATGGGAGTATTCAAGTTTATTGAGAATATTATTCTTGGAAAACAAATTGAAATCTTCAATCATGGTAACATGCGTCGTAATTTCACCTATATTGATGATATTGTTTCTGGGACCATAACCGTTCTCGATGCCGACCTTTCTTGTGAGGTGATGAACATTGGCGGTGATCGTGATGAGGCACTTATGGATTATATTCAGTCTGTCGAAAAGGCGGCCGGGAAAAAAGCCAAGACTAAGATGCTTCCTATGCAACCGGGAGATGTCGAGCGGACAGTGGCTGATATTCGTAAGCTTCGGAAACTTGGATGGAAACCAACGACTCGTATTGAAGAGGGGGTTAAAAGTTTCGTAGAGTGGTACCGGGAATACTTCAAAATCTCTAAGTAAAGTGTAAGAAAAGAAAAAAGAGGTGGCCGGGTTCCGGTCGCCTCTTTGCTTTGCGTAGTTGCACGCACTGTTATGGCGTGACGGCTGATGTGTCTCTTTCCAGGACCACTACAGCGCAGTCGTAGGGGACATAGATGAGGCGAACGCCGGCCACTCGACCCCAGTAGATGAGGGCTTCGTGACGTCCAATTCGGAACAGGGCATCGAGCAGATCCCCGAGTACAACTTCATGGGTGTTCGGGATCCCCGGAAGGTGGGGATGTGTCGAACGCAATTCCTGGACCGCTCGACCATCTGCCTCGAGCTCGAGACCGATGAGACTTTCGCGGTTCGAGAGAGGGTGGTCGATGTCGGGCAATGCCTTGGTGATCCTGATTGTTTGCATGATGGCTGTCCTTGGTGTCAGCGCCAGCAGCAAGCCACGGGGATGGCCAGAAACGGGGGGCGGGCATTGTCGCGCCAGTACCGCACGGCGTTGGTCCTGCCCTTCTCCGCGAGTCCCTCGACGATGGCATTCATTGGCACCGGCAAAAAAGTGCTGGGGGCCTCTGCCATTTCGAATGCCGGCCGAAGAGCGTCTCATTCACCACGGCGAGGTTGAATGGGAAGCCGATCCCTACCAGGGCCCGGACCATCTCTTCGGGATGTCCCGAAGTACCAGGCAGGCCCCGGACGATCTGCACCATTTCCAGTTCTCCAGTCTTCATGTCAGTCTCCTTGAGCGTGATACTGCCGGACCATTCCGGAAGTATCACCTGAAGGTGACACCATATCTTCACACAGTCTTGTTGTTTTGTAAAGCGGTCGCCCTGTCGGAAAAGACTGTTTTCTAGTAGAATACAGGCGTATAGGAGGGACTACTATAAATCTATTGAGTATTGACAAATACTCAATTTTGTGCTAGAATAGACCGTTAACCGTTCCTTTCTAAAACAGATCAGATCATCGCGCGGCTAGCCTCTTGTAGGCTGGAGCGAGGAAAGTCCGGACACTGGGCTTCTGCTTCGGTAGAAGCCAGGGTAGCGGGTAACTCCCGTCTCGGGTGACCGATGAGGTGCGAGCAGAGACGCCTGATTCGAAAGACGTCAGGCAGCCCGCAAGGGCTGAGTCTCCATAGTAATATGGAGGGTGAAACGGCTAAATCCTTACCTCTGTGCAAGGTCGTGCCATGTCTTCTTGGAGCTCAAGAAGGTATAGGAGAACTGCAAAGATCTGCGCGGTAACACGCAGACAAGATAAATGATGATCGCTCTCTGTAAGGAGAGAACAGAATCCGGCTTATCGATCTGTTTTGGAAAAGGACGAGTAATGTCTCAAGATATACTATGAAACGTTCAGAAATATTTTTTAGTGCTATTCAGTTGCCAGTAGACTTTCTCATGATTGTCTTGGCGGCTTCTTCAGCTTATTTTCTTCGTGGATTACCGATGTTCGAGGGTTATGTCTCGCGAGTGTTCAATCTTTCTTTTGAGAATTATTTGACATTTACTTTGACGGTGGCACCGATCTTCCTTCTTACCATAGCCTTCGAAGGACTCTACACCATGCGCGCCACGCGTAGTTTTACGAAAGAAGCCTATGGTGTGACACGCGCTATTACTTTTGGACTGATTGTTTTAGTCTTAGCGGTTTTCTTGAATCGAGAATGGTTTTCTTCGCGTTTCGTGATCCTAGTGAGTTGGGCTCTCGCGGTCACGTATGTTGTTGCCGCGCGTTATCTCATTCAACGTGTACAGAAGTGGGTTTTGGTAAACAAAGGAGTTGGTATTCACCGCATTCTTCTTATTGGAACCAATCAAAAGATGTATGCGCTGCGTAAACTTTTGACGCGTAATAAACAGCTTGGGTATCGTGTCGTAGACCAAATTGATACTGCTAGCGTTACTCATGTCAAAGAGATCAGGGCCAAGAAAGGTATCGATGAGATCGTTGTGGGCGATTCGACTTTGACTGATGATGAACAAGAAAAACTCTTTGACTACTGTCAGATTAATAATATTACCTACAAGTATTTCCCGACGACGCTGCAAACCCAGAGCTACTCCATGAAGATTTGGAATGGTGAGCCAATTATTGAGTTTCAGCATACCCCACTTGATGGCTGGGGGAGAGTTATCAAGCGGGCGTACGATATTGTCGCTGGCTTTGTGCTGACGCTACTTTTTGGTCCGATTATGTTGGTGGTAGCGCTTTTGATTAAACTGGAAGACTCAGCTGGTCCAATTATCTACAAGAATGAGCGGATTGGTGAGAATGGCAAGAAATTCTTTGTCTACAAATTCCGCTATATGCAGTGGAAGTACTGTATCACCAAAGAAAACCCTCATATGAAAGAGGCGATAGCTTTTGAGAAGCAGTTGATCGAAGAGCGGAATGTGCGAAAGGGTGGCATTCTCTACAAGATCAAGGACGATCCGCGCAAGATGAAGGTAGGTGCTTTCATAGAGCGCTTCTCATTTGATGAATTGCCACAATTCTTCAATGTTCTGAAGGGTGACATGAGTCTCGTCGGTCCTCGACCGCACCAGGAGCGTGAAGTAGAGCGTTACTCAGAATATCATCGTCGCTTACTTACGATGCGTCCTGGAGTGACAGGCATGGCGCAGGTCTCTGGACGATCAGATCTTGCCTTTGAGGATGAGTACCTGCTTGATGTCTTCTATATTGAAAACTGGTCTTTGTGGCTTGATATTATCATCTGCCTCAAGACTGCCGGAGCGCTCCTCCGTCGTCGGAAAAATGTGAAGTAATACAAAGCCGCTCGTAAAGAGCGGCTTTTTTGTTTGACAGAGAGTGCTATAATAAGGGCATAAGCTTTAATATCTAAAAGCTATGATTCTTCTTCGATGGGTAGTAAGTGCGTTAGCATTTTTGGCCCTTCCTTATATTATATCGGGAATTTCGGTCAAAAGTTTTGGGACTGCTTTGGTGTTGGCGCTTCTTTGGGGGCTCCTCAATATTACGATCAAGCCAATACTTCTTCTCCTGACCCTGCCATTTAATCTTCTGACTTTTGGTATCTTTACTTTTATTATCAACGGTTTCTTGCTTTGGGTTCTGGGCGGGGTAGTGAAAGGATTTGAAGTTCATGGGTTCTGGGTAGCGGTTCTCGGCGCTCTGTTTCTCTCAGTCGTGAGCGCGCTTTCCCAGTGGACTCTTCGCAGGGGAGAGGAATAGAAGCTCGAGAGAAGGAAAAGTCCATGAAAATGGCTTTTTCTTTTTCTCTTATTTTCCTGTAAAATACTCAGGATGAGATCAAAAAATTACTTGCGGATATGATACAGAGCACCCTTTCTTCTTTAGTGAAAAATCAGTTCTTTAGAAATAGTGTTATCCTTTTTTCTGGGACGATGGTGGCGAATGTATTGAATTATGTTTTCCACTTGGCGGTAGGGAGAATGGTGAGTCCGAGTGCCTACGGCGAGATTGAATCACTGATTTCTCTCTTAACTATCATCTCGGTGCCAGCCGGGACGCTGACGCTTATTGCCACGAAGTATGCCGCTGATATGAAGGCGACAGGTGATCTTTCGGGAACGTACGCGCTTTCACAGTACCTCACAAAAAAAGTTCTTTTATACGGTCTACCATTGCTTCTCGTGGTATTCCTCCTTACGCCACTGGCTCAGGATTTTTTGAATATTGGAGAGAGTTTACCAATACTGCTTCTCTGGGGAGTGATGTTTTTTTCTTTTTTAAGTGCGGCTACTTCTGGGATACTTACCGGATGGCAGAAGTTTACCAATACGAGCCTTGTGGGGGTCTTTTCTACCGGCTTGAAGTTGTTAGCTGTACTCATGCTTCTTAAGCTTGGTTTTGCGGTGAGTGGTGTGGTAGGGAGTTACGTGCTCTCGACACTCTTTGTCTATCTGGCTAACCTCTTTTTGCTCAGGCGGTTTTTTCAGCATAATCCTAATGAGGAGCAGAGAAGAGTTTATTTTTCATTCCCCGATATCAAGAGTTATGTTCTTCCGGCTTTCTTTGGAACATTGTCGGTAGCAATTTTGGGGAACGTGGACATGATTTTTGCGAAGCATCATCTGGAAGCATCAGCTTCTGGTGAGTACGGAGCCCTGTCAGTGGCTGCCAAGACAATATTTTTTGTCACAGGGGTTTTGACTACGGTACTCTTTGCTATGTCAGCTGAGGAGAGTAAACAGAAGAAGAGGGGGTCATATACTTTTCGCTTGGCGGTGTGGCTGACACTCTTGGTAGTGATAGGCTCAGTTGTTTTTTTCTCCCTTTTTCCAGAATTTGTTGTTTCCTTGCTCTTTGGGGAAAAATACCTGGCAGTGAGCCATTTATTACCGTGGTTTGCACTGGCGGCAGGGGTGTATTCATTAGCCAATCTCTTCCTCCAGTATCTTTTGTCACTTCACGAGACTCGAGTGACGTTGTTTTTTTTGGCTCTGGCAGGCTTGGAAATATTCACTCTCTTTTTCTTTGGAGAGACTCTGTATGCTATAATCGGCATAACAATTGGTACGCAGGTTGTGGCCGCTCTATTGGGCCTTTGGTTCGTCCTGAAAAGAAGACAGTATGTCCAAGAAGATTTCGGTAGTTATACCGGTCTATAACGAAGAGAAAAATGTTTCACTTGTCAGTCAAGAAGTGGCGGCTGTTTTTTCGTCGCTTCCCTATGAATACGAAATTATTTTCATCAACGATGGGAGTCGGGACAATAGCCTCTTAGAAATTCTTCGTTTGGGAGAGGCGGATTCAAGAATAAAAGGCTTGGATTTTTCGCGAAACTTCGGTAAGGAACCAGCGCTTTCTGCTGGATGTCATATTGCCTCTGGTGATGCTGTCATTACCATGGATGCTGATCTCCAGCATCCAGCTGAACTTATCTCCGAGCTTCTGAAAGAATGGGAAAAGGGTGCCGAAGTTGTCTATACGGTGCGCAAAAAAAATGAAGGAGCGAGTCTCATGAAGCGTCTGACCTCGAGTGCTTATTACTGGCTCTTCAACAAAATAACATCAGTCACAACTGAGCCACGCTCAACTGATTTCCGTCTCTTGGACAAGAAAGTGATAGAAGTATTCCGGAAGTTTCCGGAGCGCGAGCGGATGTTTCGGGGTATGGTGGATTGGATGGGGTACAAGCGCTCCCGCGTGGAGTTTGTCGCTCGAGAGCGTAAGTACGGCCAAGCTGGTTATTCGTATGCGAAGCTTTTCGGATTGGCTATCAACAGCTTTACTTCGTTTTCACTTCTGCCACTCAAGATTGCTGGTTACCTCGGGGTGGTGATTACGGCTTGCTCGGGTCTTTTGCTTATCGTGATGTTTGCGGCACAGTTTTTTAAGGATTGGTGGGTTTTTACGCCGCTTTCTATTCTGGCGACTATCAATATTTTTCTGGTAGGAATAGTACTGGTTTCACTTGGTTTTGTTGCTCTCTATATTGCGCGTATCCATAGCGAGGTAATCAACCGGCCGCTCTATATAGTGAGGGAAAAAGTGAATTTCGATGCTGAATCAGTGATTAACTAATCGAGTCGTATTTATGGAACGAAAGAAAATTCTCGTAACAGGTGGAGCGGGGTTTGTGGGGTCGCATCTGTGCCGACGCTTACTAAACGAAGGGCATGAAGTAGTGTGCCTGGATAACTACTTTACTGGTACGAAGGACAATATCATTGACCTCATCCCAAACCCACGTTTTGAGCTCATGCGTCATGACGTGACGTTTCCGCTCTATATCGAGGTGGATCAGATTTACAACCTTGCCTGTCCTGCTTCACCGATTCATTACCAGTTTGATCCGGTGCAGACCACCAAAACTTCGGTACATGGTGCTATCAATATGTTGGGACTGGCCAAGCGCACCAAAGCGCGCATTCTTCAGGCCTCGACATCGGAAGTGTATGGTGATCCCGAGGAACATCCCCAGAAAGAAACGTACTGGGGTCACGTCAATCCAATTGGTTTCCGCTCCTGTTATGATGAGGGTAAGCGTTGCGCCGAAACCCTGTTCTTCGATTATTACAAGCAGAACCAGGTTGATATCCGGGTGATTCGTATTTTCAACACTTACGGACCAAATATGCATCCGAACGATGGCCGTGTCGTGTCGAATTTCATTGTTCAGGCCCTCAAGAATGAGGACATCACTATTTATGGAGACGGATCACAAACCCGCAGTTTTCAGTACGTCGATGATTTGATCGAAGGGATGATCAAGATGATGAATCAAGACGGCTTTATTGGGCCGGTTAATATTGGAAAACCAGGAGAGTTTACCATCAAGGAGCTAGCCGAGATGACGCTCAAATTTATCCCGGAGAGTACTAGTAAAATCATCTACAAACCACTGCCATCGGATGATCCGAAGCAGCGTTGCCCGGATATCACTCTGGCCAAGGAAAAGCTTGGTTGGGAACCAATTGTCCCTCTTGAAGACGGACTAAGAAAGACTATCGACTATTTCAAGCACAAGCTTGATTTGGAGTAGAAAAGATCGAACCTGGGAGATGATGAAAGATCATTGACAAAACATCGTATCTATGATACGATGTTTTTTCGTTGGAGTATCCGGCGAAACAGTACCTTTCAGTAATGAGAGGATCAAAACTTTGTTGCGAGGACTTGGAAATGAGCAAAACTGTCGTTTTGTGCCACGGGCGTCACGTGGATACCGTTGGCTGGAAAACGCTCGTGTGGGGCGAAGAAGACAAGATCGGCACGGCGCCGCTCGCATTCCACCTCGCGATGGAGAAGGGTGCTCAGTTGGTGTTCGGCACCGGTGCCTCCGAGAGGGATGGTTTCAAGGAATGTGCGTTCACGCGGAAGTACCTCCTCGACAACCTCGATGAAGTCATCGCGTTTCCGGAGTTTGCGAAGTATGCCCGCTGGGACTACGTGTTGCACGCCATGCAGTACATGGCAGATGAGCGTCGGGCATTGTTTGAACCGGTCATCAACGGGGCGCATCTCGACACCGAGTCGACCGACACGGTGACCGAAGTGAAGAATGCTGTGGCCTACGCCAAGTCGCTCGGTGCCACGGAGCTGATCCAGGTGACGAGCCCGTTCCATGCGGCGCGCTGCATGAGCATCTCGGCCAAGCTTCTCGAAGACGGTTTCGACTTCGGCGGGGTCGTTCCCATGGTCGTTTCGGCCAAGAGCTCGACATCGACGTGCCAGGCTGCGACGACGGTCATCCTGGAGCATCCCCACCGCGGTGATGATCCGATGGTTGGTTCGCCGCTCATGCCGCACCAGGTGTTTCCGCGCATGTTCCGCCTCCCGCCGCCGGCGCGCATGCAGTTTTTTGCTGACACCAGCGATCGACTCAAGGAGCTTGGCGTCTAGGATTGAACTCGATCCGTTCTAATTCGAGGCGTTTCCCATAGGGAGACGCCTTTTTTCTTTGGATGATAACTAGGGTTGACGAAGCATCATGTTCATGCTATGATGCTATTTCGCTGGAGAATCTAGCGAAAGAGTACCTCTTGGCATAAGGGGTTTTGAAACAAATTGAAGGAGTGGTTCATGAAAAAAATGTGGTTCCCTGCGCCTGGCGATCAAGTCAAGCACGGTGAGGTGATGCTGACGATTGATGAGGTGGGCACTCAGTCCTACATCGCCTGGGGAGGTGGCATGATCGGCGTCCGCTTCACGGACCATACCATGGGGATCGTCACCTTTAGGGAGATCGATGCCGTGAAGGGGGTCGACGTGGAACCTCAGCTGCGTGCCTGGGTGCCAGACAATCTTGAAGCTGCGGAAGCTCTCCGACATGCCCAGGGCATCTCCATCCAGGACGGTATCGGAAGCGATGTCATGCACGTCCGTATCGAGGCCGCGAACGGTCGCAAAGCGCTCATCAAACTCTTCTACAACGCGAAGAAGCTCGAGCACCAGCGCGAGGATGAGATCCACTGGCAGGCCGAGACCGCGCCGGCCTAAGCCATCACTGGGAAGGGTTCCCATCAACACATCAGGCGTTTCCCACAGGGAGACGCCTTTTTTCTTTGGATGGGTTTTCTCAAAAAGGAGTGGATTTGCTATACTATGAATACGAGATTTCTCATGCTCACTATGATCAAATACAGTTTCATTATTCCGGTTAAGGCCATCAACGACTATATTTACGAAGCGGTGCCGAACATCCTGAAGATCGCTCGGGAAGACTACGAGATCATCATCTATCCCGACGAAGTGACGACTGATACTTGGGAAAAGACCAGGCAGATTGGGACGGGGCACTGCGGTCCAGCAGAAAAGCGGACGCGAGCCATTCAGGATGCCTTAGGTGAGATCATTGTCTTTGTGGATGATGATGCCTACCCGGAACCGAATTTTCTTGATATTTTGGATCAGGATTTTCAGGATACGTCTATTACTGCAGTCGGCGGACCAGCTATTACGCCGCGTCATGATTCTTTTTTGCAAAAGGTTTCCGGTGCTGTTTTTTTGAGTTCTCTTTCGGGTGGCTCACCGGAGCGTTATGTGCCGATTGGGAAAAAGCGTCTCGTCGATGACTGGCCAAGTGTCAATCTGTCGATGCGGAAGAGCGCCTTTGCGGAGCTCGGTGGCTTTGCGTGTGAATTTTGGCCAGGGGAAGATACTAAACTCTGTCTGGATATCGTGAAGAAATTGAACGGCAAGATCCTCTACGATCCAGCCCTGTTGGTCTATCATCACCGCCGAGAAGGGCTCTGGCGCCATATCAAACAGGTGGCTGGCTACGGCTTGCATCGCGGATTCTTTGCCAAAAAATACCCAGAGACATCACTTCGATGGAAATACTTTGTACCGTCATTCTTCCTGCTTTTTGTGAGTCTTGGTACGGTGGTCATTTTGTTGGATCCAAGCCTGTTACCTTGGTACGGCGTACTCTGGGCTCTGTATGGGCTAGCTCTTCTCAAATCCGCTTTTGACATTTATCGTTACGAGCGGAATTTGGCCATTGTATTCCACGCGCTCTACTATATTTTTTTCACGCATCTTTCTTACGGATTTTCCTTTCTGCGAGGGTTTCTGTGGACACAGCATCTGAAGAGTAAGCTTCGCTGAGTGTTTTTATGTGCTTTTGGACGTCGAGTGGTTTTTGTGGTATTCTTGACGGGTAACAAAACTGTTTTTTGGAAAAATCTATGGAGTCAGAGAATGTGTCGGTAGTAAGCAGAGATGGGATTGAAATACGAATTTTACGAGAGAAATGTATCGGTGCGGCAACGTGTGTAGTGTACAGTCCTTCGACATTTGATCTTGATGAGAAGAGTATCGCTATTGTAAAAGAGGGGCAGTGGGATGAGCTTGCAAAAATTATTGGAGCCGCTCAGTCTTGTCCAGTAGTTGCTATCGAAATTTATCAGGATGGGAAAAAATTATACCCCGTCGCTTAATTCGAAACTATTATCATGACGCTATGAGTGTTGAGTCAACGAAAAATCTGAAACCTTTGGAGAAAGAGGTGACTATTGTTGTGGGGTATCCACCGATTAAGTCAGATAAGGGTGTGGCGCTTCTCAGTCAGAACCGACAGTTTCAGTATTTCAATGCTCCGACCTATATCTATCCGATGGTGCCAGCGTATGCCGCTTCCTATCTTAAGGAGCAGGGCTATCAGGTCTATTGGATGGACGGTATCTCTGAGCACAAAGAGTATGATCTTTGGGTAGACGAACTTCGCTCGACCGGAGCTCAGTACTTGATGGTAGAGTCCAAATCACCGATCATCAAGACGCACTGGAAGCAGATTAATGATCTCAAGGAAAAATTGCCGTATCTCAAACTTATCTGGGTAGGAGATCATGTGACATTTATGCCACAAGAGCAGTTTGAAAATAGCAAGGTGGACTATATTCTCCGAGGTGGAGACTATGATTTCCTTGTGACAAACCTCTTGAATCATATCCATCGGGGTGATGAGCTTGAGGGCGGTGTCTATTGGCGTGAGGGTAATACTGAGATCAAAGCTATTCCGAAAGAGACTTTGATTCTGCCTTCTGGAGAGAAGGTATTCAATTCTGGCGCTGACTGGGTACGTCATAACTTAGACATTTTGCCGTTTGTTGATCGTGATCTGACTCGTTGGGAGCTCTACGCCTACGAAAACGGAAACTACAAATACACCCCGGGGACATATATGTACAGCGGTCGTGATTGTTGGTGGAATCGTTGTACGTTCTGTGTGTGGGATCATACGATTAATCCGCTTGGGACCTACCGGAGTTTTTCTCCAGAACGTTTGTTTGCTGAAGTGAAGCATGTCGTTGATAAGTATGGTATTCGCGAGATTTTCGATGATGCCGGGACACTTTTTATTGGTCCGAAGCTTAAGAAATTTTGTGAATTGCTCATTAGTAGTGGTTACAACAAAAAGGTCATCTACGGCTGCAATATGCGCTTTAACGCCCTGAATCAAGAGTACTATGATCTCATGGGCAAGGCTGGTTTTCGCTTCATTCTCTATGGTATGGAGTCGGGCAACCAGAAAACACTCGACAAACTCGACAAGGGGACGAAGGAAGAAGATACCATCAATGGCGCTCGTATGGCTTCGAAGGCGGGATTGGAGCCACACGCTACTATCATGCTTGGCTACCCCTGGGAAGACTATGAGGATTCCAAGCGTACTATTGCCGTTGCAAAATACTGTTTCAAGAAGGGTTATTTTGCTACCATGCAGGCTACTATCGTGGTGCCGTACCCGGGAACGCCGCTGTGGAAGGAATGCAAAGAAAAGGGGCTCCTCCTCACTGAAGACTATGACGATTATGATATGCGTGGTTCGGTCATGAAGATTCCGATTACTCAGGAACAGCTTTTCAGTCTGACTCAGGATCTCTATTCAGCTTTTCTTTCTCCACAGTTCATTTTTCGAAAAATTATCAGTATTCGAAAGTGGGATGATATCAAGTTCTTCTGGTCAGCTGGCAAGAAACTGATGGGACACCTTTTGGACTTCGATCCGAATCAAACTAAGGTTGGTTTTAGCTCTAAAGCTTTCTGGAAGAATGCGTTCCGCAAGCTCTCGGGCCACTTCGTAGAATCCAAAACAACTGTAGATAAGGAAAAAGACAAGGTTCGCCTGGAAGACAGTGTCGTCAACCGCTAGGTATCAACACTGAATCCATAAGCTTGGTGCATGAGTCTCGTTCTTCATTTGTCTCTTCACGTCCTGACTGCCTTGATCGCTGGATGCATTATCTGGCGGTTTTGGCATTTTCCGACCTCTTCTTTTTGTGCGGCTTTTGTAGGCGCCGTACTCATCGATCTTGATCACCTTATTGATTACTTTCTAGCGTTTGGGTTTCATTTTAGCCTTCCTTCTTTTCTTCAAGGGGAGCAATTTGCTCAAAGCGATAAAATTTATGTTTTATTTCATGGCTGGGAATACGTCATATTACTCCTAGGAATTGCTTGGTTTGTTGAAAGTAGCGGGAAATTAAAAACAATTATTTTGGCCCTTGCTCTTGGAATCTTTTTCCACATACTTGTTGATGTGAATGTGAATAGCGGAATGACTTTTCGAAGCTACTCAGTTGTATATCGCTCGTTGCAGCACTATGATATGGAAACTATAGTGACACCTGCACACTATCAGGAACACCTATCGCAAAAAAGTAAGACTACTTTTGAGTAAGAAAAAAGGCGTTCGCGGGGGCGAACGCCTGAGGCATCAGTGATGCGGGGTCAGGAGGGGAACAGGTCGTCGTAGAGATCGAGCGCGGCCGGGAAAACGCTTGCCGCTACGAGAGCATGCCGATTGAAGCCTACGAGACTGCTGCCGCTTTGGTACTCGTTCGGGTCGAGCACGAGCGAAGCGCGCTCTTCCTCGCTCAGTTCCACCGCAAAGATGTAGCCGAGCATGTGGCACCCGATGTCTTGTGGTTCTTGAGCCCGGTCTTTGAGTCGGTAGTCATTGACTGCGACGAGTACGAGGCGTTCAGTTGAAAGCGTCAGCCCCGTCTCGCGTTTGAAGCCGACCACCGCCGCTTCTTCCTTGCTCATGCCGGCTTGGATGCCGCCGCCAATCCACCACCAGCCGGCTATCGGCTTTGAGGTACGGGCAGCCAGGTAGAAGAGCTGCTCTTTCTTGTCGATGACCACGATGTCGGCACAGGCTGGCACGAAGCGTTGGAGTGCCCTCGCGTACTCTGTGTCGTCGAGACGAACTCCCGGGATGGGCTGGTAGCCCGCCTCGGTATAGCTATTGCACCGGATCTTCATGAAGACCTCCTTTAGGCTAGGGGAACCAGGGGAAAGGGCAGGAGCATGTCGCCCACCGTCCAGTCTGCGACCTCGCGCAGGATGTCAGTGATCTCGCCGTGCTTCGGATGGACACGGAAGCGTTGGAGCGCGTCGTTGTCCTCGAAGAACATGAGCTCTGAGAGTTCGACGCCCTTGCGGAGGTCGAGGTTGTTCCTGACGGCACAGTAGAGGATGCCGGCTTCACGTCCGCCACAGGCCTCAGCGAGGCCTTGGTACAGGGTGTACACCTGGTCCTTAGTTGTCTGGGGCGTTCCATCCTTGTATTTGATGAGAACGATGTGGCAGAGTTTCTGGTTTGAGTCCAAGAGGATCTCCTTCTTGCTAATTGTGATCCTCCCATGGATAGGAGGGACAGTTTCGCCATCTTATGGCGAAATATTATGATAGCACATTTAGTAGTTTTAGTCAACAGATACACATGTATTTTATGGGAAAATATGGTACTATGGTGAGGAACTTTCGCGTACACAACTAAGCGATGGGCGGCGCTGTTGTTTTTTTATTCTGAGAGTATCTTTAGTTATGAAAAAAGCGTTGATTACCGGTATCACCGGACAGGATGGTTCGTATCTGGCAGAATTTCTTTTGGAAAAGGGCTATGAAGTGCACGGTCTACGCCGAGCGGCTTCGGTCTTCAATACCGAACGTATTGACCATTTATTTTCAGGGTCACACTCGGAAAAATCGAGGATCCATCTGCACTACGGTGACCTGACAGACTCGAGTAATCTCAATCGTTTGCTTGAGATGATCAAGCCTGATGAGATTTATAATCTCGGGGCTCAATCACACGTACATATTTCTTTTCAGGTGCCGGAGTATACGGCGGAAGTTGACGGGCTCGGTACGCTGCGTTTTTTGGACGCGATCAAGGAAACAGGTATCAAAACCAAGTTTTATCAAGCTTCTACCTCGGAGCTTTTTGGAAAAGTTCAGGAAACTCCTCAGAAGGAGACTACTCCATTTTACCCACGCTCTCCCTACGGAGTCGCTAAGCTGTATGCCTACTGGATCGTAGTGAATTACCGGGAGTCGTATAATCTCTTTGCTTGTAACGGCATACTTTTCAACCATGAGTCACCGCGTCGTGGCAAGATCTTTGTGACGCGCAAAATTACGACGGGTATTGCCGGTATCAAGAACGGCACGCAAGACAAAATTTTCCTGGGAAATCTCGATGCCAAGCGTGACTGGGGCTATGCCAAGGATTATGTCGAAGCGATGTGGCTCATGCTTCAGCAAGAGAAGCCGGAGGACTTTGTTATCTCGACTGGTGAGACGCATACTGTGCGCGAGTTTTGTGAGGTTGCCTTTAAAGAAGCGGGTTATGATCTAGTATGGGAGGGCGAGGGGATTAATGAGAAAGGTAAGGACAAAACTACAGGAAAAATATTGGTGGAAATTGATCCGATGTACTTTCGACCAGCGGAAGTCGATCTTTTGATTGGAGATAGTTCCAAAGCGCAAAAGGCTCTTGGTTGGAAGCCAAAAATGAGTTTCGAAGAGTTAGTAAAGCTCATGATGAAATATGACCTCAAGGGTGAAACGGATTATCATTACTAGTGTTTTGTAATCAAGTAGCGTGTAAAAATATGCTGTATCAAGAAATTAAGCACTGTCGAATTTGTGGAAATACGAACCTGGTTTCTGTGGTTGATCTGGGGAGCCAGGCACTCACGGGGGTTTTCCCGTTGCCGGGAGAAATAGTTGAAGAAGGGCCCTTGGAGATGGTGAAGTGCTTTAGTGGATCTGGAGAAGATGTCTGTGGGCTCGTGCAATTGCGGCATGACTACGAAATGGAGAAATTGTACGGCGACAATTATGGGTACCGTTCTGCACTGAATAAGTCAATGGTGAAGCACTTGGAGGGGATTGTGGAGAAAATCGAACAGAGGATGGATTTGAAGGATGAGGATCTTGTCATCGATATTGCGAGTAACGACGGGACGCTTTTGTCTGCATACAAGAATACCAAGCTGGATCTTTTAGGTATCGATCCGACCTCGGAGAAGTTTCAAGAGTATTATCCTCCTTATATTGCTCATGTCCCAAGTTTTTTTACTGCTGCTGCTGTGAAAAAAGAACGTGGCGAAAAGAAAGCACGAGTCGTAACGTCTATTGCGATGTTTTATGATCTCCCAGAGCCACTCCAGATTATGCAAGATATTGAAAGTGTCCTTGCCGACGACGGTATTTGGGTGGTAGAGCAGAGTTATATGCCGGCCATGATTGATAATACCTCATACGATACTATCTGCCATGAACATTTGGAATACTACGCGCTCAAGCAGTTTGTGTGGATGGCAAAGCGAGTCAATCTCAAGGTCATTGATCTGGAGTTCAATGACACCAATGGCGCCAGTTTTGCTGTGACCTTTGCTAAAAAAGATTCGCAGCATGAGGAAATGGTTGATCAGGTGAAGGAGGTGCTGACCGAAGAAGTGGCGCGTGGCTTTGACGATCTCAAGATTTATGAGGATTTTCGGAAAAATACCGAACAACACAGAAAGGACTTGATAGAGTTTTTCCAGAAGGCAGCAGCTGATGGAAAGAAGATCTTTGGCTACGGCGCTTCAACCAAGGGAAATGTCATCCTCCAATACTGCGGTATTACACCGAAGGAAATGCCGTATATCGCGGAGGTCAATGAGTACAAGTTTGGAAGAACAGCCCCGGGGACACTTATTCCAATTGTTTCTGAAAAGGAGGCAAAGGAAATGAAGCCTGACTACTTTATGGTGCTGCCGTGGCACTTCAAGAAGGGTATTATCGAGCGGGAAACGGAATACCTTGAAGATGGTGGTCATCTTATGTTTCCTCTGCCTAAGATAGAAGTGGTATGAGTAAGATAGCGGTCATTGTCGGATCACAGGGCCAGGACGGACGGTTCCTTTTTGAGCTACTTGTTGAGAAAGGCTACAGTGTCATCGGACTTGATCGAGGTGTCGTACGAAGTGACGGGAACGATTGGCAGAAGCGGGTAGATATCACAGATCGAGAGCAGGTCGCCTCTTTTCTTCAGGTGGTTCAACCAGATGAGGTTTACTATCTAGCCGCTTTCCATCATTCTTCCCAAGATGCGCAAATCGATGAAGTGGAGCTCTTTGAAAAAAGTTATACCGCGCATGTTTTCTCTTATCTCAATTTTCTTGAGGGGGCACGACTTTCTTCGCCAAAAACCAAAATATTCTACGCGGCTTCCTCACTTATTTTCGGGGAAGCTCCTACCGAGACACAGGATGAGACGACCCCGTTCCGGCCGAATAATCCCTACGGTATTACCAAACTTGACGGTCTGATGATCAGTCGTTTGTATCGAGAGAAGCACGGTCTTTTTGCTGCGGTTGGCATTTTTTATAACCATGAGTCAGAATATCGCGCTGAGCAGTTTGTTTCTATGAAAGTAGTAGCAGGTGCAGTCAATATCAAAAAGGGTACGGAAACTGAGCTTACAGTAGGGGATTTATCAGCTGAGGTAGACTGGGGCTATGCCCCTGACTATGTAGAGGCTGCTCACCGAATACTGCAGTTAGAGAAATCGGACGAGTTTATCATCGCTACCGGACAGAAGCATTCTATTCAGGATTTAGTAGGAGTAGCTTTTGATTACCTCGGTCTTGATTGGCGGCAGTACGTACATGAGAATAAAGCGATTCTGACGAGGAAACGCTTGCCGATGGTGGGAAATGCCGAGAAATTAAAACGAGCAACGGGATGGCAGCCCACGGTCAGTTTTGAGGCCATGATACACAGAATGGTAGATTTCAAAATGCAATCCTAACGCTATGAAAATCGTTTTTATCTCAGGAATGTTGCCATCAGGACACTACTCGCAGTATGTAACGGGTGGTTTGGTTGAGCATCAGGATATAGAACTCGTGGTGTACGCTGACAAGAATCCGAAGAATTTGGAGATCAAGAACTGCGGAACCATCAAAACCGTTTGGTCAAAGTCTCTTCGCTATATTTTCGAGATTTTGAGAGAGATTAAGAGAGACAGACCTGATGTTGTGCATCTCCAGCACGAACTGAATATGTACGGAGGTATTCTGACAGCCAGTCTTTTTCCTTTGTTGGTTATTGCTCTCCGGTTACAGGGGATTCGAGTGGTGACGACTGTGCACGCAGCGGTTTTCAGACGACAGGTGGACGATGCTTTTATGAAGCTCTTTCATCAGGACTCACCGCTCCTTCGACCCTTTATGTTGACGTTCTTTTTTCACTACGTCTATAAAATGATCTCACTTTTTTCTCATGCGCTTATTGTGCATACACATCTGACCAAGGAGATTCTGGTGACGGATTATGGTGTTGATCCGAAAAAGGTAAATGTGATTCCAATCGCAATTCCGCAGAGAGAAATCAATAACTCCCAAAAAGAGAAGTATTTTTTCTACTTTGGGTACATGGTACGGCGGAAGGGACTCGGCTTTGCGCTTGAAGGCTTCCGACGTTATATTGAGGAAAACCCGGGGAGTGACTACAAGTTTGTCTTGGCTGGAGGGGTCATCAAGGGTCAAGAAAAAGCTTACGACGAGATTGTGCAGATCATCAAGGACAATCGTCTCGAGGAAAAAGTGATTGTGAGAGGTTTCATTGAGCAGGAGGAACAGGATGATTTGTATGAGAAAGCGTACACAGTCGTGATTCCAGCGGTGGTTTCTATGGGATCAAGTGGCCCACTCTTTCACTCGGTTAGCTATGGCAAGGCGGTTATTTGTTCGAAGATAGGACACTTTCTCGAGGATATTGAGGATGGCAAGACGGGGATTTTGACCGATAATGATCGTTTCCATGAAGCATTTAAGTTTGCAGCTGAGCATCCTGAAAAAATAGCAGAAATTGAGAAAAATATTGAAATGAAAGCGCGCTCACGTAGTCCATATGCAACGACAGAGCAGTATCTATCACTCTATAAAAAATCCGTGTAATTTTTTCTATGGAAAAGTATAAAGTATCAGCTGTGATAGTGAACTACGATGGGAAGCCATACGTGGATAAGTGTGTCCATTCGATTTTTGAAAGTGGCTATGCTGATATGGAAGTGATAGTGGTAGACAACGGGTCGGTTGATGGCAGTGTGGAGTATTTGAGAGAAAAGTATGCTGCCTATGGTGAGCGACTCAAGGTGGTGGCGCTCGATAAAAACTATGGCCCATCCTATGCTCGCAATGAGGGCGCGAAGGTTGTGGAGGGGAGGTATATTGGCTTTTTGGATAATGACACAGAAGTAGAGAAAGGCTGGGCTGAGTCGGCTGTGGCGGAATTTGAAAGGGATGAAAATATCGGTATTATTCAGTGTAAGCTCATTCTATCCAAGGAACGGGAAAAACTAGATTACGTTGGTGAATATATCGGACAGAATGGGTTTTTGGTGCAGCGAGCGCAGACGGCTGAAGTAGATCACGGTCAGTATGATCAGAAGGTGGAGATTTTGGCTGCTAAGTCAGCGGGCATGTTTATTCGAAAAGATGTCTTCGAGAAAATCAACGGATTTGATCCGGACTACTTTATTTATGTGGAGGAAACAGATCTCGGTTGGCGTTCCTGGCTCGCTGGGTATAAGGCTATTTTCGTGCCTGAGTCCGTGGTGTATCATGAGTTCGGCACTAGTACTATTATTCTTGGGAAGAGCAAGAATAATTACAACGCGAAATTCCATGGTTGTAAGAACTATATTTTGACGTTGACCAAGAATCTGGGGTTGAAAAGTATCCTGATGATTTTGCCGGTCCACGTTTTTCTTTGGGCTGGTTTGGGTTGGTTTGCCCTCCTTACTAAAGGGGATTACCATGCGTTTTGGTGGATTCATAAGGGTATCGGTTGGAATATTATCAATCTCGGTAGGAATCTGCGCAAGAGAAGGTGGATTCAGTCAAGAAGAGTGATAAGTGATGACGACTTGTTTAAGGTAGTGATGCGGAAAAAGCCTTTCCTCTACTACATTCAGAAGGTGACAGGGGTGCACAAGGTGGGGAATGCCGAAGGATTCGTGAAATCGAAATAACAAGATATGAAAGCGGATATTTTTGTCCCTACTTCGAATAGGCTTGATGCTCTCGAGCAGTGTCTCGAGAGCCTGAGTAAACAGAGTCGCCGAGATTTTCGGGTGCTTCTGGTTGGTCTGCGAGCAGACGAGCAGGTAGAAAAACTTATCTTAAAGTTTCCGCAGATAGAAATCCAGTATTTCATCCAAAAGAAGAAAGGGTTGATTGGTGCGGCCAATGAAGCGCTGCAGGTTGCAGAGAATGAAATATTTGTCAGGATTGATGATGATACCGTTCAGGATGAGTTTTGGTACGAAAATATCATCAAGACTTTTGAAAGCGATGAACATATAGGGGGCGTCACGGGGCCGACGGTGATGAGCGAAGAAGGAGTGAAATCACGAGATTTAACAGCTTACCTAGAAAAATTTAAAACAAGTCAAAATCCGCTGCTTAGAGCTTTTTATAGTCTATACAACGACTACCTGTACGAAAATAAAATGTATGAGGTGAGTCAGTTTCTGAAAAGCGGGGTATTTACACTGGGATCAAATTTTCCTGGCGCCACTCTGTTGCCCGCACCGCTTGAGGTGAATAATTTGGAGGCGTGTAATTGGAGTGCGAGAACAGCTATTTTGAAAGAGATTGGTGGATATGATGAAATTTACGTCAAAGGTCTCGGAGATTACCATGAGGCAGACGCTGCCCTTAAGATCCAAAAAGCGGGGTATAAACTTATTTTTAGTCCGAAAGTGAAACTGAGGCACAACGTAGAAGTTGGGACTGTGGCCAAAGCCCGACCGGCACCATACTGGCGGATTCAAAATTTTATTATTTTCTATTTCCGTTTTTTTGATATTGAAAGTATTGACCAGTTGCTTCGTTTTCTTACAAATGTTGTTCTACAAAATGGTTACTACCTCTTTCGTTTTTTTACAACAGGAAAGCTAAGTCAGTTAGGGGCTCTTACGGGAACGTGCGTCGGGTTTGCTAAGGTAATATGTAAGTATAAGAACTAATACTCCTATGAAGACGAAAAAGACAACCGTTGACCAGTTTACACGGATTTACTCTCATCCTTCCGCGATCCTCTTTCGAGCTATTGAGATGAAAACGATTCATCGGAACCTCGAAGGTATCGAATTTTCCCATCCTTCTATGGATTTGGGTTGTGGCGATGGAAAAATTGCTGAAATGATTTTTGACCAACCATTCACCTACGGAGTCGACAATGGTGAGGCTAAGGATGTGGGAGACGCTGTAGAGAGCGGACGTTATGAAAAAATATTTTTGGAAAGTGCTGAGAAAATGTCTCTTCCTAATAACTCGGTCAATTTCGTGTTCAGTAACTGTGTTATCGAACATATACCGGATAACGAAGCGGTTCTACGGGAGACAAGTCGCATCCTCAACAAGGGAGGGGCATTTATTTTTACAGTTCCTAGTCATAATTTCCCTGAGTATCTTTTTTTGACGAGTAAGCTTGCCGCGTGGGGGCTTGGATTTCTCTCTCGTTTCTACAAATATCGGAGGAACAAAATGTTGAATCAGTTTCATTGCTATAGTGCAGAGGACTGGCAGCAAAAGCTTGCGAAACATGGGCTGAAGATGGTAAAGCACGAATACTATATGACCAAAGGAGCGCTTATGTTGTGGGACAAGATGGCGTTAGAGCTTTTTTTCAAAAAGATCCTCTGGCCACACTACGAAAAGAAAGCCCTGAGGAAATACTTAGGTACGATTCGTGAGACAGCAGAAAAGGATATAGCGGCAGAGGGGAGGGGTGCCGGATTGTTTGTGTATTGCGTAAAGGAATAAAGATATGCGGTTCCCAGTGACAAAAGTAATAATCATGCTCAGACAGCCAAAGACACTACTGTGGTTGGTGTTGGTGTTAGCCTTGTTTCTGAGGTTATGGCATATTGATACTCGGGATATTTGGTATGATGAACTTTTGACGGTGTTGCAGTCAGAGAAGAGTATCGCAGTCATTACTAATGAAGTGCCTACACCTATTCACTACTACTTCGTCCACCTGTTTCTCTTTTTTGGGAAGAGTACTTTTATACTCGGCCTGCCTTCAGTGCTCTTTGGTCTAGCTTCGATATATATTCTTTACCGTATCGGAGCCATAGTAAAACACGAGTGGCTCGGACTCGTCTCGGCTTTTCTGCTGGCTATCTCTCCTATGCATATAGAGTTTTCTCAGCAGATTCTTTTTTTCTCGTACGTTGTTTTTTTCTCCGTCGTCAGTCTTTACTTTATGGTAGATTTCGCTCGGGCTTTTGAACGAGGGGAGTTTCGGTGGAAAAATTTACTGTGGTTAGCGGTAGTGAACGGACTGAATATACTTACTCAGATGGTTGTTTTGGTACTGATCCCACTTCAAGGACTCTTTTTGCTCTATCTTTTTATTAAGAATCCCGATATTTTTTTACGTTTTAAAAAATACTTTTTCTTTCTGGGTGGTACGCTACTTCTTTTTTTTGGAGTAATACTATTTATCGGTGGCGGCGGGTACGCCAGTTTTCTTGATAAGTTGAGAGTGGATTTCGACAAGCCGCTTACGGTGGGATATTCATTATCACACGCTCTCGGCTCAACAGTACTGACTTTCAATGAGGATTTCTATCGAGCGATGTTTTCATGGTTCGGTATTGGAGATGGATATGGACTTTTGGTGTATGGGATCTTCTTTTCGGTAGGTCTCGTGACCCTTCTTATCTCACCTAGCTCTCGATCATTGGCCCTATTTTTTCTCTTATGGGTAGTCGGTCCCTTTGCATTTCTCTTCACTGTGAGGTTAGATCATTGGTTTGAGGAAAAGTATTTTATCTTCATCATTCCAGTCTACCTTTTGTTGGTTGCCCAGGGTATCGTGTGGACAGTGGGTAAATTCAGTGAGTGGATGCAATCACGAGTAGGCTTATCTGGATCCTGGTCTCGCCCCGCAGGCGTTTTATTGTTGCTTATCCTTATTTCTGGTCTTGCTTTGGAGCCGATACAGTCCCGGACGAGCTTTGGTTTTACGTTTAAAGAACATGTGCACTATAGTTGGAGAAAGGTCCATCAATATCTTGCGGAAAACCTGAAGCCTGGCGAAAAGGTTTTCCTTATCAAGGGAAATAAGAGTTTTCTTGAATACTATCGTGATGCTGATGTCGTTCCATACGAAATTCTTGATGAGAATGATATCGCTTTGATGAGCACGGACCAGTACGATGAGTTTGTACGAACACAGCCCACAAATTATTTTGTTTCTATCCCGGACTACAACTATCTTTTTTTGAGCGCTTTGACCGAATGGAAAAAGATAAAGATGGTAGGAAACTTCGGTATTTACCAGATTACGTTTAATAAAAGTGGCTCTATTAAGCCGAAGGTTGAGGATGGTCAATGGGTATACTACGAGGATTTTCGCACCTCACAATTTATTTCTCAGGCGAAGAGGTGGAGTAATATGGCTACATCGTATGCGGATGCAGTGCCATTATCTGAGATTGAAGGGTATAACGTGTTGAAGCCTCTTCGGGCGGAAGCCTCCTTTATAGACTACAAAATCACCCTGCCAGAAAACACGAATGGTTTTTATTTTCAATCCCTTTTTTCTCTAGAGAAGGGAGCGCGATTTCAGGTGCTGCTTGGTGAGAGCGAAGAGGGACTCAAGCCTATTTATGAGCAAGGGGCTGATCATTTCTCTTATTTTCAGCCAGTCATAAAAGTTCCTTATGTTACCAAAAAATCGAATACGGTTTTTTTGCGTCTCCGTTTTGATTTTGATGACCAGTTTGAGGGCGCGGTAGAGAGGGTACGACTGAAATCATTTGAGCTTTCGAATCATACGGGTGAGGGGGTTCCCTTTCCGAAAGGGTACGTAGTACAGAAAAAAAATGCGTCTACTGAGTACGTATATAATGCCACGCTGGAAATTGAAAAGAGTAGCAAATGGACGAGAGCTGCGGTACAGAAGGATGGATGGCTGCAGACGAATGATGGCTTTCTAATAAGAAATCATGGCACGAAAGAGGGAAATCCACTCGTGTTTCGTTTTGAACTTGATAAAAAAAGATATAATGGTAAGCTGGAATTCAAGGGTTTTGGGCATCATGCTAACCCCATTGACATTTTTGCGAGTACTGACGGGAAGAGCTGGACTGCTCTTGGACGGGCAGATGAGAACCTTTTCAAAGTGTATTCATTTGAGTTTCCTGATATTACTACCGGAGGGTGGTATCTCAAATTCGTTTCAGAAAGCGTCGGTCCAACGAGTCAGATTCGAAATATTCAGGTTTCGTTTACAGAAGAGTAATTTCTAGAGTTACAGTTATGAAAACAGTTATTCTTTGCGGTGGTAAGGGTACTCGATTAAAGGAAGAAACAGAGTTTAAACCGAAGCCCATGGTAAAGATTGGTGAACTTCCTATCTTGGTGCATATCATGAAGATATATGCTTTTTATGGTCATAAAGAATTTATTCTCTGTCTTGGCTATCGTGGTGATGTGATAAAGGAGTATTTTTTGAATCTTTCAAAATTTACTAATGATTTTCGTTTAGATTTGGCAACGGGTAATGTCGAGTACCTTAATTGCTACCATGATCTTGACTTCAGGATTACTTTTGTTGAAACCGGTGAGGATACTCAGAGTGGTGAGCGGGTGAAGATTGCTTCTCAGTACATAGAAGATGATGAATTTATGGTGACATACGGTGATGGCGTGAGCAATATAGATATCCCGAAGCTGATAAAATTTCATCAGTCACAGACGAAGAAGCATGGTATCCTCGCTACAATTTCAGCCGTTCACCCGTCTTCAAAATATGGAAAAATTTATGCTGACAAGAATAATATTTTAGAGAGATTCGACGAAAAACCAGTCCTTGATGACTATATAAATGGAGGCTTTATGGTTTTGAATAGAGGGGCGTTGAAATTCCTTAAAGACGGCGATATGTTGGAAGATGGTTTGCAGAAGATGACTAAAAAAGGAAGACTGTCACAGTTTTGTCATGATGGCTTTTGGCACAGCATGGATACTATGAAAGACGTGATTGATCTCAATAAAATGTGGGAGCGCGGTGAGCGGCCATGGGCGTTGGGACAGGATACGTGTGATTAATCAGGAGACGGAGGGGCATGAATGATGTACGGCAATGAATGATTTTTTCCGAGGAAAGAAAGTTTTGGTAACTGGGCACACCGGTTTTAAAGGTTCCTGGTTGACCCAAATACTACTCCGTTTTGGCGCTGAGGTAGTGGGGGTTTCTCTTGCTCCGGAGGATGAACACGGACTGTTCTCCATTTTAAAACTGCAGGAAAAAAGTAAAAACTATTTCTTCGATATCAGACACTATGACGGTCTGAAGGCTATCATAGCCGGTGAACGTCCAGAAATTGTTTTTCATCTCGCGGCTCAGGCGCTGGTACGAACGAGTTATGATGATCCGCTCACGACTCATTCAACAAATGTTTTAGGTACGGCAAATGTCCTTCAAGCTCTTCATGAGTTAGGTTGCGCTCGATCAGTGGTGGTGATCACTACCGATAAAGTGTACAAGAATCTGGAATGGATGTATCCCTATCGTGAGAATGATGCACTTGGAGGGTACGATCCGTATAGCGCTAGTAAAGCAGCGGCGGATATCGTGACCCAATCATACATCCAATCTTTTTTCAATCCGGCTGATTTTGGTACCAAGCACCAGACACTGGTCGCTGTAGCTCGAGCAGGTAATGTGATTGGCGGGGGAGATTGGGCGGAATACAGGATTATTCCTGATATTATGCGTTCAGTAATCGAAAAGGGGGAGAAAGTAATCATCCGGAGTCCGCGCGCTATCCGTCCTTGGGAGCATGTGCTTGAGCCGCTCTCTGGATATCTCGATCTCTCACGGAAGCTTTATGATGGAGAGGTGGCTTTTTCTGACGCTTGGAACTTTGGGCCGAATGATGAAAGCTTTGTTGAGGTAGAAGTCTTGGTAAAGGAAGTGTTGACTTCTCTGGGGAAAGGCGAGTACCAGGTGCAAGAGGATCATTCGAAGCACGAGGCTGCTATTCTTAAGCTTGATACTACCAAAGCGAAGTCGCTTCTTTATTGGCGTCCCCGGTTGGATTTCCAAAAGAATATTCATTTTACTGTTGATTGGTATAAGAATTTTTATCAGAAAAAAGAGGATCCGATTCTCTTCACCAATAGACAAATCGATCTATTCTTCAAGTCTTGAGTATTGTTGTATGAAAAAAAAAGTAGCGGACATTTCTCAGGAAGAGCTGAAAATGGAAGCGGTAAAACTTTTAGAGCGGATTGACCCAAGGTTGCAGCCGTATGGGAAAGAGTTTTTTGAGCCCCTGGCGCGACTAATAGTTAATATTGGGATTGAGGCAGTTTTCGTAAGGTTCAACCCTGATGTCAAGAGTTATGAAGTCCTCCTAAGGAAGCGGGATGTAACTGAGACATATCCTGGACAGTGGCATATACCGGGATCTCTCCTGAGATATGGTGAGGATTTTGATGCGGTTTTCACTCGTATCCTGAGAGAGGAATGCGCTGAAATGGAAGTAAAATCATATCAATTCATTGGTTTAAATAATAACACCAGTGAGGCACGTGGACATGTAGTCCAGATTGTTTATCGTTGTAATATAGAGTACAATGGGAAGCCTGAGGCAGGGACTTGTTCCTGGTTTTCCTTGGATAATCTACCAGAATCCATTGTTGATCATCATCTTGATATTGTGATACCTATGGTGATGCGCTCTATGTGATGCACGAAGTAGAAGCAGTGCAATTTTTGAATAATATTTATGCGAAAAGATCTAGAAGAAATTATTCGTAAGGATTACCAAGAGAGGTTTCCTAAGAAAGAGTTCGTTCCTGGTGAGTCAGTAGTTCCGGTGTCAGGTAAGTTTTTTGATGAACAAGAATTATTGCGCATGACTGAGGCTGTACTTGAGGGGTGGTGGACAGAGGGCCATATGACTAAAGAGTTTGAAGAGAAGTTAGCGCAGTATCTTGGGGTAAAGTTTTGCACTACGGTGAACTCTGGTTCTTCGGCTAATCTCGTTGCTTTTTCGGCATTGACATCAACCCTTCTCGGGAAGAGAAGGATAAAGGAGGGGGATGAGGTTATAACAGTAGCGGCCGGATTCCCGACGACGATCAATCCTATTATTCAGAATGGTTGTGTGCCGGTCTTTGTAGATGTCGAGCTGGAGACCCTTTCTATAGATGTTTCACAGTTAGAGGCGGCGCGGAGTGAGAAGACGCGGGCTGTTATGGTGGCCCATACGCTCGGAAATCCTTTCAATGTAGAAAAAGTTGCAGCTTTTTGTAAGAAACATGACCTCTGGTTCATAGAGGATAACTGCGATGGTCTAGGGAGCGAATATGATGGTCAAAAAACCGGCTCTTTCGGTGATATCTCAACGCTAAGTTTTTATCCTGCTCATCACATTACGACCGCAGAGGGAGGGGCTGTTTTTACGAATAGCGCTCTTCTGAATAAAATCATTCGTTCATTTCGTGACTGGGGGAGAGACTGTTGGTGCCCAACGGGCAAGGATAATACTTGCGGGACCCGTTTTGGTTGGCAGCTTGGTGCTTTGCCAAAGGGTTATGATCACAAGTACACCTATTCCCATATCGGGTATAATCTTAAAATGACAGAGATACAAGCGGCCTGTGGATTGGCTCAATTAGAGAAGTTGCCAGCTTTTGTAGAGAAAAGAAAAGAAAATTATAAGCTTTTGCGGGAAAAATTAGAAAAGTTTAGCCAATACTTCTCATTTGTGGAGGCTATAGAAAAATCAGACCCAAGCTGGTTTGGGTTTTTGATTACCGTGAAAGATGGCGCACCATTTTCTCGGGAGGATTTCTTGCAGTATTTGAATGAAAAAAAGATTGCTACGCGGCTTCTCTTTGCTGGAAATATCACTCGTCAGCCTTATTTCGTGAACTATGATGTTTCCTATAGGAAAATCGGTGAGCTCAAGAATTCCGATAAAGTCATGACTGATACTTTCTGGATTGGTACTTTTCCTGGAATAACAGAAGGCATGATTGAATATATCGAGAAGTCGTTTGGCCAATATATTGAGAAGTTATGATACAGACCGTTCTCATTACCGGTGTTGCTGGATTTATCGGGAGCCATCTTGCAGAGCGGCTCTTGAGTGAGGGAATGGAAGTCATCGGATTGAAGCGTTCCAGTACTGATACATGGAGAATAGAGCGCCTTTTGGGACAGATAAAGTTGTATGACACGGATACGTGTGATTTGAATCAGGTTTTTTCTGAAAACAAGATAGACTGTATTATTCACCTCGCTACTTGTTACATTAAGCAGCATACTTCATTTCGGGAGGTGGAGGAGATGTCTGATACGAACATCACCTTTCCTGCAAAGCTATGCCAATTGGCGAGTGAGCATGAGGTCCGGTATTTCGTAAATACGGGAACGTTTTTCGAGTATGCTTTAGGAAAAAAAGAGCCTATCACGGAAACTGATAAAAAAGGAGCATACAACTTCTACGCTTCAACAAAGATTGCTTTTTCTGATATCCTGCGATTCTTTTCGGAGAGTGGAAAACTTACAGCTATAGACTTCAAGCTTTTTGCGCCATTTGGTGAAAAAGATAACGAGAAACTCGTCCTTTCCCTCATCAAATCTCTTAAGGCGGGAACTCATGTTGATTTTTCTGGCGGTGAGCAGTGCTGGAATTTTACTTATGTTGGGGATATTGTTGAGGCTTATGTTCGGGCCTTGAAAAAGATCCCGTCTCTAAAGGAACAGTATGTACCATTAAATGTTGGCTATAGCACAGCTGTGACTATTAAAGAACTTGTAAGAAAGCTCGAAGAGATTTCTGGAAAGACTCTTGACATCACTTGGGGTGCCAAACCGTATGTACCGAATGAAATCCTTTATGTTAACTGTGATAATTCTCAGTTGAAGTCAGTACTTGGTTGGGAGCAGAAATTTGACATAGATTCAGGATTGCAAAAGACATTCAATTATTATGAAAAAAATTAACAATACCTCTATGGAAGAAAAGATATTCGGCGTAAAGGGGAGTCTGATTGAAGGTGTGGTAATCAAGAAGTTGAACAAGATACCAGATGAAAGGGGGGGTATTATGCATATGCTCAAGAAGGAGGATGATATTTTTCATGGGTTTGGGGAGATTTACTTCTCGACTGTGTATCCCGGAGTGATCAAGGGGTGGCATATTCATAAAGAAATGGAGCTCAATTATACCGTGGTAAAAGGCAATATAAAGCTTGTCCTTTTTGATGAACGAGAGAATTCTCCAACAAAAGGAAACCTCATGGAAATTTTCCTTGGAGATAAGAATTACGTTCTTGTCCAGATCCCGCCTTTTGTCTGGAATGGTTTTAAAGGAATAGGGCTAGAAGAGGCTATCGTTGCTAACTGCACTACCATATCGCATCGAGGAGATGAGATTGATCGCCTCGACCCGCTCTCGGACCGCATACCATATGATTGGAATCTAAAAAACGAATAGGAGATCGGTATGAAGAACATCAGGATTAGTCTTGTTATCCCGGCTTATAATCGCGAGAACCTCATACGCGAAACTATAGAGAGTGCTTTGGATCAGACTGAAAAGATAGATGAGATTATTATTATTGACAATGATTCGTCCGATAAGACATTTGAGATTGCCCAGGATTATGCGCGTATGCATGATAATGTGCAGGCTTTCAAAAACGAGAAGAATGTCGGGATGATGGAGAATTGGAATAGGGGAATACGAAAAACAACAGGGGAGTATGTGAGTTTGTTGCATTCTGATGATATTATCCCGAAAAACTGGTGCGCAACGGTAAAAGCATCCATCCAAAAGGACAGTAAAAGAGAGATAGGACTCTTTTTTGGTATTTATGCCTGTTTTGAAAAAAAGGGGGATAAAAAACGTATAGTTTCTCGAGTAAAGAATTTTTCAAAAGATACTTTTTTGGCGGCAAAAGAGTCGCTACGTCGACTATGGAAAAACTACTACGGAAACCCTAACTGTTCTGCATCGATTATATATAAGAGAGAGATTTTTGATGTAGTCGGATATTTTGATCCAAGTAGGGGGACTGAAGCTGATCAGCATTTCCATATCAAGGTTCTAAATGTCTTCGACTCTTATTTTATTGCACAAGACCTGTTGTATTACAGGCGGCATGAACTCCAGGCATTTGATTTCAAACAAGAGGTAGAATCAGCGGACACAGTGGTGAAGCGCCTTTTGAATGCGATACGTATCCAAAAGGAACTTCTTGATCCTGAGCTAGTCAAATATACCTATTGCGGGGTTCTGCTCTACGGGGTGAAGTTCATACTGTCTGGAAAATTTAATCATGCTCGTGCGGTTTTTCAGATCCCAGGTATTTTCAATGTAAAGACATTGATACACTTTCCGCGCTTTTTCATGATGTTGCTTTACAGAAAATATTCAAGTAATACAGTCAATTTTTTGAGAAAATTCGGTGTTCCTATTGGATTTTTTTTATTTGCTGTTATTGTCCTTCGGCATCTTCTATTCAGAGAATATGAGAGTATTGGACATAATTGGGATTGGGGATTTCCAGCTTTGCCGTACATGTTTGAAAGAATTAGGGAATTATCTGCTTATGCATGGAGTCCTATCGGTTTAGGGAAGAGTCTCAACCTCCAGGCTCACATAATCGTCAATGAACCCATATCTTTCCTAGGGACGGTGTTCGGTGTAAAAAATTCTATATTAATACTCTTCCTTTCTGTTTTCGCTCTTTCATTCTTCTCTTTCAAAAAGTTACTGGATTTTATAGGGACAGAGAAGTCATTATTGAACTATCTCCCCAGCATCCTCTATGCCTTTTCCCCATTTCTTTTCAATGAAATCATCGGTGGTTCTTGGTACATGTGGATATCGTATGCTTTTGCGCCGCTGCTTTTTCTTTATCTCGTTAATTATGTGAGACATAAGAAGACAAGTAGTCTTATCGGTTATCTCATAGCATCTTCTTTTGTGATAATCTCCTTGCAAAATTTTGTAACTATCGAGTTTATCGCGGTAGTATTCATGATACTTTCACTATTGTTTGAAAGAGATGGGATTCGAGTTTTTACATATCAGACAGGCCGCTACCTTTTAGCGCATATCCTCCTGATCCTCATAAGTCTCTATTGGATCATCCCATTTATCGATTCTTTAGGTGCTTTTTATAGCATGGTAACAAATGTCTCTTTTACTGGTGGTTTTGAAGGAGTGCGCAATATAACTCAAAGCATCCTCCATATTTTTCTGATGACTGGGTACTTAGACAGGAACATGTATTTTTATGCTGTTCCAGATTTTCTTTCTTCCTTATCCGTGTCCGTCATTTCTTTCTTTTGGATGTTAGTATTCTCCGTATATATTTTTGGTAATGAGGAAAAGCTACGCCCATTTAAAAAAGATGTATTACTCTGGTCTCTCATACTCGTTGTCTTTACGCTGGTCGTCAAGGGAGGAAATGAACCCTTTTCAAGTTTTACCATGGGGATTTTCAAGCATTTCCCACTGATGTCGCTTTATAGGAGTCCTCAACATCTGATGCTTGTCGCCGCATTTGTCATTCCATTACTCTCATTTTTTGTCATCCGCTATTATCTCGCGCGAAATGTATCAAAGAAAATAGTTGTTAGTGTAGGCCTGGTAATCGCTTTCTTTTGGACGAGTTCATGGTGGTACGGGGGCGATCTTGGAAGCATGGTATTACGAGAGGAAAATAGGGATCATATTGATCTTTACTCTACTTCACCGGATCTAAGGAAGGTTTATGATTATAATGAAAAAAGCGCCCTTTTTCATCGCATCCTCTTTCTCCCGACCTCTTTTAGTCCCGACTTCCTCCCGAATGATTATCAAAACAAGGGTCAGGGGGGACAGTCAGAATATACGCACCTCAAAAACCCTACGTTCAACTGGGAATTTAACGATATAGCGAAAAGGATTGATGATAAATTCTGTTATCAGGAAGATTTCAATTTTCTGAATTATCTTTCCCTTACGAATACGAGGTATATATACTTGAGAGAGGATATATATCCGCATCACTCAGAGTGTGGGATATTTAAAGTCTGGGATATCAAAAAGGTCGAAGAGGCTGTGCGTGCTACGCCAGGTCTTACGCCTATAGAGGTAATCGATGGTCTCTATAGGGTCGATGACGAGTATTTTTCTCAACATGTCTTTATTCCAGATCGGACAATAGTATCAGATAGGGATCCGGAACAGCTCCCAGAGATCGTTTCAGAAAATTTTCAGCCAGGGACCAGTATTTTTTTCGAGAAACAAAATCCAGGAAAGAGTGAGGAATTCTGGAGGGTATTGAAATCATATACCAAGCCCTCTGAATTTTTAGAGAGTCTAGAATTTAGGCGTGTGAATCCTACGAGATATCAGGTGCACGTAAAAAATGCGAAAGAAGTATTCCCACTTATCTTGAGTGAAGGATTTCATGAGGGATGGAGGGTGTATCCATCGAGGGTCGAGAGTGCTTCACTGGAGCGCCAGAAGTTTATTTCTCGAAGCATTCATGGGTCTGTTCAGAATGATAATCTGTCATCAGGTAGACTATGGGAGACTTGGTTTTTGAAGCCGTCCTTAGAGGAATCGTCCCATTTGCTTGTGAATGGGTACGCTAATTCCTGGCTCATTGATCCGAAAGAGTTTTGCCTAGAAAGCCCTGAATCTTGTCTAAAAAAGGAAAATGGAGCGTATGATATAGTATTGGTATTGGAGTTTTGGCCACAAAGACTCATGTATCTCGGAGGAGCTGTGACTGCGGTTTTACTTTTTGTAGGCGGGGTAGTATGGGGTATCTCTGGATTCAGAAAACAGAGAGCTCGAAAATCGCAGCAGATTGCGTATCAGGGAGACAAATAAATATCTAGAATATGAATCAAATTGTAGGGAGAGCAAGTCATATCCTCGCATCAGGGAATCGATATTTTTCCATAGCCACTATTTTGTCGGTAGCTTTTCTGTATAACTATATCCTTGTTCCGCTAGAAACAAAGAGACTGGAAGAGGTCCCAAAAGATATCGGCGTTATGCAATCAGCTGAGCCTGTATCCCCGACTCTTTACATGAAACGACCGGAAAGTGTTTATAGAGGGGTCCTTCAGTCAAGAAGAGGGGATGTATACAGGGTAGTTTTTGACGTAAGGGGAGGGAACAATCCGCAACTTGAAGTTTCCCTTTTCTCCTCGGTTTTTCATGAGACAGTAAAGATTGGCGAGGTTGAAGCTGAATCCTCCGACGAGAACGAGCGTAAAGAAATCGTCTTTACGACTTCGGGAAGCTTCGATTCCATAATCATTAGACTAAAGGAGGGAGAAAGAGACGAGACGAAATGGGACAATAAATTTGCTTTTATAGAAAACCTTTCTATAACGAGACTTGATATCAGTCCAGAAAAGATGACGTCTCTTGCTCCTGTGGTCATCGGGGTCCAGGGGATGCCGTTTGCAAAACTAGAAGATCTTGGTTCCGAGATGCTCTACACCTTTTCGACACGAAGTGATATTACTGATTACCAAGGCGTCTTTGAAGCAACCGAGAGTGCGGCGTTTGATGGTAAAAAGAAGGCGGTAGTAGCAGCAAAGAGAAAAGGGGAGTACTTCATGTATAAACTTGATGCCGTACATCCTTTCAAGAAACTACTTATCAGAGCTATTCAAAAAGGATCCGATAAAGATGAAATTCGCCTACAGTATTCATTTGATAAGTCTTCTTGGCAAACAGTAGAGTATACACAGGAAGATGGGGGTTCGCAGAAGTTTCTTCTGTTTATTGAGCAGGAAGTTCCAAAAGAGAAAGTGGTCTACGTAAAGGTTTTTTATGAAGGAGAGGATAAGAAGACTGGCACGTTCGGCTTGGAAGAATTAGAAGTTAATGCTTTGGTGGTTAATGAGGGAAAGAGTTTTTAGTCTCAATATTGTATGAAATTTATCACTTTTATTAAAAAGAATAGATGGGAGACCCTCGGCTTCCTACTCTTGATTTTTTGCGTCCTCATAAATCTTTTTCCAAAAGATCACATCATCCTTGGGGGTGATATAGTGCAGGTTCTCAATCTTTCGGAAAATTTCGCCCACTATTATTCTGAGGATTGGTTTCGGCAGGCAGTTTTGTTTTATGGAATTTTTTATCTTCTTGACAAGCTTCAGGTTAGCGACACAGTGCAACTTTCATGGTACCTAGGAATCTTTCTCTTAGGTTCGTATGCCTCATTTCTTTCTTTCTGTCGTCTAGTACTGCCTTCAGTATCAAGAGTAGTCCATGTGTTAAGCTCGCTTTTCTACGCGACAAATCTCTACACGCTTTACATCTTTACGGCAACCTGGGGGTATATCTCATACCAGTCTCTCTATATCTTCATCCCCATCTTAGTCGGATTATATATAAAAGTGGTTACAACCCGAGAAACCAGATACATTTTTTGGTTTCTGCTGCTAAACTTTTTCGCTTCCATGGGGTTTAGTAATCCGGCTTTTGCTCTTGCGCTTGGAATATTTTTCTTTGTTCTGACAGGACTCCTCTTTATTTTTCGTTGGGCGCGTTTTGATGTTGATACTGCAAGGGCGATAGTGATGGTTTTTTTCGGCGTAATCCTGGTGAATTTGTACTGGATACTGCCACTCGTACCCCAGCTACAAAGTGGTATCCAGGCGGTTTACACGTCGGAATTTGTAGATCTGTCTGAGCGACTAGAGAAAACATCAAATGCTATATTTGATACCATCCGTCTTTTACCGACGAGTGAACAAGATAGATATTTCCCTAAAAATTTTCCTTACCCGGAAATTTCATGGCTAGAGGACTATGTGTATATTCTGGCATTTCTGCCATTTTTTGCTATTCTTTTCGGGTTTCTACGGAAGAACAGAGGAAGGGAGTATGAACTATATATTCTTTTTTCGGCACTCCTTTTGGTCTTTATTGTGCTTGTAGCCCGCGTACGTTTCCCATTTGATACTGTGAATAGTTTCCTCTTTCATCTTCCGGGATTGAACACGTTACGTGGATATGATAAGACGGCGACCTTTCTCCCTTTTATTCTCACTGTGCTGATGTTGCTACTTCTAGCGGCTTATGAGAAATCAAGACATCGGAGAATTTTCCTTACAACTTTTTTTGTGACTATGGTTTTACTGGCACTTCCATTCTATGCTGGTGGAATACAGACAAAATTAAGTTATATTCTTTCGCGTCAGAAAGCAAAGGACTTCAATGAAGCTAAGCAAAGCGCTCTTGTTAAAATTCCAGATCCATATTTTTCTGTGGCCCCATTACTCCGTACGGATTTAGAGAAGAACAAAATAGCGATGCTTCCATTTTCTCCTGGATCAAGCGTAGGAAGAGTAAATCTTCCTGGATGGAAAGTGAATGGACCGTATGTAGTTAAGGATCTTTACGGAAAGCAGTATGTCGAGTTGTACGGGTACCATATACCGGGCTGGATGTTTTCCAAAGAATTCGAAAATAATGTTTATGACCCTCGATGGATTACTGATTTATATGGATTACTTGGCGTGAAGTATGTTTTTTATCACAAAGATGCTAAAGAAGAAAGTCTTGAGGAGATGGAGGGTGCGAGGCGTTACCTTGAAAGAGTAGGTGCGTTGAAAAAAATTGATGATAATGAGTCTTTTTTTCTCTACACTCTTGATGATAAGGTAGTATTCCCATATCTTTATTCGGGAGTAGGTATTCCCTCTATTGAGATGTCTCCGGAAAAACTTTCCGAACGTCTCGCAGTTCTTCGAAAGAATACTTCGGCACTTCAATATGAACAAAGAGGGTTGAGGCACATTGCTGCCAAAGTGGGGAATATGAAAAATGGAACGAGAATTTTTTTGAATGAATCGACGAGTCCGCTTTGGAGAGCGGTATACATTTCTCCTGATGGCACAAAGATTCCTTTGCGAAAGGATGATTCTGTACTTTATGCGAATGCTTGGATTATTGACGGAGACAGAGAGGGTGGATATATAGAGATAGATTCTCTCCCAGTGCGACTTCTCGGTTATGGGCAGCTTGTGTCTGGTATCGCGATCATTTCTGTAGTTTTTGGATTAGTGTGGACAGTAAGAAAGAGGAAAGATAACCCTATAATAAAGGAGTAACAACGAAAAGTTTATGGATATTCATCAAAATGAGCGTAGACTGAGGCATTTCCTAGAAGAAAGAAAGATCGATATCTTGTTTCTTGTAGCTGGCGCAGCTCTTGGGATTACTTTTGACTGGACTATCGTAGAAATTGTTATTTTTTTGTGTTTTCTCTGGTCTTTCTTGGGACCTATATCAAGTCGTCTTTTAGCTGGATTTTCGATATTTTTCTTCCTATTTGTTCCGGTTTTTCTCATTTTTGATCGGATGGATCGGGCAGAAGAGTTTTCTATCTATACCTATTATTTTCTTGTTATGGCTGTTATCAGGGCTATTATCGAGGTGAGAAGTGAGGAAAAGGCTTAGGTTGTCGGTTTTTGGCTATTGGAGTACAATAAAGGGGTAACGAGAAGCAAAATATGAACGAAAATCAGCTGTATTTGTCCATTGTAGTCCCTCTGTACAACGAGGAGGGAAACGTGGCGGAATTGCATAAGAGAATCCACGAGGCGGTTCAAAAAATTGGACGGCCCTTTGAAATTATCTTTATTGATGATGGATCAAAGGATAGGACACTGGAAGAAGCAAAAAAGCTCTCCCCGCTGAAACTTATTGCTTTTCGGAAGAACTTCGGCCAGACAGCAGCTTTCGATGCTGGATTCAAAGCGGCTAGAGGTGAAATTATCATCACTCTTGATGGTGATCTCCAGAATGATCCGGCTGATATTCCGCTCTTGCTTAACAAAATGGCCGAAGGTTATGACGTGGTTTCCGGTTGGCGTTTCAAGCGTCAGGATCCACTGAGCAAGAAGATTCCTTCTCGTATTGCCAATATCCTACGAAAGATTCTCATCAATGATCATATCCATGACTCTGGCTGTAGTTTGAAAGCCTACAAGCGTGAATGTTTCCGTGATGTGGATCTCTTTGGTGAGATGCATCGCTTCATTCCAGCGATTCTCGAACTTGAGGGTTTCAAGGTTGGCGAAGTGAAAGTTTCCCATCACCCCCGTATTCACGGTGTCACCAAGTACAACTGGAAGCGTGGCTTCAAAGGTCTCGTTGATATGGTGTCGATCTGGTTCTGGCGTAAGTATTCTTATCGACCGCTGCATCTTTTCGGAACCACAGGGGTGGTGATGTCAGCTATTGGTGGGGCTATCCTCGTTTGGATGATGGTGGAGAAATTCTACTTCGGAGCTTCTATTGCCGATCGCATGTGGCCGCTCGTCGGTATCTTCTTTGCTCTGGTGGGTATTCAGCTCTTTGTGTCGGGCCTCTTGGCTGACATCGCCGTGCGGAGCTACTACCAGGTGCACCAGCGCATGAATTATACGATTCGCGAAGTGCGCGAGCAGTAACTAAACGTCTAAAATTACAGTATGAAAGTCACTTTTCTCGGGACTGGGTATGTTGGTCTTGTGTCAGGAGCCTGTTTGGCGGAAATCGGTCATGAAGTGATCTGTGCCGATATTGATAAGAAGAAGATTACCTTACTGAAGAAAGGTGTTATCCCAATTTACGAAATTGGTCTCGAGGAAATTGTCGATCGTAATGTCAAAGAAAAGCGTCTTTCTTTCACGAGCGATTTGAAACATGCTATCCAGACTTCGGATGTCGTATTCATGGCGGTGGGGACACCAGAAGACAAAGTGACTGGTCAGGCTGATTTGAAGTACGTCTTTGCGGTGGCTGAGACTTTTGGTAAACACTTGAACGGTTACAAGATTTTCGTCGACAAATCGACGGTGCCAGTGGGAACAGCGGAAAAGGTAGAAGAAATTATCAAGAAAGCTTCCAAAGGCAAGCATCCGTTTGAAGTGGTTTCCAACCCAGAATTTTTGCGTGAAGGGGCAGCGGTCAAGGACTTTTTGAATCCGGATCGCGTAGTGGTTGGTACCAAGTCAGAAAAAGCCCGTAAGATGATGGAACAGATCTATCGTCCGATTGCTCGTTCTGGTCGACCGATCATGTTTACCGATGTACGCAGTGCCGAGATCATCAAGTACGCGGCCAACGCTTTTCTTGCCATGAAGATCACCTTTATCAACGAGGTGGCGAATTTCTGCGATGTGGCTGGTGGTAATGTGAAAGAGATCGCCAAGGGATTGGGCTATGACTCGCGCATCGGCGAGCGCTTCCTGTATGCCGGTATTGGTTACGGGGGATCGTGTTTCCCGAAGGATGTGAAGGCTTTTGTTGAAACGGGACGGGAGTATAGCTCACACTTTCATATTATTGAGACCGTGAGTGAGGTCAATGAAGCGCAGCGTATTAAACCCTTCATCAAACTCAAGAAGCAATTTGGTAAAAAACTAAAAGACAAGACGATTGCTGTATGGGGGCTCGCCTTCAAGCCGCGTACGGACGATATCCGCGAAGCGCCTGGTATCGAGAATATCAAGCTCTTTCTCGAAGCAGGGTGTAAGGTGCAGACCTTTGACCCAGTGGCCATGCCGAATACCAAGAAAGTTCTGACCCATAAGAACCTGACCTATACCAAGAAAGCGCTTGATGCTTTGAAGGGTGTCGATGCTCTCGTTATTTGTACCGAGTGGGATGAATTCCGCGTGGTGGATTACAAAGATCTCAAGAAGCGTATGAAAGGTCATCTCATCTACGACGGCCGCAACGTCCTCGAGCGTTCCGAAGCCGAATCCAACGGCTTCAAGTATTACGGGATAGGGGTGTAATTTCTCTTAGTTGTTTGGTAGTATACTTGGAAACAAGCTGTCTTCAACCTATGCACGAATTTAGAGTAGAAATAAATACCGAATCGATCAAAACGGAATTGGTCTCCTATTCTGATAAACCGTATCAATCCTTGTTTGAATATGTTTGGAATTCTTTTGATGCAAACGCAACGGATATTAACCTAAAATACAAAGTTCCACCATCTGGTATAGGAAGAGTTGAAAACGTTGCGATTGTAGACGATGGAGATGGATGGAATTTTGACGAAAATAGGAACACTAGAACATTTCTTTCTTCAACTAAGTCTAAGGAGAATAGTAAAGATAAAACCCTACCTCACGGGAAGTTTGGAAGAGGTAGATATGCATTTATATGGTTCGCTGAAAGTCTAGATATTTATAGTGGTGATAAAAGATTGAACCTCACTAGAGAGAACATTAAGGGAAAGATTTTTGAAGATCAAAAGCTTCAAAAAGGAACGAAGGTTTGTTTTTCCGGGATAACTGATGACTTATCCGATGCTCTTGCGTCAGAGCAAAAATTAAAAGATGAACTGTTAGCTGAATTTGGCTGGTTTATAAAACAAAATGAAAACATAAAATTAAAACTCAACGGTATTCCGATCGAGCCAAGAGATAATATTAAGAACTCTAAAATTCTCAATACAAAAGACTTCCCTGAGGAGTTCTCTAAAAGTTTAGATAAGCACTTCAAAGTAGAGATTGTCCTATGGGAACAGAAGCCAAAAGAATGGTCAAATTTTTATTTCTTAAACAAAAATAGAGCAGAGTTATTTAAAAAAAGTACAGGATTAAACAAAAAAGGGGACAACTTCTGGCACTCTGTCTATGTCACATCTAATCTATTTGAAAGTCAGGATAAGAATATTGAAGAAGAGGGTTTGAATCCATCTTTGCTTGGACTTATTGAGAAGGATAAGAAAAGAACTAAGAAAAAAATCCTAGATAAAATTAGACAGATTCTCATAGACATGAGAAAGCCCTATCTTATAAAGGAGTCTGACAACTTGATTGAGGATTTAAAGGAAAGTGGCGCATTTCCTGATCTACCTTTCTTTGGAGTGTATGATGAAGAATCTTTTAATGATCTTCTTAAGGCTATCTATGTCATAAGTCCCTCCCTCTTCGTTGGAAAGAGTGATCCAGAAAGAAAGTTTATTTGTTCAACTTTCGCAGGCTTACTATCTTCTCAAGATAGACATTTAATACAGTTAATTCTTGAACAACTGCAAGATTTAACTGAAGAGGAGAAAAAAGATCTTTCAAACATCTTACAGAGGACTTCGCTTTCAAGCATTGTTAAAACAATTAAAGAAATAGATCACCGACTTAACATTCTTGATAAGTTAAAAATATTATTGGTGGAATTAAAGCAAGAAACCTTAGAAGTTAAGCATCTGCAAAAAGTGCTTGATGAAAACTTTTGGATATTTGGAGAGCAGTTCCGGCTGTTCAGTAGCACAGAGGGGCCTTTAAAAAGGACTCTTTTACAATATGCTACTGATATTTTAAAAATCTCTGATCCAGAATTACAATCTGAACCCAACGGAGAAGTTGATCTATTTTTAACAAGAGCAGATGCAGTGAATACGGCAAAACAAATGAATGTTATTGTTGAAATTAAAAGACCCTCAATCAAGTTGGCGAAAAAAGAGTATGATCAGATTGAAGAATATATGAATAGAATAAAAGAACAGGACCTTTGTAATGGAACTAACCAGTTCTGGGAATTTTACCTTATTGGAAATAACTATGATGATTATTTAGGAGATAAAATAGAATCACAAAGTGTCAGTGGGGAGAAAGAAAGGGGTCTAACTTATTCTGTTAAAGATTCTCACTTTAAGATATATGTACGTAAGTGGTCAGATATTCTTGAAGTTGAATGGGGAGCTAAAATGAAGTATCTGAAGGATAAATTACAAGTTGAATCTGAAAAAGAGGGTGGTTTAACGGCTGATGATATAGTAAAAAAAATTACTACTAAAAAACTATCAAAAGTAGTTATGTCAAGAACCGTAACCTACCCAAAACTTAAGAGTAGGTAACACCTTGATTGATGTCGGTTATTTCGATGGCTTTGCTGAAGATGGCGCACCTATCAATGGACACGCGTTATCCAACTACGATGATGTTTCCGGAAAATGGACCGATATGAAATAGGACTAACATTCTCCAAGACAGGAGTAAAAATGGCTTGACGAAGGGATTATTTCATAGTAGTATCAGGGCAATCAATATTTATACATCTATGCAGAAAAAACTTCTTCTTTCGGTACTTGCAGTAGCTCTCCTTATCAGTGGGGCAGTTTTGGTATGGCAGAAGAAAATGGCTCAAGAAGAGGATAAAAATCAGAATCAGGAGGTCGTACAAGAAAATACCAATAACGAGAAGTATCCGCAACATATTGAAGTCATCCAGGGAAGTGATGAAGTCTGGTACGGTATTCCAGAATATGGTGTCCGTATGCGCTTGAATAGGGAATTTGCAGAAGATCTGATTTACAGCACCGAAATGACTGATGACTTTGGAGAAAAATCAAATGGCATCTTTTTTTCTACTAAGGTAATGACTGAAGTAGCTCCCGAGTGTTCTCCTGAAAGAGGTAATGCTTTAGGATCAGTTTTCAAGGCTAAAGGAAACATGATGGAATTAGCAAAAACTGATGAATATCTTGCAGCAAGGGTAAATACTTATGTTCAGATTGGGGATTACTATTATGGATGGGTTGGACATCAGGCTCCATGTTGGTATCCTTCACACCAAGATATGGCAGAAAAAGAATGGTCAAAAGAATATAATGGTGTTTCTGGTGTAAATAGTCTTTATAATAGCTCCAAGACTTTTCAATTAATTCCATCAAAATAAAGGGTGGATATAATAAAAACAAACGGAAAGGAGATCGTTTTTCAGGGTATTCCTTGAATGAGTGGTTTCCAACCGTTTGTTTTGTTTATAACGGTTTTCCCCGTTCGTTCACAATCCATCAATGTTCACGAAAGGAGATCGTCATGTGGCGACTAGTCTGTTGTATCCTGTTGTTTTCCATTTCCTCTTTCGCTCGTGCGGCTGAGGATCCGAATGACAGTTATCTGTATCGGACGGATTGTCCTGCAGTTGGGCCATCGTTTCCTCAAGACGCATTCGATTTCTATAAGTGTCAGTGCACTTCGTATGTTGCAAGCAAGCTGAATCAACTCTGGAGCCAGAATCCAAAGTTTGTCAACACACAGTACTACACGAAAACTGATTCGGAGAGATGGGGAGATGCTCAGTATTGGCAGAAGAAAGCGGTCTGTGTCGGAATCGGGGCAACCGAAGCCACCGACAACTTTCCGTGGGAACCGGACCGTTACAATGCGGTCTTCTACGGTGATGTTGCCTGGTGGGGTAAATGGAATGAGACCGATGGCAAGTATGGCCACGTAGCTTTCGTTGAAAGTTTTATCCCCGGAGCGGGTAATCAGGGTGTTCAATGTGTGACTGTCTCTGAATATAACTACAGTCCTCCGTTCGACTTTAAGCGGAGGGATATCTGCAAAGGAGATGGACAGCGTTTTCCCGATTACTTCCTCCACATCGATCAGGATCACATCTATTGTCTCCAGAATCCAGACAAATGTCCTGGGTTCACCCTCGGTGATCCAAAGACTTGTAATCTGCGGTCTGGCGGCAACAAGGGTGGCGGTTCCGATCCGTTCAATCTCATCGTGAACGATTTCCGTGTCAAGAATGCGGCTGGAACCACGCTCATAGATGGTGTCAATCAGGTCACTCCTGGTCAGGTCGTCACCATCAGAATCCAGGTCAAAGCCAAGAATGGTAACACGAACACTCATATGCGCATTGGGAAGGATCGCATAGAAGTGGACATCTACGTGCGTCAAGACGTTGGTGAATGGACGTTCCTCAAGCGTGAGTACATCCAGGCAGCCAATCTGCCGAGCGGTGCAACCCACACCGAAAGCGTTACCTACACCATCCCGCAAGGCGTCAGAGAAGTTTCGTTCAAGGCCGAGATCGACGCCGAAGACGAAGCTTATGAGACCAATGAAGGAGATAACTGGACGGAGATTCAGACGTTCCAAATGGATTACTCCTGGCTCATCCCCATCATCAACCTGATTCTCGAAGACTGAAAGGAATCTGAAATGAACGCCTCTCTCAAGAAAGTCACTCTCTCTGCGATCTTGATGCTCGCAGCTGGTACCGTCTCTGCCTCAGGGTTCGAAGGTACCATCACGTGGTACCGCATCAATACTGTGGGACCCTCTCCGGCTCGCATGTCGGTTCAGGTAGGGGCACATGGCTCTCCCTGCGGACAAACCTTGTGGTTTGCCTACGAAAACGCCGATACGGGACTTGGCAAGCTCTGGACGGCCATGATCATGCAGGCCTACCTGAGTGGCAAGAAGATCAACATCCAGGGCAACGGCGTGTGCGATGCCTTCGCGGTCGAAGGTGTCGATACGATCGATCTCAAGTAGGCTTGTTTGACTGAAAGGACTCTGAATCATGAAACACATTCTCACCTCTCTGTTTGCTGCCATTCTCTTGGCGGTATCTCTGCCGGCTCAGGCTGGCTACGACGTCACCGCCAAGGTGATCAACATCGAGCCGTCCTACATGCCGGACATGCTTCTCTTCAAGCTCGACGCCGCCATCGGAACCTGCACTGTCGGGGAATGGGTCTACTACTCCGGCACCTACTACAGCCCGACCGATCCCAAGAAGAACACGCAAGCAGCCTATGCTGGATTGCTTTTGGCCCTTGCCTCTGGCAAGAAGGTCGAAGTGCACGCCGAAGCGGCTGGCTGCACCGTCGTCAACATCCATCCTACGAACCAATAGGACTGAAAGGAACCAAGTGATGAACGCTCTCAAAACACTGTTGGCACTGCTGGTGTCAGGACTGACCCCCGTGTCCTTTGCTGGCACGGGGTCTGGAACAATCAACCAGATCTACGTCCATTCTCCCAACAGCGGCTACAGCAGCGCGGTGGAAGGTCTGGTGTTTTTTACCACGGCACAGCACCTGAGTCCCCCGCTCTGCAGTGGAGTCCAGTGGGCCTTTTCTCTCGACAATGTGCGAGGCAGGATGATGTACGCGCTCCTGCTTTCGGCCAAGGCTCAGGGGAAGTCGGTGACGGTCTATGGAGACGGCACTTGTACCGACTGGTCGGATCGCGAGAGGCCGTACTACTTGCTTCTCGAATAGCACTGCTGAAACGACGACAATGATCGTCATGAGTCCTCTAGAAATAGAGGGCTTTTTTCTTTCACTACGGAAGGAGACAAGAGAAAAAATGGCTGGTATAATGGCTATATATGAAGATCCTCTATTTGAACTATGAATACCCGCCGCTCGGTGGTGGGGCGGCAAATGCTACGGCGCAGATTCTCCAGGAGTTTGTCCATATGGATGACATGGAAGTCCATCTGGTGACTTCAGCTGCTGGTAAGGAAGCTGAGCATTTTCTCTTGGGTGGAAAGGTTCATATTCATCGTCTCCCGATTGGCAAAGATCCGAATAAGCTCCATTCTCAGTCGCTTCGCGACATCATCGTTTATAGTGCGAAGGCGCTCTTTTTTTCGTGGCAACTTATCCGTCGTGAGAAAGGATTTGATGCGACGCTTGCTTTCTTTGGGGTGCCATGCGGTTTCTTAGCCTATATTTTGAAACTGTGTTTTGGCATTCCCTATGTGGTAGCACTTCGTGGTTCGGATGTCCCAGGGTATAGCAACAAGTACAATCATCTGTATTTCTTTCTCACGCCCTTAGTCAGTTTCGTGTGGAAACATTCGGCTGCTGTGGTAGCGAATAGCAAAGGACTACGAGATTTGGCGCTGACTGTTTCTCCGAAGCAACCGCTGGAAGTTATTGGAAACGGTGTTGATACCAAACGTTTTGCTCCAGACTCTACCCATCGTCCAGCCAATGAATTTATTGTCACCCCTGGCGCTTCCCGAGTGACGAGTCGCAAAGGCCTGAAGTATCTCATCGAAGCTATACAAGAACTAGCGCCACGCTTTCCGCAGCTTCGTCTCAAAATTATGGGGGATAGCGATGGCAACGAACGAGCTATGCTGGAAGCATTAGTACGAGAGGGGAATATCAGTGACCGCGTAGAGTTTATCGGTCGTGTCCCACGCGAAGAAACCACTCGTTACTATCAAGAAGCCTCTCTCTTTGTTCTCCCATCGTTGAATGAAGGGATGAGTAATGCCATGCTCGAAGCGCTCGCTTGTGGTCTGCCGATCATCATGACGCCGACTGGTGGCGCAGAAGAACTTATCCAAGAAGGAAAGAACGGAATCATTGTACCATTTGAATCAAACAAAGACATTGCGGCTGCTATGGAAAAGTTTTTGACTAATCCAGAAAAAGTGCAGAGTTTCGGAGCGGCCAGTCGAGAAATTGCTGAAGCAAATGATTGGAGAAAAGTTGCCGAGCGTTTCAAGATGGTATTGGAACGAGCAAGCAAGAAATAAACATGAAAAAAACCCTCTTCACCGTTGGAAAGATTGTCGTGACACTCGGTCTCGTTTTTTGGTTGATTGAAAGAGTCGATTGGAATGGAGTATGGCTGGAACTTGCTGAAGTATCGTTGCCGCTGCTTTTTTTGTATGTGATTCTGCAGCTTGTAGGCAATCTCATTTCGGCTCGAAAGTGGCAGATTATTGCCAGTTACAAAGAGCTTCATTTCAGTCTCCGGGAGGGGTTCTTTACCTATATGACCGGAGCGTTTATCAACAATTTCCTGCCCTCAACCATCGGTGGTGACACCTATCGGGGCCTGTGGCTCGCCAAACGCTCAAAAGCGCGTGCCGCAGCCATTTCTACGGTGGTTTTTGATAGGTTTATCGGTTTGTGGACAACGGCCCTCCTAGGGCTAATTTTTAGCTTTTCCCTATGGCCCTATTTGGACCAGAGCGTCCCGCTTTTCGTGACACTTCTAGCGTTGTTTGGTTTCCTGGTGGTGGACCTGATTGTGACGTATCTTTATTGCCGCCCATGGTTTCAGGCTTTTGTAGCGCGACTGCCTTTTTTCAAGATCCGACGTCTGCTGGAAGAGGTTATTTTTTATACCAAAAAACACATCTGGTCACGGACGAGTTCCTGGTCAGCGTTATTTATTTTCGTTGGCATCGGACTTTCCAATTACGCACTCTTTCATGCGCTCGGAAATAATATCGCCTTCCTACCATTTTTTGCTGCCATCTTATTGGTAGCCGTGGTGTCGAGTATCCCGGTATCGATCAACAACATCGGTATCAAAGAGTGGGCCTATGTGGCTTTTTTCGGTCTCATTGGTGTGTCAGTGGAGACAGCAGTGACCGCCGCGCTTCTCTCGCGCTTTATCCAAATGATTCTTTCGTTTATTGCTTTGCCGCAGTACTTGAGTACGCGAGGAAAGGAAGAGTAGCAATTACTCTTCGAACTTGAAAACTTTGACGTAGTGGCTCGAACGGCCATTGATATCGATTTCGTAGACTGGGTCGGTGCGATCATAGTACTGATCGAAACGAATGATGTCGGGGCGATTGTTGGCAATGTCGCCACCCATCATTTTTCCGGTGCGGCTCTTGCGACCAGCTGAGGTGACAATGTAGTCGAGTCCACGCTCTCGCAGTTGGGTGTAGTTCTGCGCGCTGGAACAACGGCCGACAAAGAACTTACAGACACCATCCTTGTCTGTCCAAACAAGCATACTCGGAGCATCAGGTAAGCTATTCAAATACTGCGCGGCTTCGTAACTTCCAGGACCCATATCTTTCACATCGATATGGTATTTGGCTGGGAGGAAAACGTTGGCGTAGCTTAGAGGGAAGGGTGTGATAAAGAGGGTAAAGAGACCAAGAGTAGCGACGATACTCCCTGCAATGACCGGAGTCGGAGTATCAGCCACTTTCAATTTCTTGTGGACGAATACGAGAGCATGTTCGATGGTGATACCGGCGATGATCGCCGCAAAAGGGAAGAGGATAATCTGATAACGGACAATAGCGCCGACGTTGTTCACAGTGGTGCCGACGTAGTAGAGGAGAATAAAGATAACGAGATAGAAAGAGGTACGCAGAGCATTCGATTCGGAGAAGTTTTTCTTGAAGAAGAAAAAAGGAGTGAGCAGTAGAGCGAGGAAGGCGATCGGCGTGACACCAAAGATAAGGGGGTAGAAGTTTGTCAGGAAGGCACCCAGGAAGTCGCTTTTGCCAGCAATAGTTTTCGGAGAAGCAAGAAGCTCTGAGAAGTCATAAAGACCCATATTGCCCCAGGTATTTCCAATGGTCAGGAGCAGTGAGCCCAAGAATGTCACGGCGACGAGACTGGTAATGACCTGTTTGGTGCGACCCTCGAGGAGGGAGAGGAGCGCTCCTGTAATTCGAGATCTGTTCCACCACTGATCGATGAGAATAAAGGTGATCAGGACAACGAAGAGAGGTGCGACCTTTTCAAAGGCCTGGCTCAAAACCGTACCAGTGAGTAGCTTCTCTGGCTTCATCCAGACAGCTGGGAAAAACAGGTAGAAGGTTGAGAGGGCGGTGAAGGTGAGGAGTGCTAAGTGCTGCAATGATTTTTTCAGATGCTCCGCAAAAGATGAGAGAGCGCTTTCTTTGTGGTAGAGATATTCGAGGAAAATAAGTCCCAAGAAGAAGATAAAAAGAATATTGGAGACATATTTGGTGAGGAGTGCGAGTCCTAGGAAGATACCAGAGAAAATGAGGTAGCGGAAAGAGCGTCGTTTCAAGAAAGCGAGGTAGGAAATGAGCGAGAGTGGCGTAAAGAGCCAGAGCAGGGAATCAGGATTGATAATCTTGCTCATTCCGATCAAGATCGGTGAGGTCGCTATGAGGACGTAGGACAGGAGTGCGTGTCTTTTCCCCAGGAGTCGTTCGAGGAAAAAGTAAAAAAGTGGGAGGAGGAGCGTGATAACAATAAGGAGTGGCAAGCGATAAGCCAGGTAGAAACTTCTGACATCGTTTCGGAGGCTGATTACTTCACCGTCAACGTGAGCGGTCTTGTAGTCCTTGGTTGTTTTGAACCACAGCCCTGGGCCAGAGGCGAGAGCTACGGTGATACCAGGCTTGTCACTGATATTCGTGCCACGCCAGTCACGTTCCCCGACATTTTTCCAGTATTTAGCAATGCGGCCATCAAACCACAGTGGTTCATCAACAGCGGCATATTCAGTGAGGCGGTACATACCGAAACTAAAGAAGAGGCCAGTGACAAAGACGATGAGCAGTAGCGTCGAGAGACCTTGAGCGCGGAACCATTCTTTTATTGAGAGGGCTTCAGAATCTTTCTTTTCAGTGAGGCGTTCTTTTGCGATGAAGAGAGCGGAGATGAGAATTCCGGAGAGGATAGCATAACCGCCTAAAGCCAGGATAAAAATGTAGTGGAAGTTGTTTGACTCACTGATACCGTAAGAAAGAATGAGGGCTCCTGGGAGGGTAGTGAGGAGAAGGGTAGCGAGCTGTCTCTTCCAGTCGAAACCTTGGGAAAAGTAGGCGACAGCTCCAAGAGTGAGGGTGCCGAGAACAAGAAATCCAAGATAAAACAGGGTATTGCTCACTTCAAGGTCCAGGAGTGTGAGGAGGGTAATCTGTGGAGCAATAAAAAAAAGCGCACAAAGAGCGATGAGGACAGAAAGACCGGAATAAACACGGTTTTCTGTGCTCTGGAAGAAGTTGCGCATAGAGTTTGCTTGGCGGTTAAAAGTGTCCTAAAATAGAAGAAAGCGTACCATTTTTCCTCTGTATTGTAAAGCAAATAAGCGAAAAAAGAAAGTGCAATTTTTTTCTTCAAAAAAGGCAAAAATAGGTTTGTTGATAGGCATTGTTTTGCTCGGTTTTTTTCTTCGTGCTTACAATTTCTCTCCTTGGCTTCATTTTGAATTGGATCAAGCGCGAGACGCTCGTATCGTTGATGATGGCTTGCGGGGTGATTTTTTTGACTTACCCCTTCTTGGTCCCAAAGCAGGGGGGACGACGCTGCGCTTACCACCAGCCTTTTATTACTTGCAATATCTGAGTGCCCAAATATTCGGTGGGAGTCCAGCTGGTATTGCCACACTTGGGATGTTGTTCTCCGTTTTGGCTATCCCCGTTTTCTATTTCTTCACCAGGCGATACTTTGCAACCGGCCTGGCTCTTGGTTTGACTCTCCTCTTTTCTGTTTCCGAGTTTTTTGTCATGTACGGACGTTTTGCTTGGAATCCGAATCTGATACCCCTCTTTCTGATCTTTGGTTTTTACGCCTTACTACGAGCAGTTGATCGGGAAGAGGAGTACAGAGAGCGTTGGTTTCTTGTGGCCGCAGGAACGCTTGCTCTTGCTATGCAGTTTCATTTTCTGGCTTTTGTTTCGATCCCAGTTATTACTGGGTTATTTCTGCTTATTCGGCGTCCGAAATTTTCTTGGCGAGCTTGGGTTGGAGCTCTGGTTCTGGCGCTTTTTCTTTATCTCCCGATGTTTCTCAATGAAACGCAGACTCATTTTGCGAATGCTCAGGCATTTCTGGAGGCTGTCACGGATAAATCAGGAAAAAGTGATCACTCTCTTCTCGAAAAGGGGATCAGGGAATTTTCTGAACATGCTCTCTATGGAATGGTAGTGACGACGGGATTTGAGGGAGGCACGTTTCCGGTTATTGTGATTGGTACGGAGGAAGGGACACTTATTGGTTGGGCTTGCGATGCTAGGTGTGATCTCGGGAAGTGGTATGGAGTAGCAGCAGTAGTGACTCTGGGTCTTGGAATTCTGGCACTACTCGCTCTTTTTTGGCACGAGTCGACTCGGCGGCGCTCCGATTTTCTTCTTCTTGTTATGCTCTGGCTCGCCGTGACGTTTCTTCTATTCTTGCCTTTGGCCTATGATATGGTGCCACGCTTCTTTCTTATTTCTGGACCAACTTTTTTCATCTTGATTGGACTGTTGCTTTCGTTGCTGGCAATGTTCTTGAAGAAAAACGTTGTCGTTTCTGTTGTGGTGACCACAGTTATTCTGCTTCTGGCTTTTTCTAACCTTTCTTCTCTCGGCGATCGTTTCCGAGAACTTTCTCTCGCTGGGGCAGAGGCAATAGATAGTCCGCCAGACCGTATTCTCAAAGAACGCATTCGTGTCACCCTCGAGCAGCAAGAGCACATTGTTGATTTCTTGGAGAATCGCTCCAAAGAAACTGGTTACCCAGTGTATATGTGGAGTGAACCACAGTATAGACGGGCTCTGAAGTACCTCATGGAGAAGCGCGGCATCGAAAATGCTGTTCTCGGTATTGATGGCGTATATCAAGAAGGAGTGTACTACATTATCCTACGGGCTCAATCTGATGTCGAAGATGCTCTCAAAAAATATCGAGTCAATTATGATATCGGGGAGACAACGCGTTTTGGAACATTAGTAGCTGTGGAGTTTTTTCCAAAACCAGAGGCCATCCGTGGAATTCGTCAGAATTTTGCACTTCCCAAACCAGATGATTCTCAGGGGCTACCACGGTATACTTGGCGAGAGTTTTTTCAGAGAAGCGAGGCCTCATTGAAAGAAGGTGATGCCTCGGATGAAGTTGATGAAGCACTCTAAATTTTAAAGGTAAAGAGACTATGAACATTTCCTGGAAACAGACATGGCAAATACTGGTGGTCCTGGTTGTTCTCGGGGCAGGAATGCGTTTGTATGGTTTAGGAAACAACTCTTTTGTCGCTGACGAGTTTTTGGACATGAATTCGAGCTATGGTTATTTCAAAACAGGGGAATGGCAGGCTTGGGATTTCAACTATGGCAAAGTAGCAGAGATGAACTTAAATGACGCTCGTGATGAACGCGCCTTTGTGTACAAAGCTCAGGTGGCAGCGCTGTTTCATATTTTACCTCCAACTGAGACTACGGCTCGTTTGGTAAGTGTCTTGTGGGGTGTTTTCTCAATCCTTATCATGTTTTGGGCGGGGTATTTCTACACACGAAAAAAGACTGTTGGTCTGCTCGCAGCTTTTTTCTTTGCAGTGAGTATCTCTGGTATTATCTTCGATCGACGTCTCCGGATGTATGCTATGTTTTTCCCGATGTATCTCGCTCTAGCGACCGTTCTCTTCGCCTTTTTTGAAGAGAAGTACCACGGAAAAATAGCTCTTCTAAAAAAAGCGTGGGAGCGTTTCGGTATCAACCTTCTTTATTTCGTGCCCTTGGTTTTTCTTGTTTTGCTTAATGCTTTGGTGCACGGATTGTTCCTTACGATTATTCCAGTTTTCGGTCTGTATGCTTTGGTCATGATGATTATGCTTTGGAAGAAAGAGGGGACGCTCAAGAATAAGTATGGGATATTGGTTGGCTTGGGATTGTTGGCGGCTGTTTCCGCTATCCTCTTTTTCCCAGAACTTGTGCGCTTAGGGTTTGCAAGTATGGTGTGGTTCGATAATCACTATTCGTATGTTGGTTACATGCTTCGTGATTTTGCTCAGCCACTCCTTGGTTTGCTCGTGGTAGTGTTTGGAAGTTTTGTCCTTGGGAAGAAACTGGAGAAACCAAAAGAAGCACTCTGGCTTACCCTCTCTATGATCATTCCTCTGGCGATGGCGGTTTGGTTTTGGAAACGTAATGCTGGGCCACAGTATATTTTCTTTGCTCAGTCATTTGTGCTGCTTTTGGGAGCTATTGGAGTGTATGGGGTACTGCGTTTCGTGAGAGAGCGGTTGCCAGAATACGGTAAGAAGGGGACGTATACAGTGCTGTTACTTGCTCTTCTGCTTCTCCCAAACTACGGATATTTCTTTGAAGAAAATAATACCTATCATGAGACGTCTTCTGGCGGGAATCCAAACTACCGAAAAGTGTTTGACTACTTCAAGAAAAACAAAGAAGACGGTGATGTACTTATTACGCGTAACTTCCGCAACTACTATTTCTCTGGAGCGAATGTCCCAGTCTATGATTTTGGTGGTGAACTTTCTACAGAGAAATTCTCTTTGGCGGAACTTGAAAAGATTGTATCCGAACACCAGCATGGTTGGGTGATCCTTTCGACCAATGACTATGACTACATCTCTCATGATGCGGAGATTTACTTTAAGAAAAATATGGAGTTAGTGAGTAACTCCCAGGTTCGTGGAGCCGTAGAAGTCTATCGTTGGTAGTGCTGATGGCTAAAAGAAAAGCCCGAGCGTTCACGAATGAATGTTCGGGCGGTTGAGTCGGTTTCGGCTCAGCTCACGACAAGGTGTTTGCCTGCTGCGTCTTTGAGGAGGAGGCTGTTGTGTTGCAGCTGCCTGCTCCAGGCGTCGTTCTCACGGGACAGGGAGAAGAACCACTCCATGTAGAGTTGCCATGGCCACATGAGGTCTCCGGGCGAGAACAGTGGTGCGAAGAACATAGCTACCTCCGTACACCATTTGGTGCAAAAGTGGAGAAAACCTACTACCCCTAGTATATTCTTCTCGACAGGTGGTTACAATACACTGTCAACCCCGCACTTTTTTCAAGATAGATCATGTTTATGTAGAGCTCTCAGATATAGCCGCCTTACGGCTCGAACAAGCCAAGTGGTGATTACTATAAAGAAATGGTGCGGGGTTAAGAAAAGAAAAAGCCCGGTGACCTGTGAGGGTTTACCGGGTTTCGTTTCGAGCGCATTGCACTCGTGTTCAGCTCATCTGCTGCTGCAGAGGATGATGTGCCGCATGTTCTGCTTGGAGGCGATCAGCCAGTTCATGGGCCACCTGTCGGCGCTGTTCTTTTGGCATGGCCCCCATTGAGGCCACCATCTGGTAGATCGTGCGGTCGTCGCTCGCCATTTGGCTGAGTTCGTCACGGTAGGATCCGGACGCTCCCCATTCCGGAAGCGGAACACGCACCGGTAGCTCATGGCGTACGTTGAGTTCTGCTTGCTGGAAGGCGCGTACCGCTTGTCTCGCCAGTTGAGACTCAGCCAGCCGAACAGTAGGGAACATCCTACTTGCTATGGTCAGCGGCCGGTGTTGCCCAAAAAAGGCTCGGATAGCTGCTGAGACATGATTCATGCGGAGCATGACTTGCTCAGGCTCGTCATTTTCCGATGTTCCGAGGAGGTCTCTCTGAAGCACTGCTTCTTGCTCGTAGCAGTAGACATTCATTTCTTGCGTCCAAGTGTTGAAAAAGGTCTCGGAGATTTCAGCCCCGAGCAGGAATGGCCCAAAAGGGGAGAAGAACCCGTTGTTCATGACTCTCTACCTCGTATTGTTTCTGCTAAAAAAGAACATTTACAGCACTGTAAATGCCGCTTGTACTACATTTTTAGAGTACTCTCCTAGGTCAGAAATAGCAAGTTCTGTCAAGTCCCTAAGAGCGTTTTAGGAGTTTTTTGAAAGGGGCGAGGTCCTCATCGGTGAGCTCACCGAAAAGTCTGAGGGGGGCAAAATAGAGGGCAAAAAGGACCGCTCCAGAAAAAAGGAAGTTGTAGGTACCGTGGGGCAAAAAGTGTGAGCAGATCACGATTAACAGGGTAGAAAAGAGAGAGAGGAAGATGGTCTTTCGTGGGAGATGGACACGGAAGTGTGTTTCAATAGAAATGAGGATGCCGATCATTAAGACTGCAGCCGTGAGAGTAGCCGCCAGGGCAGCGCCAACGATACCGTATTGGGGGATAAGGGCAAAGTTGAGGACGACCATAGCGAGGAAACCAAAAAAAGAAAGTTTCATCGGGATTCGTACCAACCCGGCACCATTTAAGGCAAAGGCGAGAACGTAGAAGACGGTGAGGAAGCCCACCCCGATAGCGAAAACGCTCATGGCATTTTCTGCGCCAACATAACGAGTGCCGTAGAAGAAGTGCAGGATTTGTGAAGCGTAAACAGCAAGGAGGGTGATCATCGGGAAGAGGAGGAGTGTCATGAGACGGAGTGATTTATTGACGAGCGAGGTTGTCTCGGCGCTATTTCGCTCGGCGGTCGTTTTGGAAATAGCAGGGAGGAGAATCATGGCGAGTGCCGCAAAGAGATAGTAGGGGATACGCCCGACAGTGATAGCGGCATTGTACAGACCGGTCAAGTGATCATCTTGGAGGAGTGCTTTCACAAAGTAAAGATCAATCGTAAGGAGGAGCTCATAAAAAACTAAAAACAGGGTGAGTGGTCCGGCATACGCCAGAATGGTTTTGGCGGGAAAATCAAAGTCGTGGCCGACAGTCTTGATGCCCAGGCCAAGCCGGCGCTTTATATAGAATATATCAATGAGTATGACTGCGCCGAACGTAAAGAGCGGCGCTAAGACATAGCCGCCCACCGCACCCTCGAGTCCGAAGAAGATAGCTGAGAGTGCGATGAAGCCTACTCGAGCGAAGGAGCGAATGATTTTTACGATGGCTTGCAGTTTGAAGAGGTGGAGTCCTGTCAGATAGTGGTGATAGAACGAAGCAGCAGCAAAAGCCGGGATAACAAGTGCGGAGAGCTGGAAGAGCGGCGTCAGTGACGGATCCCGGAGTGCCCAAGCGATAACTGGAGCAAGTAGGAAGAAGAGGATAGTAATACCGCCGATAAGAGCGGTCTGAAGAAGAGCTGCTTTACGTTTGATGGCGGGGATATTTTTTGGATCCTTCTCGAGTACTTCGCTCAGATACTTTGACATGGTGGTAGGGATACCGTTGCCGATCAGGACGATGACCATAGTGGTAAGAGTGACCACGAGGCCATAGCGGCCATAGTCGGCAGGACCCAAGATGCGGCCTGCTACAGAATGGACGACATAGGCAGCGATATTGAACACGACTTCGGAAGCTGTGAGCCAGACGAGCGCTTGGGAGAATTTTTTCATAACTTCTTTATTGTAGGATGTGAGTTTTATAGCAAGTAACCTCCCAGAGTACCGTTTGCTTGCCCCGGCGTGACAAGCTGCTCTACGCTTCCGTTCGCACTCTTTTTCTTTCAGAAAAAACCGTGCCCGTGCGAACTCCAGAGTTACTTTGGAAGATTCTTGCTAGAAGTCTTCTTGTTTTAAACGCTCAACCTTTTCAGTATATCCTGAAATACGACTTCTTTGTCTTTTTCGGCGTCAATCATGATCAGGTTCCACTGGACACTCCTTTTCTTGAAGAGCTCCATTTTGGCACGGAGGTATTCGATACCTTGCTCGGGAACCCGTTCACGGGACACAATGGTTTCTGGTTCCAGGTCGCAATAGAAACGAATATCGCCTTTTGGAGTATACTTGGCAAGAAAATTGATACCCCAGCTTATCGGCCATGAGAGGAAATGAACGTTCTTGGCCAGGTATTCGAGGTTCACGATGGAGTCGAAGAAAGAGCGATCGGAAAGGAGGTAGTCATAGCCTTCGCGTCTTAGTTTGGCTCGCAGAAAACAAAAGCGCACCATATCGATAAACAGAAATTTTTCACGCAAGACCAAAGAAAGCCAAGAGGCTTTGGTGACAGCTTTTTCTTTTCCTGGTTCAAAGGTTTTTTCTCCTTTCAGACATCGTGCGATCTTATTGGCCAAAGAAAACTCAACCGCGTGAAAATACGCTACCTTTTTTCCTTGAGATACCAAATGATTACGTAAAAGTTCTAGCTGTGTAGACTTTCCAGAACCATCAACGCCTGAAAGTGTGATGAATTTCATCTTGTTTAGTACATGATGACCGATATTGGCTGCATTTTGACAACCGGTTTGACGACATTGTTTGCCACGACACTTTCGATAACGTCTTCGGCACGTTTGTAGTGTGAGGAATCTTGCTCGATCACTTTTGACGAGCGACCATTGTAAAGTTTGACGCCACGGGTGGAAAGTTTCTCGTGAAGCGCTTCCTTGCTTTCTGGAACAACACTCTCAGAATTCTTGGCAGCTTTTCCGGCGCCATGATTACAGGAATAGAAGCTCGAGTCGTTGCCGTCTTGACCCACGCAGAGGTAGGCTTCGGTACTCATGGAAGTCGGGATAAAAGCCGGCTCCCCAGTTTCTTTGAAGAGCGGGTGACTGGCCATACGACTTGGGCCATAAGCTCGACTGGTGCCGTTACGGTGTACCCACGTTTGTTTTCCGTAGTGTTCTTCCTGAGAAACGAGAATGTGAGGCATGTCGTAGAGGAGGTCAGCGCCAATCTCTCGTCCTAGGACCTTTTCAGCGGTTTGGATGAAATTGTGAGTGATAGTAGCGCGGTTGGCATGGGCGAAGTTGGAGCAGGCATAACGGGCGGCCATGTAGAGCTTGCCATCTTCTCCGTCACCATCGAACGTGATGAGCGGTTCTTTCTTCCCAAAATCCGACTCTCTGATTTTCTTGGCGATACCTCGGATAGTTTTCTTGAACGGTGTCAGCCAGAAGAGGCGACCAATATTCATGAGAATAGCTGTCGAGAGGTGCTCGCGCTTTTTGGCAGTGAACATATACATGGTGTATTGACCGAGGATTCCAGAACCGCAGTGCACCATGAGGATATACTGACCTTTGCGCAGATTGAATTTGGCGGCGACTTCCGGATCAACGACGTCGGTCACTTTCATGAGGTCGAGGAAGTGGTTGCCGGCGGCACCGATGATACCCGAGCGGAACTGAGCAAAGAACAAAAAGAGCGGCGGGATGATATTCATGATGCCACGACGTGTCGGAGCTTCCGCGAAAAAGTTGCCACGGTCGATGCTGTTCTCCACTTCGTGCTTCGTTTTGATGCCGAGATAGCTTACGAGAGGGCCGATGCCGAGACGGCAGATATCGACGATGACACGAAAGGGGAGTACGGTTCCGACATACTGCTTCGTTGGCACGGTCTTCGTGGCTTCCTGGAAGATCTGGTCGATCTGCTCCGGAGTGGTATTGGTATCATCGAGATCAAGGCGTACCAGGCGCATACCACAGGCTGGATCACTATCATTTACTTGTGGGAGAATAAATTTTTCAGAAGTGACAGTTGTACCAGTGGCGTTTTTTCGGCCAGGTTTACTGTGGACGTCTGCCATGGCAGCGACGTGGTGGAAAATACAGCCATTGGCAGCGACGCTTTCGAGTTGTTTCATGGTATCAGGACCTGGCATGAGTTTATCACCCACATGAAAAACAACCGGGACGTTCATTTTCTCAGTCTTGAATTCACTTTTGTGCTCTGAGAGTTTGGTGATGTCGTTTTCGTACATAATCTCGGTAGTAGTTCTCGAATCAGTACTTTCCTTTTCCTTACATGTCTTCAAGCGAACATGCCTGACTCGTTTGCCGAGAAACGCGTGGTCCCGGCTCCAGGAGTCGCATCCACGTTGTTTCTAGCGGCGCACTCATCACGGATGCTAGCCCGCCTTCGGAGGGTGACCGCTTTCAGCCAACGTTCAGAAAAGAAAAGTGCTTCTTGAGAACAGTTGGTAACTTTAGAGTGAGGAGTATATTTCCTCGTACTGCTTGGCAGTGTTTTTGAGATCGAAGTGGTCTTTGACGAAACGGCGGGCGTTTTCACCGAGACGGATCCTTTCTGTCTCATTTTGCTTTAAATAAGCCAAAGATTCAATGAGTTTTTCGCCTGAATCTTTGGGGATGGTAACACAAATGTCCTTGTTTGTAAACTCGGAAAACTGGGGTAAATCAGAGAGGATTACCGGCTTGCCGCAGGCGTAGGCTTCGATGATAACGAGTGGTACGTCAAATTTTCCTTTCAGATTCTCGACTGGGAAGATAACGACATCGGCCGTGCTGTAGAGACCAGACATATCGGAGATAGTATCAGAAAAAGCGACATAATCGAGGAGTCCTGCTTCGGCAAAAAGTTTCTGGACCTGCTGCTTTTTCACTGCATCAGCTTCGTTTTTGACACGGCAAGCAAAGACGAAGCGAAGTTCGGTATCCGGGTTCTCTTGAAAATAGCGGAGGAAGGTCTGGGCGAGCATATCGGTCGCCCCGAGTCGAGTGTACTCGCCAGGGTAGAGGACAACAAAGTGTTCTGGTTTGAGCCCGAGTTGCGTCAGAAGTGACGGATTCTTTGCCGTTGGGCTGTAACGTTCGAGATCAATACCGGGATAGATGCGCGTGACGTTGTTGAAACCGAGATTCTCCAACTTTCTTTTAGTTGTTTCAGTATAGGTAATGAGACGGTCAGCAAAGAAGAGCTGATGCAAGAGCTTTTTTGGGTAGCGATCCTCACGCAATGTGGCAATTGTCTGGATGGTTTTTGGTCGGAAAGGGGTGAAATAGCGGATCACAAATGCGTTGAAGAGAGTTGGTGTAAAGAGGTAGTGCACGATATCGTAGCGAGAACTCTGGGTGAAAAGATAGAGAGGAAGGCGTGCCTTTTGGAAGAAAGGGTAATGCGATTTACTTTTCTTGTCTGGAGTGGAATACAGAGGATGTAATACGACATTACTGCCAAGCCCGTCGAGTTTCTCCGGTGTCGTGAGAATATGCATCTCCACGTTTTCATCACGGATATTCTTTGCGAGAAAATAGGCGAAGTTTTTAGAAGCCTCGTCCCATGGCGGAACGAGCGGACGAGTAGCAAGGAGAACCTTTTTTGACATAGACACTGGTGATTATCGGTAAATTTCCCGCGTTTCTGATCCGGAGGTCACGACAATAGTGGTACGGGCCTCTCTTTGTGAAAAGACCGGGGTGATGGTAGTGGTCGCTCCGGATGCAACTTGAAATGTTTCCTCGAGGAGAGTCTCCTTTCCGACAACGACTTTATAACTGAATTCGGTGGTAGCGCTGTGATTTTCAATAGTGAAATCGAAACTCGCCTTGTTTTCTGGTGCTGCAAACGAGAGTACCCACCAGTCTTTCTGATAATTTGGATCGAGTTCGCGCTCATTTTGCCAAAAAAGAAACAAGGCGCTTGCGGCAAAGAGGAAGCAAAAGAGGGCGACGAGGGATTTTTCAGAGAGAAGAGTGTTCATTTTGAGCGTTCGTAAATGTGAATATTTTCTGAGCTGTAAATACGTGAGAAGCTAGTCGATTTCTCAAAGGGCGTGATGTCAAAATTTGGATTGACCACAACAAAATTTGTTCCTGTTTCATTGTAACATTTCTCTCCGCGAGCAGTATTAGGGACAGAAATCATGAGGAGCGTACACTGTTCCCGGTCAGGATTGTCTTCATAGCGTTTGAAGAAACCACGAGAGAGAGGATAGGAATAGTCGCGTAGGAAGAAGAGTTTCATCCAGGCATCAGCGGTGATGTAGTTGTGATCTTTAAGGACCTGGTCATCCTCTCCAGTGTGAGCTGCTAAATAACGAGCCGCTCCAAAAGTTTCCAGTGCTGGCAGGGCCTTGCTTTCAGGGAGAAGGGTCTGGCCATTATCAAATGAACCACTTCCTGAAGCAAAAAAGAAGGCTGAAAAAGAACAGAAGAGGATTAAAAGACTCGGTAAGAAGAAACGTTTTCTTTCTTGAGAAAATAGTGCAGCACAACCAACAAGGGAAAAAGCAGCGAGGAGCCCAAGTGGGAAAGAAAGATATGCGCCAATACGACTCGATGGAATATCAATGAAGAGCCATTCTGGGTGAGTGGTCATGATGAGGAGGATGAGACCCCAGCCAAGGAGAAAGACACTCCCATAGCGAGCGCGGGTACGGAGGAGGCCAATAAGAAAGAGTCCAGCCAGCCCGAGAGCAACGCGTGTTTCACCGGAAGAAAAAGTAATTTGGTAAAAAGAAAGGCCGGTACGGGTGGTTTTAGTCGGTGTTCCGATGGCAGTGCCGACGGCACTTTGCTCGATATAGGTCGGCATGGCGACGGCAAAGAAGAAAAGACAGGCGGCAAGAGTGATGAAAAGTGGCTTCGGTTTCAGGAAAAGCCCTAACCAGTGGCGCAGTGTCGTGCCGAGCGTATCCCAGTGCAAGATAAGATACAGTAAGCCTGAAGCTACCAAGACAAAGAGTGTCATCAAGGTACTCAAATGATGGATGTAGGCCAGAGAAAAAGTGAGAAAAAATCCAAGAGCAAGGAAATCGCTTCGTTTTTCCTTGAAGGCACGGAAATACGCAAGAATGATAATAGGTATGAAGAAGTTTCCAAAGGTATTCCCGACAACACCGCCAGAAACGAATTTAGCTTGTGGTGAAGCGAGGGTATACAGCGGACCAAAAAGGAAGAGGGTAGCAAGAGCGATGTTTTGGGGAGTAAAGACTGACTCTGAGAAGAAAGGACTTTTGATACTATCAGCAAGGGTACGGGCGAGGGTTACCAAAGCCAAAAGAGCCATGAGATTCACGAAGAGAAGCAAGAGAATAGGAAAGGCGGAAAGAAAATCGATACCAGAAAGTATATTGAGAGCGGCAAAGGGAAGATGTTCGCCGATGATAAAGTCTGCGATTGGTTCTGGTTCGGAAATGTGGTACACGCCGTTTTCGGTGACAATATCTTGCTTGGCATATATGGGGAGTGTACCTGTCTCAGCAATGAGTTTTGACCAGTACATGTGGTGACCGAGGTCTGTCGAAGTCGGCAAAATAGCGTGTGAAAGATAGACGGTCTTGGTGAGTACCGTCAGTGTCAGAAGAAGCATGAAGAGCCAGGTCTGTTTTTTGGAAAATGACCAAGGATTCGGTTTGGTTGTTGGTCCAGTATCTTCTTTCTTGGGAGAAAAGCGTTTCCGAAAGAAAAAGAGGAGAAGGGAGAGAAGAGCGGTCAGGGTGATGCCGATTGCGAGAGTGCCTTGAGAGAAAGACGTGCCAGCTTTTCCCATGAGAATTATGAGGAAATTGAGCGCTCCGATACCAACAGCGAAAGAAAATACCCAGGTTTCAAAGATTGTTAATGCTGGATATCTTTTGAGGAGGACTCGGAGCAAAAGATATCCTGGTAAAAAGAAAAGGACACCGAGAGAAAGGAGAAAGATGAGTGTGTTGTAAGAAAATGACATACTACTTTTTCACAAACGACTGAAGAATTTCAATATAGCGCCGGGCAATGGTGTCCCATTCAAAATGTGCCTTGGTGTAGAGACGAGCTCGCTTTCCTAAAGTATGACGTCTCTCTTCATCTAAAACAAGATCAGTAATAGCTTTTCTGAAAGCCTCGGGGTTTTCCGGCTCTACCAAGAGGCCGTTTTCATTTTGGTGAATGGCATCCTTCAGCCCTTCAAGATTGGAAACGATGACAGGGAGTTCACATGAGGCTGCCTCGATGACGGAGATGCCAAAGCCCTCCATATCACCGGCTACTTTTATGTTGGGCTGGATAAAGATATCACAGGTATTCAAGAGGACATCACGTACGTCATCTGAAACATACCCGAGAAGTTTCACGCAATGAGCTGAATTTGTTTCTTTCACCGCCTGTTCAATATCTTTCCTATCGATACCGTCGCCAGCCACAACATAGAGAATATTTTCTGGGAGTTTCGGGATAACGTTTCGTATGAACCAAGCAACACCTTTCCGTTTGGCAAGTCGGCCGGAGGTAAGAAGAACGTATTTGTTTACAAGAGAAAGATTTAGTATTTTCTCCAACTCCTCACGGGTATGAGGTTTGAAGTATTTCTCGGTATCAACTCCATTCGGAATAAAAGTGAACTTGGTCTCTGGAATGCCTCGAGCTACACCCTGACGGATTGTTTCATTGCCAACCGCGATTAAGCCGTCGAGCGCTGGAAGGAATTTTTTGATCCACAAGCGTTGATAGATATTGATTAGTGCTTTTTCATACCAGAGACCAAGTGACTTTGAATCATAGTTGATGTCTATTCCGTGAACGACAGAAACCACGGGAAGTGGAGTCATTTTTTTTAAGAGCCAGCCAATGAGTCCAAGGGTACCGTCACCGAGTAAGACGATATCATAAGAGCGAGCCTGCCACAAAGCGACTAAGAGAGCGTAGGGGGCAAAAAGAGGAAGAAAAAAACGTCCGTGTCGATTGGCTATAGTTTTGGTTTCGGCGTGCTGAGCGAGCCATACCGAAAGGGCATAGTTCTGATTCTCAATACCGCCCGTAATAGGCGGATAAGCCCTGGAAATAAAGAGAATTCGCATGAGACAGAGAGGGAAACTTATGGCTTAATTATAGCTTTTTTTTGTTGTTTTGTCAGCGTATTGACTTTTATGCCAAAAAAGTGCATAATACAAAGTTCGTTTACAACATGCGAATTTTCGCACCCGCGCCTCGGGGTCTGGGGTATGGAGCAAGTATGAACACTGCAAAACGCGCGACTGAAGAAGCGGTGGCGATGCAATCTTTGGGGCATGATCTATTACGTCAGCTTGCTCACATCGAAGAGCAGATCGACCACATGAGACGGTCAGTCTACTCTGTCCTTGGACTAGCTGACAAGCCGGAACTTCGCCCCATTGAAGATCTGGGTCTGACGAAACGGACAGCGAATGTTTTGAAAGCTGAAAAGATTTACTGTATTGCCCAGCTAGATCGGCTTACCCAGCCTCAACTTCTGAAGATTCCAGGGATGGGCCGTAAGGGACTTGAGGAAATTGAGGCAACGCTGACTCTTCACCGTTCTTGGCTCGGAACTGATGGTTAGTTGTTGGCCGTACTGTGAAATCTTGGGGAAGGACGTGAAATACATGGACTTCTCCGCATCTTTGAGTACTGGTTTACGAACGAGTTTTCAAGAATGAATCAAGAAAAACCCCTGATCAAAAAGATAAGGGGTTTTTTCTTGTCTAAGAAGCTAAAAGTTATTTCTTGTAACGTTCTTTTCTCATTTGGTACATGAGATCTTCGGTCAGCTTTCGATTACTCTTGATCATATCGGCAATAAAGGCAAAGATCAGGAGCTGGATGCCGATGATGAAGAGGATACTTGAGGAAAGGAGGTAGTTGAGATAGGGCGTCACTTTGAAACCGCTTCCAAGGTATTGCACGAGGAAAGCAAGAAAACCGAAGAAGGCAATAAGAATCAGAATGAGACCAGGGAAGCCAAAAAATTTCATTGGGCGGACGTCACGTACCGCTTTTAGAATGATACGAGCACTGTTATTGACGAAGCTATAGACACTCTTTACAATCTTTGATTTTCGATCGGCGAAGTATGTTACCTGAACTGGTACCCAGAGGACGCGAAGATTTTTTCCGATAGCGTCAATAATCGTTTCCTGGGTGTAGGTAAAGCCAGTAGGGGTATTGAGGCGGAGTAATGTTTCACGGCTGTGGGCGCGAAAGCCACAGGTGAGATCATCGGTTTTGACGTTTAAGAAAGAACCAACAAGTGATGCCCCTAAACGATTGAAGAAATCCTTGATCCAAGGGATGTTTTTAGCGCTCGACTCAGAAAATCTGTCACCAACAACCATGTCGGCCTGATTGTTCAGTACTGGATCGATCAGTTTTTGAATCTCACCTGAATCAAATTGGCCATCAGCGTCGATGTTTACCATGATGTCAGCGCCTTCTTTTAAGGCGTTTTCACTGGCGGTAGCAAACATCGCTCCTAGACGACGATTGATTCCGTGTTTCAAAACGAAGTCAGCACCTGCTTCCTTGGCGACGTCTGCGGTACGATCTGTCGAGCCATCATCAACCACTTGCACCAATACTTCATCCACACCGGTAAAGTGGCGGGGCATATTCTGGATTGTCTTTCCGATGACAGTCTCTTCGTTGAAAGCTGGGATGTTGATGATGAGGCGCATAGGTGGCGGATCAAAAGTTAAAAATATCCGATGAATTATTCTTCTGTTTTTTCTATGAGCAGTTTGGTATCAACACAACGGAAATCGCATGTTTCTTTAGCTCCTTCTAAACCATTCTTGATCAGGTCTTTCTGGCACTGGTCGAATTTTTCCTGACAGACTTCTTTGCGTTCGCTCCAGTAATTCATATTTATTTCATAGCCAAAGTAGGGCAGAGCAAAATAGGAAACCGTGAGAACGCCAGCCATCCAGACAACTAATTTCAGTAGGCCAAAGATCATACTTTAGCGGCCGATGCCTTTATAGATAATGCCGGAATCGGCAAAGGAAGCCTTGTCGAGACAGTTCTTACCATCGATCAATACTTTGATTCCGTATTTTTTGAGGAGCTCTGGAGTGATAACTTCTTTGAATTCACGATGATCCGTCACGAGCACTAAGGCCTGCGACCCTTCAAGAAGTGTTTCGAGGGATGGAACGCTCGATTTTTTGATGACGTGTGGGTCGTATGTCGCAACTTCAGCACCATGCTTTTTCAGTTCTTTGATTACCTTAAAAGCGGGCGATTCACGTATATCATCGATATTTGCCTTGTAAGAGAGTCCTAAAACACCGACTTTCGTGCCATTGACAGGGAGCTTGACTTGATTCAAAGCATCCTGCAAAAGCTCTACGGTATACGCTGGCATGCTGTTGTTGATATCGCGGGCGATCTTCAGAAACTTGTGGTCAAAACCCGACTGTTTGGCGCGCTCTATCAAGTAATACGGATCAACTGGAATACAGTGACCACCGACACCACAGGAAGGGTAGTGAGCCATGAAGGCAAACGGCTTGGTAGCTGCTCCTTGAATAACGTCTTTGACATCGATGTTTAAGACGTCGAAAGAGCGGGCCAGCTCGTTGACGAAGGCGATGTTGATATCACGGAAGGAATTTTCGACGATTTTTACCGCTTCAGCCTCTCGAATGGACTTCATTTTTCGAATTTCTCCATCAACGATAGAAGCATAAAAATCATGAGCGAGGTTGAGGCCGGTCTCATCGAAGGAGCCAACGACACGAGGGATGTTCGTGACGTTCCACTTGTCATCTCCTGGATTGATACGCTCCGGGCAGTGTGCCAGGTAGAGGTCGCTGCCAATAGTGTAGCCAGCTTTCTCGAAAATCGGCCGTACCACTTCTTCGCTTACTCCGGGGTTGACGGTGGATTCCAAAACAACGAGCGCGCCCTTCTTGGCATGAGAAGCAATGAGTTTGGAAGCGGAGATGACGGGTTCGAGATCTGGATAAAAGGATTCATCAACTGGAGTAGGGACACAAATAAGAATGATATCTGCTGAGGCGAGTTTTTCTTCGTCACTGGTGGCATCGAAACGGAAACGCGAAAGATTCTCTTCGAGAAAAGCATCTTCGATAGGGCTTTTGCCTTGATTCAAAAGAGCGATCTTTTCTTCGTTGGTATCAAATCCAATAACGTTGTAGCCTCGTTCACTGGCGCGTACAGCGAGTGGTAACCCAACATATCCGAGACCAACCACGGCCACTGTTTTTTTCTCTTCAGACGACATAGCTTGAATTTAGAGGTAATATGTTCTATTGTACGAAATAATCATCCCTCTGACAAGGAAAAGTGCTTTTTCAGGCCTTTCTTCAGTCTCATTTTATTTCCTATGTTTCTCACTCCAAGAATTGAAAAAGCCATCGTTCGAGCAACGGTACTCCATCAGTCTCAGAAACGAAAAATAAGTGGGGTACCCTATATCGTCCATCCGTATTCGGTAGCTTTTCTTTTGGCGCACTATACTGATGATGAAGACGTCATCATTGCTGGACTCCTTCATGATACCCTCGAGGATATTCCAGAATACACCGAGGAGATGCTCCGAGAAGAATTTGGTGAACGCGCCTGCGCCATTGTCAAAGAAGTGACAGAAGATTTCACTCAGGCTGAGAAAGAAGATCATAGTATTCGGGGAAATAATTGGCGAGCACGGAAGGAAAAGTATCTCGCTAACCTCTCCAATGACAGCAAGGAGGCTCTGCTCGTAGCGACGGCTGATAAAATCCACAATATGCGGAGCGCACTTGATGAGTACCGTATTCATGGCGACAGTGTTTGGGAAAAATTTAAAAGAAATGCTGATAATCTTATCTGGTTTTATACTGAGGCGGCAAAGGTTATAAATGAACATTTGGAGCATCCGCTCGTTGAAGAAATGAATCGGCTCCTTTTGGAACTTCAAGCGACGGCCCCTGACAAAAAGTAAGGCTTTTTTCTTTGAGGTAATCTGGTACAATGCATATATGCGTATTGGTATCGATGCTTCATTTTTGCGGAAGCCTGGCACAGGAATTGGCCAGGTGACTTTTCATTTTTTGGAAACTTTAAAAGCCTTCCCAGAAGCTCATTCCCATGAGTTTTTTCTCTATACCGAAGAGAAATTAGAAGGGGGTATACAATATCCAGATTTTTTCCATGTCAAAAGTTTTTTGCCATGGTGGAAGCGTGACGATTTGATCCGCAAGGTCTTGTGGGAAGGACGGGTGGCAAAAGAGGCTCAAAAAGATGGTTGCGATGTTTTTTTGAGCTTGTACCAGAGTAGTACCATTGCTCCGAAAGAAATGCGGCACATCATGGTGGTGCATGATATCATCCCGAGAATTTTTCCACAGTACCAGGGTAATATGCGTCAGAAATATCATTGGAAGCTCGTAGAGCAGGGGATAAAGAAAGCTCATCACATCATTGCGGTCTCTTCAGCTACAAAAAATGATTTGGTGGAATTTGGTATCGATCATGAGGATATTACCGTCGCTTCACCTGATGTGGCACCGATCTTCAGGAAAGACCTGACTCCAGAGGAGGAAAATCGCGTCATGGCAACCTACGCACTGGTGCCGGGGTATATCTACCATGGTGGTGGATTAGAAATTCGCAAGAATACTGAAGGTCTACTCCGAGTCTACAAGCTTTTGTCTGACAAAGAAAAAGCGGGGGTACTTGGCACGCCACTTCCACCACTCGTTATTTCGGGAAAGGTATTTAGAGAGGATAATCCGTTGGCGACGCCGGTGAAGAAGTTGCTCCGGGAGCTTGGTCTCGGAGATCGTGTAAAGCTTTTGGATTTTGTGCCAGAGAAAGATTTGCCAGCACTGTACAAGAATGCTCTTTTCTTCGTCTACCCGTCCCTCTATGAAGGTTTCGGCTTACCGGTACTGGAAGCGCTCTGTATGAAAACTCCTGTTCTCACGTCGGATAACTCTTCTCTTCCGGAAGTCGCGCAGGGTGCCGCTCTCTATATTGATCCAGAGCATACTGATTCTCTTGCTTCTGGTATGGAGCGACTCCTTTCCGACGCAGCACTGAGAAAAACGCTCTGCGAACACGCCGAGCAGGCCACCGCCCGTTTTAGTTGGAAGATTTTTACAAAAACAGTTCTAGATTCCCTCTCATAGAATTTTTATGAATGTAGCTTCTTTGTTTTCTAGTATACGACCCAATAAAGTACTGCTTTTACTTGGAAGTATTCTTGGTTCCGTGGTGTGCATCGTGCTTCATAATGCAGGAGTGTTGCCGCTTGATGGAGTGACGTTCCTTTTCTTTTCTTTCGTCTTCTTCTTGTTTGCGCTTTACCGTCCGGGATGGGTATTCCTCCTTTTTGTTGGAGTCCTGCCTCTTGAAACTATCAATCTGGCTCCGGCAGTACTTGGTGGCATCGCGCTTCGACCATATCAGTGGCTGACCGGCATTCTTCTTGTAGCGGTACTCACTAGATTTCTTTTCAAAAGACTTCCTTTTGAGATTTTTCGGCCACGATTTTTCGATCTCTTACCAGTTTTAGTGGCTGTCGGTGCCTTCCTTGCAGTTATAGGAGCTCCGGTGCCATCTCTCGCTCTCAAGCAGGCTCTCGTCGTGGCATCTTTTGTCGCAATCTACTTTCTGGGGAGGATATTCTTCCGGACTTTGTTTGATATACGTCAGGCGGTGCCTTTTTTCCTTGGTTCTAGTCTTGTCGTTTCTGGTTATGCTCTTTGGCAAAACATCCGGTTTTCTCTCGGACAAGAAAGTTTCCAAGTTATGACTGGGCGCCCCAACGCAACTCTGAGTGAAGCTGATTGGCTGGGAATGTTTGTCGTTTTGGTTATAGGTATCCTGTATATGCTCCTAGCGTTTTCTATAGAACCGTCAAGAAAGAAAACGTTTCAGGATATCTTGAAATCTACCTTGTTTTCCGTATTACTCACGCTCACTTTCATTGTCTTGATTATCACAGTGGCACGGAGCGCTTGGTTGGGTGCTATCGCCCTGACGATCGTTTTCTCTCTTGGACTTCTTTTCAAAAAAAGTCTCAAGAGGAGTTGGCAACCGACCCTTATTTTCGGTGGGATACTTTCCCTGTCACTTCTCGTCGCTCTGGGAGCGGTTCTTCTTTTTCACTTGAGCCCATTTCAATTCCTGAATCGTATACAGAGTACCGGGAGCGGTTTACAAAAAATCACCGTAGCCTGTGAGAGCGATAGAGTGCTTCCAGAAAAAGTCGCTTACGTTGATGATCTCTCGGCGTTTGGTTGTCGACATATAGATCTTGAAGCTATTGAATCAGAGCAAGGAGAGGGGAAGTTCGTGAAAGAAGTGTTTCGTGATGATCCAAATGTCTCCATTCGTAAGGAGATTTATGGAAAGTCCTGGGATTTAATACGGGCTCATCCGTTTCTTGGTATCGGCTGGGGAAGCGCTGCTCTTTTTCTAGGGAATGATGAGCGGGGAGCTGGACTGAATGCAAGCAATATTTTCCTAGAAGTTTGGTTGGGGAGTGGACTTCTTGGTTTGATGGCCTTTTCACTTTTTTGGCTCTCTCTCATGCATGCTTCTTTCTTCTGGTATCGCACATCAGGATCAGAGACAGAACGTCTTTTCGGGCTCTTCTTTCTCTCAAGTATTATCGGCATAACCGTTTTCGATCTCTTTAATTCTGGTATACTGCTTGGGTTCTTTTTCCTCTTTCTCTCCTTAGGGGCACTTCCTTTGGAACAGCAAGAAGCGAGACTCTGTAAAAAATTCTTTCGAAAAGAAGCATCATGAATAGTGTACGAGCGATAGACATCAGACTCTTAGGAAAGAAACGAACCGGTGATGAAGCGGTATTTTTTAACTTGACCAAAGAAATCTTAGCGAGCGATACGCATCATCAGTACCTCCTTCTGACCGACGAACAGGATCCACAGAAGCTTGCCATTATCCAGGGGCGACTTGGTTGTATCGGTCAAAGTAACGTCCGTTTCGTTTCGCTCTCTGGTAAGAATCGCTTTATATGGAATTTGGTGACACTCCCGTGGTTTCTTTTGAGAAATCAAGTAGATACCTATCACACGCAGTACATTTTGCCATTTTTCATACCATCAAGAACAAAGGTGCTGCTTCATATCCATGATGTCTCCTTCAGGGTCTATCCGGAACTCATCGGTTGGAAGGATCGTTTCTTTCTCTCCTTTTTCATCCCACGTTCATTGAGACGCGCTAACCTTATTCTTGCTCCTTCACAGTTTACCAAAGACGAAATCGTTCGTTGTTATGGGACTGTGACGGAAAAGATCGTCGTTATTCCGAATGCTGTTTCTCAAGAGTTTCTTACGGAGGCGAATCCAGATGCCGGAGTCCTCCGGAAGAAATACCATCTCCCGGAGCGCTTTATTGTGTACGTCGGGACACTACAGCCTCGCAAAAATATCCCACTCTTGATACAGGCTTTTGGAGTATTGCGAAAGCGTCTTCCGGATATCAACCTCGTACTTATTGGGAGTCGATCGGGACATCACTTTGACCAGGATATCGACCGTTCCATCACCTCGCTTGGTCTGGAGAAGGAAGTGTTTTTTCCTGGATATATTGATCAGCGTGATCTTCCTGGAGTGATGCGGATGGCCGAAGTGTTTGCTTTTCCATCATTGTACGAAGGTTTTGGGATACCGATTCTCGAAGCTATGAGTCAAAAGGTGCCAGTAGTAGCCTCCGATATCCCTTGTCTGCGCGAAGTTGCTCTCGATGCTGCTTTATACTTTGATCCGGCGAGTATTGCCTCATGTGAAGAAAAGCTGTATACTCTTCTTACTGATAACAATCGAAGAGAGAGCGGAATTTCCCTTGGGATAAGCCGTTTTTCTCTTTTTTCTTGGCGTAAAAGCGCCGAAATGTTACTCACTGAATATCAAAAGCTTACTTGATAAAATATCGGTTCCTATGAATTTTTTTCAAAAGAAAGAGAAAGGCAGTATCAGCCCAAGTGATAGCGGGGTATCAAAAAAACGACGCATTGTACGCGTGGTATTGTTTTTCTTGGCGCTTCTTTTTATTGGTGGCGCTGTCTTTGCTTGGAAAACAGGCGTGACCCTCGATAAGGTTTCTCAGGGGAATGCCAATATATTCAAAAGCCTCGTAAAGTCTCTTCCAGGAGTCGAGAAGACGCTTTCTGGTGAGTCTGATGGCCGAGTGAATATCCTACTTCTCGGTATGCGTGGTGAAGGTGTAGAAGGTGGTGGACTTCTGGCTGATACCATCATGGTACTCTCTATCCATCCAAAAAGTGGTGAGGGCGATGTGAGTAAGGCTTCTCTCACTTCTATTCCGCGCGACCTGTACGTCAAAGTTCCTGGTCGGGATGAACATCGCAAGATAAATGCTGTCTATGCTCTTGGTGAAGAGCGTGAGCATGGCGGTGGTGGTATCGAAGACATGCGAACGATTGTCGGCGAGATTACGGGGCTTGATATTCCGTATGGTGTGACTATAAACTTTCAGGGATTCAAGGATCTTGTGAATGCTATTGGTGGTATCAATGTTCATCTCGATCAGCCTTTTGAAGAAGGAATGCAGTTTCGTGGACTGGAAAAGCGCTGTGACGGTATTACCTACACAGTGCCATCCGGAAGTTACGAGGAAAAGCGTATTCAGAGAAAAAATGGAACGTATTACGCTAATCCAAAGCGTTACCCACTGTGCTTTGAGAAAATGACGTCAGAGGCGATTGCAGAGCTTGAATGTGGAGGAAACTTCAAAATTCCAGCAGGGGACAATCTCCTTGATGGCGATAAGGCGCTCTGCTATGCCCGTGCCCGTTACACCTCGAGTGACTTCGATCGAGCCCGTCGCCAACAAGAAGTCATCAAACTGATCAAAGAAAAGGCGCTTAGTCTCGGGACTCTTACTGATTTCTCCAAGGTGAGTGCCATGCTTGATAGTTTGGGAAACAACGTTACTACCAATCTTGAGGCTTGGGAAATGAAGCGCTTCCTTGATCTCTATCAGACCGCCGGAGATGCTGGTAGTATCAATCAGAAAGTGCTGGAGAATTCTGAGGAAGGACTCTTGTACAATCCTCCGCAAACGAAAGAAACCGGCTATATCCTGCTTCCGATCGGAGACAACTACGACCGTATCCATGAGCTCTTCAAGAACTCACTTACTTACTAGGGTTCGTCCCTTATATCACCTTGATGGAAAGAAAAGAACTGACCATCGCTGTTAATAGTTATAAAAATCAGGACATTCTCCGTCTCTGTCTTGAGTCCATACGAAAAGAGATGCCAAAAACTGGCATTTCTTATGAAGTTCTCGTTGCTGATAGCGCGACAGAGGAAGACACTGAGATGATGATGCGCGAGGACTTTCCAGAAGTGCGTTTCTTTCCGTTCAAAGAAAATGTCGGATTCAAGGCGTTGGTCAACGTTTCTTTGAGAGAGGCCGCTGGTCAGTACGTTTTTCTCATCAATAGTGACATCATCTTGAGTCCGGAAGCGATGCCAAAGCTTTTGGCGTATCTGAAAGAGCATCCGGAAATTGGTATTCTCGGTCCGAAGCAATTTAACTTCAATGGCAGTCTTCAGCAAAGCTGCTTCCATTTCTATCGCCCAGAGACAATTTTGTACCGGCGCACATGGTTCGGGCGTCTCCCTTTTGCCAAGAGACACTTGGACTGGTTTACCTTAGCCGATCAAGATCTTTCTCGGCCGAGATCGGTTGATTGGGTTATCGGCTCTGCCATGTTGGTGTCAAAAGAGAAGGCGAGTGCAGTAGGACCGATGGATGATCGCTTCTTTATGTACATGGAAGACGTCGATTGGTGCCGTCGTTTCTGGGAACAGGGCTTCAAAGTGGTGTATTTCCCAGACGTCTTTGTCTACCACTATCACGGAAAGGGCAGTGCCAAAGGAGGGTTCTTCGGCTCTCTTCTCTTCAACCGTCTTACTTGGTACCATATTGAGAGTGCACTGAAGTATTTCTTCAAGTATGCAGGAAAACCACTTCCGAAAACAGAATAACTTTTCAAGAAAACACGAGATATGGATATGGTGAATGAATCGGAGCAGCAAACGCAGAAGGAACGTGGCCACAGACTTTTCAAAAAAGCTTTTCTTTTTTTCTTTGTACTTTTTTCTTTGGCTGGGATTTTTTGGCTTGGCTATGAAAAAGGATTAGAAGCAAGTTCTTCAAGTCAAAACTCACAGGCTTTGTCCCCTCAAGATGCCATCATCATCAATAAAGCAAGTTCGGACGATACTATTGATTTCTCCCTTTTCTGGAAGGTTTGGGGGATTTTGAAGGATAAGTACGTTGATAAATCAAAGCTTGATGCCCGAGAGCTTTTTTATGGGGCGATCGATGGTATGCTTGCCGCTACCAAAGACCCGTACACGACGTTTTTTAGCCCCAAGGAGAACCAGGAATTCAACGAGAGTATCTCTGGTACTTTCGAGGGTATCGGCGCTGAAATGGCAATTCGGGATGACGTCTTGACTATTATTGCACCTCTCGAGGGAACGCCTGCTGAAAAGGCCGGCCTCTTTTCTGGTGATAAGGTTGTCAAAATAGATGACGTCGTATCAAGTAGTTATTCTCTTGATGAAGCGGTGAAACATATCCGCGGAGAAAAGGGAACGCAAGTAAAACTCACTATTTTCCGCGAAGGTGAGGAAGAAACTCGCGATATTCTCGTGACGCGTGATGTTATTTTGGTAAAAAGTGTCCGTTTTGAGATGAAAGAGAATGACATTGCTTACATACGCGTCAGTCGTTTCGGCGATGATACCGAGAAAGAATTTAAGAATGCCGTCAAAGAAACTCTTGCCAAGAAAGCAAAGGGACTTGTGATCGATCTTCGTAACAATCCTGGCGGCTTTCTAGACACGGCCGTGGCCCTGGCGAGCACCGCTTTGCCAAGTGGGAAGACGGTAGTGATAGAGGAGGATAGTGAGGGAAAGCGCAAGGAGATAAAATCTCGTGGTGGCGATTCTCTGAGCAGTCTTCCGACGGTTATACTCATCAATCAGGGAAGTGCCAGTGCCTCCGAGATTCTGGCTGGTGCTTTGCGAGATAATCGTGACAATGTTACTCTGATTGGGAAGAAGTCCTTCGGTAAAGGATCGGTTCAGGAACTCATATCAGTCAGTTCGGACACGGCAGTCAAGATTACGGTAGCACGCTGGCTCACGCCTTCTGGTAAACAAATTCACAACGTTGGGATTGTTCCGGATATTGAAGTTGGTCTTTCCAGTGAGGACCTTGAGCAAAAACGTGACCCGCAGCTCGACAAGGCACTTGAAGAATTAAAGAAGAGTATCAAATAGTAAAAGAAATTTTATGGGTGCTCATGAAGTGTATCTTTTCGAAAAGGAGGCGGTGAATCCGCTCGAAACAGATGGGGAGAGGGAAAAATTCAAGGAACAGATGCTACAACTTTCCTGGTTCCAGCATCGTTGCGAAGCTCTGTATGATGATGAACATACGAATGCCATCCTGGAACGAATTATTCAGGAATCGCCAGAACAAGAACAACGGATTAAGAAAGCGGGACGAGATGAGCGTATGGAAATAGTCGTAGAGGATATGATTAATTCTCCAATTGGGAACGCTGAGGCCGCCTGGTTCAGGCAGCATTTCCCAAATGATAAAAGCGTACCTCTTTCCCCTCAGTACAAAATCCTACTTGATGCTTTTGATGCTGATCCAGCGTTTGTTTTTGCTGAACTGGATAAACTTTTTTCCGAAAGCGTTACGACGCACTAATCTTACGGCTCAAGTGGCAGAAGAGATTCTTTCTGAAGATTCGTATTGCCATTTAGAGTCTTGGCGGTGAAGATATTGAGGTCTGATAGCCTGACTCCTCCCTGAAAGGAAGTGAGTTCTGATTCCCCGTACACGATAATATTCTTCGCTGGAGGAAGCTCTTCGGAGCGCTTCTCTAGTTGATCGAGGGGAATGTTTTTTGCTCCTTTGATATGCTTTCTCTGATAATTTTGTTCCGATTGAACATCTAAGACGAAGATATCCTGATTTTCAGCGGAGAGCATACTTGCGACCTCGCCCGGAGTGATGTAGGTTACTTTTGATTGATCCATGAATGAGTTCGGATCACCGAGGGCAATGGTTTGATTCCCTTCTTTTTTCCACTGTTCAAATCCTCCTTCAAGAAGAAAGAGTTGGGATGATTTCTGTTTCAAGGTATTTTTGATAACTTCCAAAGTCTGTGTTTCATTGGAAGAAAAAACCACGACCGGAAGTTCTCCGTTGGCCGGAGTATACGTGCCAAGGAGGGAGGGGGTTAAAAGAAGAGAGTGTGGGATATGCTCGGTCTTGAAATTCTCCTCTCCACGGACGTCTAAGAAACGCACCTTATCACCATTCAATATCTTTTGTCGAACAACCTCAGCGCTGACTGTCGGAACAGTCATTTCTTCTTGATTGGCTTCTGAGTTAGAACTATCAGTTAGTGCCTCTTTTGGTTTTTCGCCGTAAAATTGGCGGAAAATCATGTAGCCACCAACCAGAAGTATCAGTATTCCGCCGATGACTACAGCGCGTGAATCCTTTCTCTCTTCTTGGAACATCCTTCTTTTTTGCATAGATATATTATTCAAGTAGACCACCAACAAAGTCGCTGTAGCCGCGGACAAACTCTTTGATATCTGTCGGTGTCTTCCCTTCTAGCTGGATGACTTCAAGAAAAACGATGCCTGTCGTAGTTTGCACTCCTACCTTTTCACCGATTTCAAAAACCTTACCCAGTGGCTGCATCGCTTGAGTATTTTGCTTTTGGCAGGAGAGTGAAATGAGCTTCAAACGCAGGAGTTCATCACCCCTTTTCCAATAACAGAATACCCCTGGCCAGGGAGTGAGTGCTCGGAAACGATTGTAGATACTCTCGGCATCATCTGTCCAAAAAATATGACCGTCCTCGCGTTCGATAAGCTGGCACAATGTTGCCTTGGTGCCATCCTGCTTTGTCGGGGTGATGGTCCGCTCGATAAAACGAGGGAGTGTTTCAAGAAGCAGTGCTTTTCCGGCAACGAGAAGTTTTTCGGTCAAAATAATACTGGTATCATCCGGGTCAATCGGGACGGTGCGTTGTGAGATGATATCTCCCGTATCCATACCCTTGTCCATGAGCATAATGGTCACTCCGGTCTCAGTTTCTCCAGCGAGAAGGGTATTTTGGATAGGGGAGGCACCACGCCATTTCGGCAGAAGTGAAGTATGGAAATTCACGCAACCGAAACCAGGAAGCGTGAGGACTTCTTCAGGAAGAATTTTTCCATAGGCTGCTACCACGATGAGATCCGGTTTCAAATCGCGAAGTTCTTGTAGGGCTGAGGCATCGAACTTCTCTGGCTGGATGACAGGAATGCGATATTTGAGTGCTAATTCTTTGACAGGACTCTCCGAGAGTTCCTTTTTGCGCCCTACCGGCTTATCTGGTTTCGTCACGACGCCCACTATGTTATACCCTTTTTCGATCAGCGCCTGAAGCAGGGTAGCAGAAAGTTCGGGAGTGCCCATGAAGACGGTCCGTACTTTCGGTATTTCTGAAATTATAGGAAGAGCCTCTTTCTTTTCAGGAAGAGCTTTTTTTGCAGAGAGTTGGGGAAAGATCCCTTTAGGCCACAGTATCATATGTTTCATCGGTCAATGTTTGTTTTCGTTTTTGTTTGGTGAAGCGGTTGATGATGAGCACACCGTCTAGGTGATCAACTTCATGCTGGACGACGGTAGCCAAAAATCCAGTAGCGCGAAGTTTCTTGGGAAGTCCTTTTTCATTCAAATACTTGACGGTCACTTTTTCTGAACGAAGGATAGGAAAGAACTCGCCAGGAAGACTGAGGCAGCCTTCCTCGGAAATGATTTTTTCCTGGGAAAGAGAGGTGATTTCTGGGTTGATCCAGTAGTATTCCTTGCCATCGACTTCCGCCACGGCGAGACGGAGCGAAAGCCCGATCTGAGGCGCTGCCAGTCCGACGCCACGTTCTTTGTGCATGGTCTTTATCATCCTTGGCAAAAGCTCCTGGATTTCAGGCGCCAAAGGATCTTTCACAAGTTGTGTCTTGGAAAGCAGCATTTTCGTTTTTTCTCCGGTAACGAGGGGCAGCATATCTTCTGAAGAGAATAGTCTAATTGATTGAGAGCGGATCGACGTCAACGATAATATCCTTGCTACTTTCTTTGAGAAGCTTCCGTACTGCTTCTGTGAGCGGTTCTTGATGTGGAAAGCGGAGGAGAAGCGTTGATTCGAAGAGAACTTGCTTCTTTAGGAAACGTGCAGGAGTGGGTTGATGAAGACGATAACTTTTTGGTATGAGCTCCTGTAATTTCGAGGAGAGAGCGGTAATTTTCTTTGTTACTTCCTTTTCGGTTTTTCCTTGGCAAGCGAGAGAGACAAGCCGTGAGAAAGGCGGATAGAAAAGCTCTTGTCGTTCTCTTAGGGTTTGTTTGAAAAAATCTTCACTCCCCAAGGTGGCGGCTTTCTGGAAAAAAGCACTCTCTGGGCGAAAGGTTTGTATGAGTATTTTTCCGAATTGGTACCCCTTTCCCACTTTCTCCGTCACTTGACGCACTGCCCGAGAAAGGCTTTGGTAGAGCCTTTCATCCGCCTGAAAATCAGGGAAAAGAAGTAAACTATCTGCGTCAATGATACCAATGAGCGCGAGTTTGGGCAAGGGAGGGTCTTTGAGAACCATCTGCGTCCCGATCAGGACATCGATTTCTCCCGACATACCTTTTTCGTAGATACTTTCAATCGTCTTTGCTGTCTTGAGAGTGGTGCTATCGAGACGAGCGACTTTTGCCCTAGGAAAAGGTTTGGAAACTTCCCTCTCGACCTTTTCGGTACCGAAGCCGATGTGACGGAAAGTGATATTTCCGCAACTCGGACAGCTTGGGAAAATCGGCGTATTATATCCGCACGAAGGGCAGTGGAAATGTCCTTCCCGGGTACTGGAGAGTGGATGATCGCAGTTTTTACAGCGAAAAACATTCTTGCATTGCTCACAGACGGAGAAGGCATTCATACCTTGGCGGTTGATGTAGAGGAGCGCTTGCTTCCCCTGTGCCAAAATTTCTCGTAACAGAGAGACGAGAACCTCCGAAAGCGGTGAAAAATTCTTTCGGTAGCGTTCGAGTTTCAGATTCACGATAGTGAGGCCAGGGCCAAGAGGTTGGTGAGCAGGAATCGGTAGCAAGGGGACAAGTCGTTCTTCTTGGAGCGCCAAGATACTTTCTGCGCTTGGCGTTCCTGATGTCAGGACCAGTTTGGCTGGAGAAATCTCTGAAAGGGTCATGGCTACACGTTTCCCGTGGTAGCGCGGACTCATATCCCATTGCTTATAACTATCATCCTGTTCCTCAGTAACGATGATGGTCCCGAGATTATGAAATGGCGCAAAGAGTCCCTGGCGAGTAGAGATAATGATCTGTGCTTCTCCCAAGCGAATATGTTCCCAAGTAGCAAAGAATATTCCTCCGGAAAGCTTACTGTGAAGAGTGGCTACTGCTTCGTTTCCAAAGTGCTCCTCGAAACGCTTGGCAAGACTGGGAATGAGGGTGATTTCTGGAACAAGCACAAGAAGCTGCTTCTTTTCTTTCAGTACCTCTTTGGCTATGAGAAGCAGTGGTCGTTTTGGGTCGAGAGAAAGAGAAGTATCGAGGAAGGTTGGTTTCTTAGCTGCGAGAAATTTTTTGAGAAACAACTGTTCTTCCTTGGTATTTCGGGATAAATCATGCTTTTTTTCTTTTTTCTCAGCAGTTTTTTTCCGAGCTTGAACAATTTTTGGCAAAAAATGTTTGAGTGTCTTCCCAAGAGGCGTGAAGTATTCGTCACTGACAGCTTGTGCCAAGGTACACTGTTCTTCGGTAAGGAATCCTTCCCGTATAACTCGTGTGACAGACTTCATCCACTGAGGCTTGGCACCAGGAAGGGCTCGGCACTCAAAAATCACCCCTTCTACGGTCTGTTTCCCAAAAGATATCGACACCAGAGATCCTTTTTTGATCGGTGTGGCACTGGTATAGCTAAAAAAGGGTGATCGACTGAGGGGGAGGATAACCAGGGGAGCCACTTCCAAGCGGTAAAGAGGTGCCGTGTTCATAGTACCTTTATTCTATCAGGTAATTGATTTTTTGGCTCTTTTAAGCTACGCTTCCTCTATGAACAAGACGCGAAGACTTTTTGTCGGTATTCCTCTCTCTAAGGAATTGAAAAAGCGCCTCAGGCAAGAAATGGAGACTTTCCCTGCAGCCGCTTCTCTTTTGACGCGCGAAGAAAACCTCAATGTCACCTTATTTTTCTTGGGATTTGTCCATGAAGAACAGGTAGCGAATGTCTGTGCTCGAGTTGGTGAGGTCTGCACAGAACTTGAGAGTTTTGAGCTTGAATTTACGAGCATGAAGCTTATGGAAAGTGACGAAAATCCAAAAATGATCTGGCTTGAAGGTGAAGCAAGTGAGGGACTGAAAAAAGTGCGCGAAGAGATCGAGAAAGAATTCTCATCCTTTGTTGTAGAGAAAAAATTATATCGTCCTCATGTGACCCTCGCCAAATTGAAAAAGCAGAAATGGCTGGGACTTCCAGAAAAACCAGTCCTCAAAGAAAAACTCCATCTTATGGAGTCTGTCGATACTATCTGTGTCTTTGAAAGCCTCTCAATTGATGGCAAACGCCGTTACGAACCAATTGATACATTTCCTTTGCTCTAATTCTCTCTATGGAGCTTTTTGGTGTTTCTATTAGTAGAGCTTCGCGCGATGAAACACTTGATCGCATAAGGATATTTCTTTTTGAGCCGAAATTCCATCGTATCGCTACGGTCAACCCGGAATTTTTGGTACTGGCGACAAAAAATGACGCTTTCAAAGCATCTCTCATGCAGGCCGATCTCTGTGTTGCCGATGGTTTTGGTGTGGTACTCGCTGGAATCTTACAGGGCGAAAAGATGACTCGCTTTCCTGGAGCCGACCTTGTGAAGGAGGTTCTTATGATGGCAGAAAGAGAAAACCACGGCGTTTCTTTGGCTCTGAAAAAAGAAGGTTTGAGTTCGTATGAAGAAATAAAAGAAACTCTCCTCAAAAAGCATCCACACTTGAGAATCACTCCTGAACTGGGACAAGCTGAAATCGTACTGTGTAACTTCGGCGCTCCCGAACAAGAAATCTTTCTGGAAAACCTTCGAAATAATCCGGGTAACATTCGCCTGGCTATCGGGGTAGGGGGGAGCTTTGATTACCTCACTGGTAAACTCAGGCGAGCTCCAAAAATCATGCGTTTCATTGGTCTTGAATGGCTCTGGCGACTCACTCTTCAACCAAAAAGATGGCAGCGTATTTGGACCGCCGTCGTGGTATTTCCAGTAAAAGTGTTATTTTCTTGGCAAAATACGAAAAAAAGGCTATAATTAAGCCATAAATCTCTTTGTTAATTGCTATTTGTTGATTGTTTTATGTCTCAAAACGTTCGCGTCAGATTTGCACCATCACCAACGGGCTACCTCCATGTTGGGGGACTTCGGACAGCGCTCTATAATTACCTTTTTGCTCAGAAAAATAGCGGGACGTTCATCTTGCGCATCGAAGATACCGACCAGAAGCGATATGTTGAAGGGGCAGCGGAAAGCCTGGTCCGTTCACTTGATAATATGCGTGTCGGGGCTGACGAAGGCATCCTCCTTGAAAACGATGCTGTGGTGGAGAAGGGAGAATTCGGTTCGTATGTCCAATCAGCTCGTCTTCCTCTTTACAAAGAATACATCGAAAAGCTTTTGGAAAGCGGCCGGGCGTATCGCTGCTTCTGTACGTCGGAGCGTCTAGAAGAATTACGAAACGAGCAGGCCAAGAATAAGCAGGCGCCGAAGTACGACAAGTATTGTCTCGGACTTTCCAAAGAAACAGTGAGGGAGAAGCTCGCTTCAGAGATGTCACATGTCGTACGATTGAACGTTGTACCTGAACGGGGCGTTGTTGTTTTCGAGGATCTGGTCCGTGGCAAGGTCAGCATCCATGTGAAGGATATCGATGACCAGGTACTTATGAAATCGGATGGTTTTCCTACTTATCATCTTGCGAACGTGGTTGATGATCACTTGATGAACATCACACATGTTATTCGTGGGGAAGAATGGCTCCCAAGTACGCCAAAGCACGTGCTTCTCTATGAAGCGTTTGGTTGGGAAATTCCTCTCTTCGCTCATTTGCCGCTTCTACTCAACGCTGATAAGAGTAAGCTCTCGAAACGCCAAGGAGATGTAGCGGTTGAAGATTACTTGAAAAAAGGATATCTCAAAGAAGCTCTCATAAACTTTGTGGCGCTTCTCGGGTGGAACCCTGGGAAGGGGAGTACTCAGGAGATATTCTCTCTCGATGAATTGGTACAAGCTTTTGACTTTGCTCAGATTCACAAAGGGGGCGCTGTGTTTGATTTGAAGAAGCTCGATTGGATGAACGGAGAATATATCAAGAAACTTTCTATTGATGAACTCTACGAACGGGTTATTGCTTTTGGATTACTGGAGAATGATTTCTTCAAAGCGCTCCCAACTGAAAAAAGAAGTGAAGCTTTTCTCAAAAAGGTTCTTTCTGTCGAACACGATCGTCTCGCGAAACTCTCAGATGTCGGTGTTCATAATCCGTTTTTCTTCGCTCCGGAACTTTCCTATGATGCCAAACTCCTTCATTGGAAAGAAAATGATGCTGCTACGACGAAAGCTTCTCTTGAGCAAGGTAAGGAACTTTTGAGTAAATTAGACGACGCTACTTGGGAAAATCTGAAAGTTATTGAAGAAAAACTTTTGGAAGCGGCAGGGGAGAAGCGAGGGGATTTCCTTTGGCCGCTCCGAGCCGCACTTACTGGCGCTGAGCGCTCTCCTTCGCCAGCGCAGGTAGCGTGGGTTCTTGGGAAAAATGAAAGTCTAAAAAGGCTTGAAAAAGCCATTTCTCTCTTGTCCTGAAAAGGTCCGTTTTTCGTGGTACAATAAAAGGTGCTGCTATGATACAAAAAAATAAAAAATTATCCCGATTCTTTATTGTAGGCGCTCTCTCTTTGAGTGTCCCGTTTTTCGTAGGATCACTTCTCCTGGCAGAAAGTGATAGCATCACCAATATAGAGAAGGCTGATGACTTGAGAGATGATCTCGAGGCTATCGATGCCAAGATTAATGCTTACAACCAAATTATCGCCCTGAAACAACGTCAGGGAGCAACGCTTGCTGAGCAAATTGAAGGGCTCCAGGCTCAGGCTGATAAGTTACAGCTTCAGATCGACACTACCACCAAGCAGATTCATGACCTCGAAGAACAAATTCGTAGTCTCACGGTGCGTATCGGCGAGAAAGGAATCCTCATCGATCGACAAAAAAGGATCCTTTCGGAACTGATGCGCGTCTACTACAGTGATTACACGAGCGATAGCATGCCCATGTTCCTGACTTCTTCAGAAAGTCTCCTGTATTTCAAGACGGAAGGATGGGCTACTGATGTGAGTGAAAAAGTGAAGGACCTCCTCGATTCAGTCAAAACACTTCGCGACAGCCTGACGCAAGAACAGAAACTGGTCAGTGATAAAAAGACTGAAGTCGATAGCTTGTATCATGATCTCGACGAACGAAATAAGAGTTTGGAGTCAACGAAGTCAGCCAAGGCTAGTCTCCTTGCAAAAACACAGGCTGAAGAAAATAAGTATGCCTCTCTGGTTGATACTCTTCAGAAACAACGTGATGATATCGAAAATGAAATCGATGACTTGGAAAGTGGAAAGTCTACCGATGGACTACCAGCCTACTCACGTGGCCTTCTCTCTTATCCAGTAAAGAGCGTTCGCATTAGCCAGCCCTACGGCAAAACAAATTTTTCCAAGAACTACGCTTCTGGAAAACATAACGGGATAGACTTTACCGGCTCGTACGGGACGTCAATTTATGCCGCCGATGACGGTGAAGTCATTGGTACGGGTAATCTCGGAAAGTATGCCTATGGTAGATGGATTGCCATTGATCATGGCAACGGTATGGTGACACTGTATGGACACCTGAGCTCTGTCAGTGTCAGTAAGGGCGAGAATGTTGATAAGGGAGAAAAGATCGGCAACATGGGCAGTACTGGCTACTCAACTGGTAATCACCTCCACTTTACTGTTTTCTCTGAAAGATCTTACGAGGTAGTACCATCGAAAACAGTCAAAGGCCTGATGATTCCTATTGGTGCCACCGCGAATCCAGCCTATTACCTTCCATAGTCTTACCGACGATGAAACACGTCCTGACACGCCCTATACGAACGTTATTTGCTGGTGAGATCGTGGCTGAAGTACTTATCCCAGAACGTCAGACAGGGAAAATCGCTATCTTGGCAGGGGGTTTACCGAGTTCTCCGGTTAAGACTGAGCGCTTAGAGTTTCTGGCTCAACATGGTTACACGGCCATGTTTTTTCGTTACCGAGGAAGCTGGGAGAGCCGGGGGAATTTCTTGGAAAAATCTCCAGCGGCCGATATCCATGATATCATCACGGAGCTTCAAAAAAAGAAATCGATCACCGATATCGCTTCGGGGAAAAAGATACCCCTCCAGGTATCAGCGGTACACCTCTTCGGCGGATCATTTGGGGGACCAGCCGTACTTCTGAATTCTAAACATCCATTGGTAAAAAAAGTTATTGCGCTATCACCCGTTCTTGATTGGCAGGATGTCGACAAAGGAGACGAGCCATTTAATGAGCATGTTTATTTTCTTGAGCATGGCTATCCGGGTGCGTACCGCGTGAAATCAAAAAATGATTGGAAGAAACTTTTACAGTCAGATTTCTATAACCCCGCCACTTTATTTCATAAAGTTGATGGCAAGAAAGTATTTATTCTTCACGCCTTGGACGATACAACTGTCCCGTATAGCCCGGTGATTCCTTTTGCTGAAGTCTCCGGATCATCGTACTACCTCAAACCACATGGTGGCCACCACCTCCACATGACTCATAAATTTCTGTGGAAAAAAATTGACAAGTTCCTACACTCCCACTAGGATAGCGGTAACCTTCTTTCACAACCTGAGTTCAACCAATGGAGGCAAATCATCATGCCCAGAAAGATTCATCCCGTGACCCTTGATGGCACCAGGAGCCCGGAAGACATCGGCAAAGATCTCGCCCGAATGCGTTTTGACATCATGCTCCGAATTCTTCGGGCGTGGTGGCAAGAAATTCCCAGACAAGCACATGCGGATCGTGGACGGGGACGACATCAACTGGCGCAAGTGCTTCTTGATGCGGCAGACCGCTTCGGCTCAGTGATTCGTTGCCTCGATCAGGCATGGCGGATCAGTAAGCCGCACATGAAAGCCGAACTTCGCAACGAAAAAGAAGGGTAATTCTTCAAGAAGGCTCGTTATGCCCGTCGCTTGGCAAACGCGATCATCCACATGCGTTGAATTTCGAAACACGCGACTCCCCTAGCACTTTTAGAAAAAAGCAGGGGAGTTTTTCATACCTCGAAGGAAGCCGAGGCATCTTCAATAGTAAGAAGCTTTATTGAGAAACAAAAACTTTCTTAAAATTTTAAAAAAGAAAATGAAGGATTTGAAGAGGGGTAGATGTATATCCAATATCATTCAAATGTCCTAGAAACGATTATACGCATCCGTTTTTGAAGAAAAAGAGAGAAGAAGAGTATCCTTATTGTTTTTGGCCTTATCCCCATCCTTTCTTCCTTACACAATGTCTCATAAGTTACATTATGAGACATACTGTAAATACTTCTCTCGATCAAGACAAGACTGGTTATCGTGTCTGATGTGGCGAGGCATTCTATCTTCATATCAGAAATCTTTTTCCCTGCCGAGTGTAGCTGGATTTCTTTATAGGCTTTTATAGAAGAGAATATAAAGATATTTTTATTAAAAAAATTACCAAAAGATATTTAGTGAGAGTCCCCTACTTTTTTGAGATTCCGGGGGATTTTAGGAAATGAAAAAACGGCTCGGACCTTGTCCTTACCGTTCTGATTTGAGTCGTCTCTCAACCTACTACCAACACCTCCGGAGATCTGTGATTGTGTCGGCACGGTGTCACTACTTTCATATGGACCTGCCTTCGACAGACAGGCATTCGACACGGAGGAAAGATGGCCACTGGCAAACGCCGAATGATCAATGGGAAGCCACTCGCCACTGACCTGCCAACAAAGGAGCGACTGCACCTTTTCCAATAGCCGTCATTCGCGCGATAAACATCACCCCTCTGGATGAGATCACCTGCCTCAAGTTGGCAACCGTACATCTCCAGGTGATTTTTGCTTTCGTGGACTCGTGGCGCAAGCATGTCTGTCTCCTTACCAGATAGTATCAAACCATCTGCATTCACGAACAATGATCACAGTGAAATAAAAGGCAGCTGGCATAACCACGCCATTCATTTCTGGACCACACGGTACTCCCTCAAAAAGATCAGTGGCACGAATAGGATCTCCGGGTTCAAGAGCCCGTACCTCATACACGGGGCACTGCATTCTTGGTACAACAATGCCAGAATTATCACCATTTAGCCTATCCATTTTTCCTCCTTGAGGAGCGACCTTTTGGGTGAAAAGAACAACATGAAAATATATCACGATCCCCTTGCCCTGTCTAGAGACAAAAGAAAAAACGGCGTGGTCTACAACCATGCCGTTGTGAGTTGGAAGGAGTACCTTCACTGCGGCGGAATGAACGGCCCTGGGGACTGCGGTGGTTCTTCGTTGAGGAACCGAATGATGGTCACCCCATTGCCATTGGCTTCGTCCGAGCTGAGAACATGACCCTCGAGACCGAGACAGGGGTACCAGCCTCCTGGAGCCGCACAGAGGTCGGTCCCCTCCAGTGGTTCGCCAGCCTGGAGCTTTCCACCGAATACCGGCTTGGAGCTCGGGTCATACGGGTTTCCGTGCATGCCTTTGATCATGACTTCTCCTAACGTGAACAATGGACACTGTAATGAGTATAATAACATAATTTAAAAAAGAAAAAACCGGGGTTCGCGTTGTTACGCAAACTCCCGGTCATCTGATCCCCCTACTCGAGGGAGGGGTCATAGGAAACGACTTGGTCTCGGCCTGGATGTTTCCCGTCACCATTCTTGGCTCGGTAGAGGGCCTTATCGGATTGGTGATAGAGTCTCGCCCAAACGATGTCGTGCTTTTCCCGAGGCAAAACCTCGGTTTCAGCAACGCCAACGCTTACCGTAATCGGAAGCCGAACTCTCTGTCCGCCAACCTCGATGGCGAAGGGCTTGCCTCGAACCACGGAAGCAAACAGCAGCGCCTGCTTGTGGGCTTCCTCGACACTGGCACTTGGCAGAATGATGAGGAACTCCTCGCCGCCTAAACGACACACGATATCGCTCGGACGGTGCTGACGAAATGTCAGAAGGCGTCGCGCGAGCTCGATCAAGACCTGGTCACCAGTCTGGTGCCCATACCGATCATTGACCCGCTTGAAATGGTCCAAGTCGATCATGATGGCTGACACCTTCGGATGCTCCCCATTGCCCTTGCCACGTGCCAGATCACTGACAGCGACCGGCAGCTTCATATCAAGACCATGCCGGTTACTTAGGCCCGTAAGACGATCTTCAGCGATGAGCTCTTCAAGCTCTGCGATTCTCATTTGGTACTGACGCACTTTATGAGAACAGTTTCGCAGAATCTTCTTGCAGCTCTGTCTTACGGATTCTGTTCTCCTTTTGACGTCTTGATCGTGGTAATGCGGCAAAAAATGCCGACCAAATGCGGACCACAGATAGCCCGAGAGCTGATACAGCCCTTCAAGCAGCTTGGTGATACTTCTTGGAAACATCAGAAAATCCCTCTGTAGAAAGGTTTTGGGGTTGGTGACATGATTTTAAGGTACAATTGCCATGATAGCACAAAATTACTATTTTGTCAATAGTGTTGAGGTGAGAGCTTCTTGGTACAATGGAGAAAGAAAATAGCTCTAAAATAGCACTTTATGCGTATATCTTATTCCAGCGTCGGAACCTACCAGACCTGTCCGCTCAAATATAAGTACCAGCACGTTGATCGTATTCCTGAACCAAAATCCAAGGAGGCGGTTTTTGGTACCCTGGTGCATGCTGTCATGAAGTATGTCCACACCCCGAGCCTCCTCTCCCCTTCCGTTGACCAAGCGCTTGATTATTTCGCCAAGGGTTGGAACAGTGAAGTTTATGAAAACGAGATGGAAGAGCGCGCCGCATTTTCTCAAGGCGTGACTATCATTCAAGAGTATTTAGCGCATAACAAGCCAAATGATTACACGATTGTCGATTTGGAAAGTCGCTTTGCTATAGAAATCGGAAATGAAGAAAGTGGTAAACACATCGTCTCGGGTATCATCGACCGTATCGACAAAACACCTGATGGCTATGAGATCATTGATTACAAAACGACCCGCAAGATGCCGAGTCAGGACAAGGTTGATAGCGACCTTCAGCTTTCGATTTATCTTCGTGCTTTTCTCGAGCGCTATCCGAAGGAATGGGAGCGGATCGACAAAATCACTGTCAGTCTTTACTACCTGAAGCATGGCGTGAAGCTCTCCAGTACCCGCACCAAAGAGCAGCTGGAGCACGTCGATCAGACGTTTCTCGATGTTATCAAGTCAATCGAGGAAGCAAAGTTTGAACCGATTCTTTCACCGCTTTGTGATTGGTGCGGCTATCAGAAAATCTGCCCATTATGGAAGCATAAATTCGCTGAAAATAGAAAACTTGAAACGGAAGAGGTAAAAACGGCCATCGGTGAGTACCTCGATTTGAAGGGAAAAATGAGCGAAGAGAAACTCCGTCTCGGGAAGCTGCAGGCTATGATCCTCCAGTACATGGAACAGGAAGGTGTGGATCGTGTCTTCGACGACCAAGGGATCATCGGGAAATCACTTCGTAAAACCTACAAATACGACGAGGAGCAACTCCGCGCCGTATTGGAACCGCTCGATAAATGGGAATCGGTACTTAAAGTTGATGGCATCGCCCTCCGGACTATTCTCGCCACCCTCCCCTCTGATATAAAAGAATCCGCCGAGAAAGCTAAGGTACTCGACAAAGAAAGTACCAGCCTTTCCGTCAAGAAGAATAAGATTGAAGTTGACGATGAACTGAGTCTCTAAACTCTAGAGATCGACGTCAGTGTCAGTACCTTTCGGGCAAGGAGCGAAAGCGCAGTTCGCACCAGTTCTACCGACGTAGCTACCATCAGAACACATTTTGACTTCCTGAGTGCACATTACACCATCCTTAATCTCTCCTTCATCTTTAGAACCAGGAACCGCGATTGGCTCTTCGGCTAATCCAGGATAGTCAGGAAGGGTCATGCTTGGGCAGGCGGTAAACTCGCAGTTCGGGCCGGTCCGAGAAACAGTTGTTCCACCGGGACACAGCTTCGCTTCTTCTGTGCAGGCCCTGTTTTTTACTGGTGTACTTCTTTCTGAAAGAGAGGAGAAATAGGCTGCAGCGAACGTCACTAGTCCAATAACAAGGAGGGCGAGGGCGATAACGAGACGCGAGTCTGAATGATGCAATGGTTTATGCATAAATTTTTTGTTACGAATTTAGAGTAGATACTTTCTTCTGGTCATGGTGACCACTTTCCGCACAGGCTCTTATTTCTTTCTTCAATTCTATCATCTTCAATTCTCGATTAACCATGTATTCATTGAGTTTCTCCAGTTCAGCATTCTTAGCAGTCATGTCACCCGAAACTTTTTTCAAATTTTTGTTCGAGGCATCGAGTTCAGAGATATTACTTGCGAGTTTCATTAGCATAACTTTGTACGATCGAGCGAGTCTTCCTATCTCATCTGTCCGATCGAGTAGTTCCTGGCTCAAGGTAAGCTCCATATCACCCGAGGCTACCTGTTCAGCAGTCTTTGTCAGTTTCCGTAACGGCAGAGCCACTTTGTTAGCGAAACGGAAGGCATAGATTGTAGAACCACCAATTGCTACTAAAAGGAGAAAAACGCCAATGATAGTGCTGACCTGATAAATACTATCAATTTTCCCTTGTATTGATTCAGCGTAGCTGAGTTCATAAAAAATAAGCTTGTTCCCATTCTCCTTTACAAAGAGATACTTTTTATTAGCGGCTTCATAGTGAACTGAGGCATCCTTGACGCCGCCCTCTGAAAGCGCTCTCAGGCCATTATCAACCTCTGTTACGACATCGGCAATAGTATTTTTCAGGCCGATATAACTAGCCTGACTTTCCTTGTTCACAATGTGACTATCAAGAAATTCCATGGTCTGTTTCATGGAATCCTTTGTAGCCTGAATCTTTTGATCCTCGCCTTCCTCACTGATGTCGGTATTACGGAAACGGGAATTGTAACTCGCAATTAAATCAGAGACTGTATTGGTCAGCGTATATTCAGCGATTATATTATCAGAGATGGCTTTATATTTCTCAACAATAAAGAAGTGCATGATAAAGAGGCCGACACTTGCAAAAGAGAGGGAGGAAATGATGAAAAAGAATGTTCGCAAAAGCTTCCCTTTGAGCATCGCCATAGAGGATACGCCTACTGGTAGATATCTTGCATCAAGTGATAGCCATCCTTCACAACCGTTTCCTTGATATTCTCTTTCGTTACCGGAATAGGATCGATGAGAAATGAAGGAACGTCCTTCCTACCATTGTTGATAGTGGCATTGATCTGGAAGTCACCAGCCGCTGTCATGGTAACAGCTGTTTCGATAGCCTGATACGCGAGTGTACGGATAGGCTTATATGAGCTCATAGTCTGCGTTCCCTCCACGAGGCGTTTTATCGCCGGTAGTTCCGCGTCTTGTCCAGAAACTGGCACCTTCCCTGCTAATCCATGTTCCTTCAATGCCTGGATAGCGCCAAAAGCCGTTCCATCATTTGCTGCGACAACCGCATCCACCTTACCGCCGGCATCGAGAAAAGTCTTCAGATTCTTGTAGGCCTGATCAGGCTTCCAATCAAGTGTTGCTTGGTCAAAAACCACCTTCGCTTTTCCGTTCGCAATAAGTGGCTCGAGAACACTCATGGCACCCTTTTTCACGAGAAGAGCATTGTTATCAGTCTCAGAACCACCAACATAAGCAACATTTACAGGAGTAATGTTTTCTGGCACCGCTTTCATGACATATTCCGCAGCATACTTCCCAACTTTTTCGCTATCAAAAGAAATATACGCATCAATATCTGCTTGCGCTATCATGCGGTCATAGGCAATGACCTTGATTCCAGCAGTATGAGCTTTCTCGATCACAGAGCTCAATGCTGCGGCATTGTGTGCCACAATGAGGATGACATCCACTCTCTGAGAAATGAAGTTTTCAATCTGTGCTATCTGGGTAGTATCATTTTCTTCTGCTACTAGAACATCGAGTACTGCTCCGAGTTCTGTCGCCCGCTTCTGCATAAGATCACGATCCTTCTGCCAGCGAAGTTCTTTCAGTGTATCGAGAGAGAGACCGATACGAATCAATTTTCCAGATGAAGTCACTGGTGATGGAATATTCGGCGAGCTTGAATGGCGCGTCATATAAAAAGTGACCGCCGACACGAAAAGGAGTAGAGCGAGTAACCCAAAGAGTACATGCTTCAGCATAATTTTTATTTTAGATCGAAACAAATGTTTCGCTCCTTGTATTATGCGTCTTTTCAGGAAGAAAGACAACTACTCCTTAATCGGCATCTGCTCCGCTTGTCTGCAAGACTCACCAGCACAAGTACGGAGCTTCGCTAGCATCGCTTGGATACTTGCTATCAAATCTGGATTCGCGCTCCTATACATGTTACTTAGCTCCATTGGGTCCTTCCGGAGATCGTACAGCTCCTTATCACCATTCAAAAATTCAGCATACATGTAATTCCGAGTCCGTACCCCGATGTACCCTTTTTTCAAAGCATTTGCCCCCAAGAGAAAGTCACCATCTTCATTCAAAGTATCGTTGTCGTTCGTTTTGGTTTTCGTCTTATCGCCCTTTGATGGCTTTGGCGCCTTGGAAATGAAGTCATCTACTCCGAAACCGATGAGGTACCCATTTCGTGGAGCTGAAGGAGCTGGGAAGGATTCTGAGAGGAGTCCCGCAAAAGAACGTCCGTCGGAATCAACTGACATAGGTGCTCCACCGGCAAGCTCAGCAAAAGTGGGTGCCAAATCTACGTTCCCAACAATATCGTCAACTACTTCCCCCTTGGCTACCCCAGGGCCACGGACAATGAGTGGGAGATGAATATCCTCTTCATAGATAGTTTGCTTTCCAGCATCCAATCGGTGCTGGCCAAGATGAAATCCATTGTCTGATGTAAAGACGATATACGTGTTGTCGAGTTCGCCCGTTTTTTCCAAAGTCTGAATAATGCGCTCAATCATATCATCTACAGCCTGAAGTGAACCTAAGCGTTTTCGGTATTTCTCATCAAGTTCAGCAATCTTTTTACTAGAAAGCGGGCCTTGCTCTCGTACCCATAGTGCTTTGTCAGAAACATCAGCCTCGTCAAAAGCTGCCGTCCTTGGTACCTGTAGATCCGCAAACATGCCGGCGTGACGAGGGGCGGGAGTGGCAGGGGCATGTGGTGCAGTTGGAGCGAGATACATGAAGAATGGACTGTCTGCGTTGGTCCGCTTCTCTAAGAAAGACACTGTTTTATCAGCGAGCACATCGGTTTTGAAATCCTCGGGGGCTTTCCCGTAGGTGACAACCTTCCCATTCTCATTCATTTCATAGTCGTACACCTCTTGTGTAAAGATCGCTCGCCAATCGTCCCAACCTGGTGGAACATGATTTTTTGAAGTCGCTTTGTCCTCACCCTTTCCATACCCATTGAGGTATTTTCCAATAAATGATGTGGTATAACCCCAATTCTTGAGCCAGACACCGATAGTCTCTTGTTCTCCGTTGACCCCCAGTTGCTGAAACTTTTCAAAACCACCGTTTGGAAGTTGATTCCCCTTGACATGGGTATTGTTGGCGTTCTGACCACGAAGAATCGAAGCACGAGCGACACAGCACAGGGCATAGTTGTCAAAATAGTTTGAAAAAGATGTCCCCTCATTTACCAGGTACTTCTGGAGCTTTGGCATGTATGCCAGTGAAGCCAAGTCTTGGTCATCAGTGAGGATAAAGAGGATATTTGGACTCTCAGATGATACTGGTCGTGACACTACTGGTTGCCGCGTTGTTGATTGGCGCTCGGAGACTGACCCTGTACCTGTTTTGAGAAATGCCACCGCGGAAGCAATGAGAAATAAGGCGAGGAGGAGGATACCCCCTACCTTTATAGCCTTTGTTGTAAAAAATCCTTTCATCATAATTCTATCACTTACTTTACCTTATTATTTATACATATTCGGTAAATCACGATCAAACAATGTATACGGATCGTTATAAAACTTTACGAATGAATCATAGTTCTTCTGACCAGGAAGCGGCACTCTATATCCTCCCTCTCCCCCTCTTGGTTCATTCGTCCAAGTCATAAAATAGACAATATTTTTCGCTACCGAATCAGCCTTGAGCGGTTCCAGGAAATCTTTCATGAACCAGTCTTGTGATGTCGTATTACCAAAACCTTGTTTCACTCCGGACTCGGTGATAGCAGCGACTTTCCCATGTTCTTCGGCAAACTCCACCAAAAAACGAGCGTCAGCTAATATAGCCTGAGTATAGTTATCACTCACTCTCTTCCCTTTTTCTGTCTCGTCTGTATCATAGCGGTCTACACCGACCACATCGACATAGGCATCACCAGGATACCGATCAAACCCTCCGTTAGGATGATCTGTTACCTGTGAAGGCGCGAAGGCGAAAAGCATATTATGGACTCCTTTCTCATTGCGGAGGTAGTCAACCATATACCGCCAGGCAGCAATATATTCTTCCGGCGCACTATGCTTCTGTCCCCACCAGTCCCATGAACCGGTCATTTCGTGCCAAGGTCGGAATATGAGTGGTATTTTAACTCCATTCTCCTCCGCACTATTAGCAAAATCAGCGATATCATCAAGAATCTTTTTGAAATTCTCATTACCACTCTTGCCCGGCATAAGGTTTACCATTGGGTCACCATTGAAATCGTGAGAATCACCGAGGGTTACAGGGTTCGGCATAGGCATATGAACTGTTACCACAGCTCCTTTGCGATAAGCATCAAGAACATACGGCTTGAGCCTATCCATTCCTTCGCCAACGGTGTAGTTTGTATTGAGATTGATCCCGTACAGGCCCGGACCATCACCAACAGCTGTTTCTATATCAGAAACATTTTTTTGACCAGCTTTTGCATTCCACTGCTGGCCACTAAGCGAAGCGTGCTGCTGACCAAAAATAAGCCCCTTCCCTCGGAGGGCCCGGAGATTCTGAAACAGCGCTACAGTTTCTTTGGTGGCCTTTTTATCCGAAGGAAGGGCGGTATCTGAAGAAGTATCTACACTTACAGGCTCTTCTGACGCCCGATTGTTTGTCTGGGTCTGGCGTGGCTGAGTCAAAACCGGTACCCCATCATCTGTCCTCTGTTTCATGAAAAACGTGACCGCCAGAACCCCAAGTACTACAACAAAGAGCGCTATCAAAAGGTATTTTAGAGCAGTAGCTTTATTCATAAATGAGGGAAAAATACTAATAAGCGCATTATAACACTCTTTGTCTTAATACTCCCGGGGAACAAAAAAGGACCCATTTAATGGGTCCACTTATTCTTTTCAATGCTGGGGAGGAAGGGATCGAACCTTCGCATGGTGGGACCAGAACCCACTGCCTTACCGCTTGGCTACTCCCCAATAACTACAAACTATCTAGTATTTCTTTTAGTTCTCTTCTGCCACTTCTTGTTTTCAGGTACAATTCTCTTTTTCTGGCTTTGTCCAGACTATCAAAACTTTCAAAGTAAATCAATCGTAGAGGCCTTCGGTTCATTGTGGCCCTACATCTGCCATTATTATGCTCCTCTAGTCTCCGCCTGAGATTATCTGTTGAGCCAGTATAAGTTTTACCGTCGCCTAGACTAAGGAGAATGTATACTGTGTTTTCTTTCATAAGACCAGAACCCACTGCCTTATCCGTCCTCGTTTCTCTCGGCCGAGACAAGCCGCTTGGTTTACCTCGGCTCGCTTTAGCGAGACGGGCTACTCCCCAAGAATGTATATCAAAACGCCCTCCTATCCTAGCGAAAAAGAGGCTCTCGGTCAAGATGAAAGCCTCCTTGGAAACACCTACACTTTCAGATAGCGACGGATGGCAATGGTGCTGGAAATCACTCCCAAGAGTACGCCGAGGAGTAAAAGTCCGAAGAGAACAGGAAAGAAGAAATGAAGGTACAGTCCCATGAAATTCCCCTGCGGAATCGCTCCTTCAGTCAGTGGTGAGATAAAATAAGCAGCGCCAAAAAGAGAAATGGCCGTCACCAAAGCTGCCGCCACTCCGTAGAATATACCTTCGAACATAAATGGCATACGTACATAGATGTTGGACGCCCCTACCAAACGCATGATCTCGAATTCCTGACGGTGCGAATAAATAGTGATTCGAATCGTGTTGAACGTAATGAGAACAGCAATAAAGATAAATGACAAGCCGAGAATCAAGCCCACTCTCTTCGCAGTACTATTGATGTGATCGAGGCGATCAAAAATCTTTTTATTCTTGGCGTAGTTGATACGGCTGATGTCACTCTGGAAGGTCGAATGCTCTATCTGATTGACGATCACATCGTAGTATTCTGGCTGCACCGCTTTCACAACGAGCGAAGCCAAAAGTGGGTTTTCGCCAATTTCTTCTACTGCCTGAGCAATGATCGGGTCATTACCACTTTCTGAGAGGAAATTCTTCAGCGCATTATCTCGTGAAACGTACTCGACCGACGCTACTTCTTTTTTGTATTTGGCCAGTTCATCACGAATCTCCAAGATACGCTCTTCTGAAACATCCGGGTTGAAAGAAACACTCACCGTTACCTTGTCACGCATCCCTTGGAGTACATAGTGTGTCGTCACACCGAGCAGAGTCGAGAGACTGACGATGAAAAGCGAAAGTGTCAAAATACTGACCGTCGCAAAAGACAACCAACCATTACGATGGAAGTTGAGCCAGCCTTCTTTAAATGTTCGCCACAGTTTCAGTGCTTTCATGTTTTTATTATTGTAACATATACTTCCCCTTGCTTTCATCATGAGCAATACGCCCATCCTTCAAAATAACAACGCGCTTACCTAAATTATCAACAACCCCTTTGTTGTGGGTCGCCAAAATGACCGTAGTGCCAAAGGAATTAATCTCAAGGAGTAGCTGGATGATTTCATTACTGGATATTGGATCCAAGTTACCGGTCGGCTCATCAGCAATAATCACCTTTGGACGATGGATAAGAGCTCGGGCCAAAGAAACACGCTGCTGCTCTCCTCCAGAAAGTTGGTGTGGAAACTTGTCCATCTTTGTTGCCAAACCAACGATGTCGAGTATTTCTGGCACTTGAGCGCTGATCTCTTCTTCGCTCACACCATCAACTTCGAGTGCGTAGGCCACGTTTTCAAAGGCTGTCTTCTGTGGGAGAAGCTTGAAATCCTGAAAAACTGTCCCGATGTTGCGACGATAGTATGGGAGATGCTTGCGATTGATCTGCGTTATTGGACGCTCACTGAAATACACCTCGCCCTCTGTTGGTATCTCTTCAGCATAGATCAATTTGAGGAGTGTCGATTTTCCCACGCCACTCGCTCCCACCAGAGAAAGAAACTCTCCAGGATAGACTACCAGGTTGATGTTTTTCAATACCGTAATATCACCCTGGTAGGTTTTTGAGACATTTTCGAAACGAATAATAGATCGTTTCTTTTCTGGTATTTTTTCTGGCATAGTTTTTATTTTGAAAATTCTGTTATTGCGATTGGAGATAACGGAGTGTACTTTCTATGAACATATCCAGTGATCCATCAAGCACTTTGGCCGTATCACTGGTTTCCGTGTCGGTACGATGATCTTTGACGAGGGTATAGGGGTGGAGGACATAGGAACGAATCTGGTTTCCCCACTCAGCGCTCTTGTATTCACCCCGGAGTTTGCGCTTAGCCTCTGCTTCTTCTTCCAATTGCTTCTGGAGCAACTTTGATTTCAAAAGTTTCATTGCCTGCTCACGATTCTGGAGTTGAGAACGCTCAGTTTGACAGGTCACCACTGTGTTCGTCGGTAAGTGCGTGATCCGGACTGCGCTCTCGGTCTTGTTGACGTTTTGTCCGCCAGCGCCAGAAGAGCGATAGGTATCGATACGCAGTTCTTCAGGCTTGATGACAATAGCCGTGTCATCATTTTCGATCACCGGCATCACTTCGACCGAAGCAAAGGAAGTCTGACGCAAGCTATTGGCATTGAAAGGCGAGAGACGCACCAATCGATGAATCCCGGCTTCTCCGCGTAAATAACCATACCCATAGACACCGTCTATCTCGAGAGTCACGCTCTTGATCCCTGCTTCACTACCACGGGCTTCATCGAGAATACTGGTCCGAAAGCCTTTCTTCTCAGCATACCGGAGATACATGCGCATCAGTATCTCTGCCCAATCCTGAGCATCGACACCGCCAGCTCCACTTCGAATAGTGAGCAGTGCTGAGCCACGATCATACGTTCCTCCCAAGAGCGTTTTGAACTCCCAGTCGTGTATAGCTTGTGCCGCCTTCTTATACTCATCCTCTACCAAGGCCATAGCTTCAGTAGTATTTTCTTTGGAAAAAGCTTCCAAATCAGAGAGGGCATTTCGAAGCGATTCAAAAGACTGACGTTCTTTTTCGAGAGTTTCTATTTCTTGCATGATGCGACCAGCTTTCTTTGGATCATTCCAAAACCCTGGCTGCTCACTCTCTCGCTTCAGTTCGTCTTTCTTTTTTTCCTTTGCGGCAAAGTCAAAGGTAGTCCTGCAACTGCAGGAGTTTTTGTTGAAGAGCTGCGATGTTTTCCTGTACTTCGCTCATGAGTCTCATTATAGCAACTTTCTTATTATTCGAGAAGGAATCCCTGCCCTCAGGTTGAAATTTTTCGCTCTTTGATATAGACTGGTCTCCATGCCGATGTAGCTCAGTTTCCGCCAGAGGCGGACCAGCCTCGGGCTGGGGTACGAATGATAACGCACTTCCGCCAAAGGCGGATAGACTCCACGCGCAGGTTATTTTTTAAGAGCCGTCTTAGCTCAGTTGGTAGAGCGTGGCATTCGTAACGCCAAGGTCCGGAGTTCGATCCTCCGAGACGGCTCTCAGGAAATAACACTTAGGTTTTTAGGTTCCCTGCCCGCCTCTGGAGGGAATCCCGGTCATCGGCTCAAAGAAAAAACAGCCCTCGTAAACACGGGCTGTTTTTTATCGCCTCATCACTTGGCGAGCTCTTGGTCGATAGCCTGCTTGATGTCGGTAGCTGTGACTGCACCATCAAGAAAAGTCCCCCCAATAAAAGTAGCTGGGGTAGTGCTCAAGAAAAGCGTTGCTGCCTCTTCTTTATCCTGTGCTATTTTTTCTTTGTACGTACCATTCTCGAGACAACTTGAGAATTTCTTGTAATCAAGTTTCAGCCACCAAGCGTAATCCTTGAATTTCTGGAGATTCGAGACCTTACCCCACTCCCCTTGCTTATTGAAAAGATGATCGGCATAGATATCAAACTTTCCTTGTTCATTGGCACATTCCGAAGCCAAGGCGGCATTTTCTGCCTGAGCATGATAAGAGAGTGGTAGGTGCTTGTAGACCAGACGCACCTGATCACCATAGGAAGCAGCTACTTGCTTCAGCGTAGTATGAAATGTTTTGCAGTGTGGACATTCAAAATCAGAAAACTCAATCAGAGTCACTTTGGCATTTTCCGAGCCAGAGACAATATCTTTTTCACTAACTCCTGGAAGTTTCAAATATCTTCCAGCCGGCAAACCGATTTTTGCCATGTCAAAGAAGTAACGACCGTCACGTACCTGAAAAAGACTTGATGCCTGAGAGTAAAAACTGGTGTGAAGAATGTCTTTGGAAAAAACAAAAGCTGGCAACGTCACTACGCCAGAACGCTCAGCCAGACCCTTCCCAAGAGGATCAGCGATATCAATCTTGGTCGCTTCCAGAGTCGGGACGACACGACGAAGCCAGACCAGAGCCTCGCTCGGATCACAGGCACTACAATCCTTATCCGTGATCACTGAAAGCTCTACCTTTGGATCACCATATCCCACCCACGTCTTTCCGGATGTCTCAAGGACGTTGTGCGTTCGCGTCGCCCAAGGGGAAAATCCTTCACCACTTACGAGCTGAACAAAATCAACACACAGACTCCCGAGAAAAAGTCCGCCGAGAATAATCGTCAACGCCAAAAGATTCTTGGTCTTTTCGTTCTTTTTCTCAAACAATTCTTCTTGCATAGATAGAGATTATCAGGATTATTCCCCTTCCTCCGAACATGATTCTCCACGAGGGGCTGGCTCTTGTGAGGTCGCCAGTGTCCCGCCGTTTTGAATCAACTCTTTCTGAAGGATGTTCAAATCAACAACATTTGAAGAGCGAGAGAGCTTGTAATCGTCGAAACCAATGGTGAGTGTGTCGTTCACGATAGACTTCAAGAGGGCGCCGGTAAGCAAGGCAACAAGAAAGAGCAGGGCTAAATCACGAGATGTATATTCGCGATGAAGTAGGTTTTTTGCAAAAACCTGAGCTTCCTTGGCTTTTTTTGAAGCTTTATCCTGCCAATCAATCATTTCCATAGGCTTGAAAGTTGAAAGAGTACCTTAGCACGAGACCGTCCTTTTTGACAATCCCCGTCTAAAAGAAAAAAGGCCCTACTTATATAGGCGCCCTCTTTTCTTACTTCGAGCCAAAAGCACTTGGCGTACGAATGGTTTTGAAACCATCTGTTGGTCCGAACCACTTTGAGAGATAACCTTCGCAGTTATTACTCTTCTGGCAGGTACCATCAAACGTATTGTAGGCTGAGTTTGTTTCGCGCCAGTAATCAATACCCATTTGCAATCGTGCTAGACCACTGATTCGCACCTCCATCTCAACAATATAATTCATGCCGGGCTTGGCAGTGGCCTTTGGATCTGTCCAGCCATGATAAATAAAACGTGGTGCTTTACTGACATCAATAACGAGCGCTTCATCCCCCTTCTTGACCATTCCTTTTGTTGGCTGCGAAGGACCTCCTTGGTACCAACCTGGAATACGTGGGTATAATTCTCCATCAAAAGTCGCCGCGCCATTATTGTCCGAGAAGTCTGTAACCTCACTCACTACTTCCTCTGTATTAGTAGAGAGGTCATGTTCAATCAACCGGATCGCTCTAATTTCGAGTTTTGCCTCTTGATCAGCCGGCGTATCACACGGAACGACACTCACCACTTGCATAAGAGCAAGTACCGCATGAAAATCTTCCGGCGCCGTCCCTCGCCAAATAGTTTCTTTTTTATGCTGTGCCCCAAATGGCACGGTGAAGGACTGAAGCGCCAAAGGAGCCTCTTTGCTCAAAGCGCACACCGCCTCAATCGTTTTGAGTTCTGGTCCAAATGTAGCGGCATAACTTGCCACCAACATTGTAAGTATTCCAAAATAGACAATTCTTCCCATAACTAAAAGGTGGGGTTAGCGTTCAAAATGACTCTACATTTAAGCACTTTTCTGTGTTTTAGTCAATGGAGATAATGTCGTCCAGAACACTGTCCAAATCATCGATACTTCGTGAACCAATGCCATCAGCCTTGCACGATGGGTTCTTCAATTCTGCTCGAACAGTTTCTACCACCGAAACCGGCTTCACTCCCTTGATAATATTGTCATTTACGGCGATATTTGGCCCCTCCTTGCAGCCAGACAGACAGCGTGGGGACTTCATGACCAACGCTTCTTCAGAGGCAAATCCTTGCTTCAAAGCAAGGAGAATATTTTCTGCCCCTCTTTGGCAGCAGCTTTCCTCGAAACACACTTTGATAGTGGCTCGGACATCTTTTTGTGGAGTGATTTCTTCCATATCCGTCCTACTCTATCACGCTTCCCATCTCTTGACAATACTCAAAAGAAAGGGTATAAATAGAAGATTTCTTTGACAATCTAACTCTGTCCGCAAGACAGCTCTCAACAACTGAGGAGTCACCGTGAAAAATATCACCGCAACCGCATTGCTTTCTGATGGACAGGAAGCTCCAATCGAAACCTACAGTGTCGAACCAAATGATGCTGAGTACCTGCAGTTATTTCGACGTATCGTGCATTTGCACAGAGACGCGGCTCTCGTGACGCATGGACTGATCGCTCTCAGCAACGAGGCAGGCAAGTACTTCGATCGAGACCCCTTCGAACAAGCCACGGGTGACTATCAAAGGTACGCCCACTCCAAGGAAGAGCATTTCATCCACTGGATCATCGTGAAAGGCAGGAAGAAACAACAAGCCCACGTTGGTGGCATTGTCGAATGGACCCCTATCACTACCGGAGAAGCAGTCATTCTGCGTCTCTATGTTCTGAAGGCCTTTCGACGCCGCGGTGCGGCAACGGCGCTCCTCGCAGAAGCTGTTGGGCATATGACCGGCCAAGGATACCAATTCGTCACGGCACTCCCACAGAAGAATCCACGCGATGGCAAAGGATTCCTCATCAGAAGCGGTTTCTTTCAAACCATGCTGGGGTTTTCCAGAAAGGTCTCCAGGCACCAACTGAATCAACCTCCCAGCTCGAGGAACTCGAGCCGATCATTGTTGTCAACGACTAAATACTCACCAAGGAGCATGCGATGCATATCCGTGTCGAATCCCCCTACGTACCGATTGATGGCGAGCTCGCCGCCTTTCGTACGCTCACTGGTCAAAAAGCCGCACAACTGCATCGACTCACCCAAGAAGCAGCCACCGTGCCAAGAACAACTCTGCACAGATTCGTTTCTGCGCGACATGGCAAGTATGTCTTTGTCGCCTTTGCCACAGAAAGCGACTTCCCGGTTGCCTTCGCCACCTGCATCGTCGTCGAAACCGGCGTCATGAGCTACGGCATCATCACCGACTTTGTCGTCTTGGCAGAATGTCGTAGAAAGGGAGTGGCTCATCAGCTGGTCTTCGACATCGTGAGAAGAATGAGTGACGCAAGCGTCCTTCTGGCTTCAGGAAACAAACAGCTAACGCTACTCCACGTGGCGATAAGCTCACACCTCATTTCTTGTCGCAAGCTCTTCGAGGGCTGCGGGTTCACGCTCGTGCACGGCAACAATGGAAACGTCACTGAGAGCATCTACGAACTCCGCCTCACGAAGACTGAAGACTGAGGATTGCGGACGAAGAACAGACAGACACCCGAAGCGAAACACGCGCTTCGGGTTTTTCATTTGTAAAATTGACAGTAAATAAAGGTTGCGCCATGATGCTATCAATCGACATCGTCGAGAGTTCCTTTGTCTTTCAACCCCTCTTGGGAGAAAGTCATGCAAACAGCCCTTTGTTTCGATGCTCAAGATCTCGCGTTTGAAGCAGCAGTCAGACTCCATGCTCCCTGTCCACAACACGAGCTCCTGCGCTACTTCCTCTATCCGCAGAAATACTGGGAAGGCTTTCTGGAGCGCTTTGGCAGACCCGGAGCAACACCCGAAGAACAGGCTTCCAAAGAAGGTCTCGAGTATGTCTATGCCAAATGGTTCTTGGCACTGCGCGAAGCCTGCATGGACCCGGAAAAGGAAATCGTGGTCACCCACGGTTCGCCGGACAGCGACTACAGGTTACTCCGGAGCACCGAGGAGCAATCATGATCACACGAGATGATGCTGTCAGAAAAGAGACAATGGCTGATTTTCATACCATTGTCGCGCAAGCTGCAGACTGCATCGCTCAGGCTTTGAGCTCCATGGAACAGCCGCCACCTCTACAACTGACGCAGGACGAATACGAAAAGGGCGAATGGCCAATACCAGCACCCTACAGAAAGCTCATCGATCAAGTCCGGAGAGAATTTCAGAATGAGCGACTGTACGAAATTTCAAACGCTCAACTACGCCTTGCAATTCTTCAAGGGACTGAACGAGTTTCGCTTTTGTATGTTGGTGGAATGCTTGTTGTCACACCCAAGCCAGACAGATGCAGCACGCACTGGAGTCATCGTGGAAACTCTCGTCGTCGCACATCGCTCCGCAATCAAGCCTAGGCCAACATACCTCGGCTTTTTCATTTCTTGACTTTGTGATATATTTTCGATAGAGTTCAAGGTTCGTGAAACCGCGAACATCTATCAACCCTTCCCCAACGGAGGTTTCTCATGACAGCACAACAGTTGTTTGCCAAACAGGCGTTTGCCATGGCCTTGAGCTCGGCCTGCGGGGTCGACATCAAGCCCGAAGCAGTGTCCGTCTCGTTCATGTCGGACGAAGTGCTCCAATGCCTCGTCGTCCGTCCCGGAGGTGTCGCCGAAGGAACCTTCCATGGCGACGAAGACGGTGGCATGGTTCACATCGAATCGATCGGCCAGAAGCGCTGCGCCTATACCTACTGGTTCGAGGCCTGCACGGACGGCACGGCGGTCCCGATCGAAACGGTGCTGGCATACGCCAACTACGAAGATCGCGTGATCCAAGTCCTGGAGCTGGAAGCAGCCTGAGACCACAAGCGCCGGCACGCCCGGTACACAAAACGGCAGCACCAGTCCCTGGTCTGCCGCTTTTCTTTTTTTTATATCAAATTTTCTCTAACGCGCCAGAGAAAGGTCGGCGGAGTTGAAAAGCACAGAGAAGTCCTCGCACCAGGTCAGCACGTAGCGATATTGTGATAGGTCGGTACCTGCCGGTACCGTATAATTTATATTTCCCTCTGTTCCCTTGATCTTCCCGAGATCAACGTATTTGGTCGCTTGGAGATCAGTCGAAAGATAGACGCGCAGGTCCGGGCCATTGATTGTCTTGTAGTTTTCATAACGGATAATCGTCTCGTCACCGTTTTTCACTACCCGTACCGTCCCCGATGCTGGGTGAGCTGTTGTTGCAACCACAGGAACAGTTCCAGCGGCGCTCTTATTCGGGTCAGGCTCCCCTACCGCAATCGACTGGGGTATTTCTTTCGACTGACCATCCTGACGTGCAGGTTCGGGCAAAACATCATTGACGACTTTGTTCCGAAGCAACGGAGAAAGCGCGTACCATGCGATAGCGAGCGCTACAGTAGCTACAAGCGCGAACAAGATATGCTTCTTTTGTATGCCAGCGCTCATAGAGTTGCAACCAATGTTTATGCGTGTAGTATAGCAGATTGACAGGAATGAGCTTTTACGGCACCATGGGGAAGCGTATTTCTCACCCCCCCAACTGGTCAAGGAGACGAGAAGTGTCGAAAACTGGACAACAAAGCCAAGGTGGTTCGGGCAAGCCGAACTTCAAACCCTACAGGAAGGGTTCCAGCAAAAAGGGTGCGGCTCGCCGGAAAGAGCGTGCGGGCAAGCAGTGGGCTGCTGGCGAAAAGAAAAAGGACAAGCTGCGCGAAGAGCGCCAGAAGTCCGACAGGTGGTAATCCGCCTTCAATCGAAACAATCGGCAGACAACGAAGTCCCGGTAGCAACGCTCCCGGGCTTTTTCATTGACACAAAAGTCTGAGGGAGTTACCTTATGAGCAACAGAGTATGAAGAAGCATAGGAGTGTCTAATCTTCCATTAGCTGGGCACTTCAGCACAGATGGTCTAGAGCAAATGCTTCTCGGTGGGTAGGATTCCATAGGGAAAAGTCCCCCCTTATGACATGTTACCTTCTCGCAAGGCTTACGAGCAGCAACCTGAGATGGCGCGACTCTGTTGGTCCGACCACTGGTCTGGGGCATAAATAAAGAAGGCGTCGGAGCAACCGCTCTCGACGCCTATTTCTTTTTTTCTTCCTTCTTTTTGATCGCTCTCCATTGTTTCTGGTAAAAGCGACAACGCTTTGCCAACCATTGGATGGCCTGGTGATAGCTCATCTCCTGGTGCTCTTCGAGAAACTTAATCACCCCGCCGTGCCGACCACAACCAAAACAATGATAGGTTTGCATGGTTGAACTCAAAAGAAACGAAGGCGTTTGCTCCTCATGAAATGGGCAAAGAGCTCTGTACCTCCTTTGCCCATTACGATCTCGCCTCAGTTTCATGAAGCACCTGATCACTGCAACGATATCAGCTCTACAACAGAGCCGATCGACGTACTCTTTCGAATAATACATCGTAAGCTCCTGGTTGAAAGAACAATATTCCTTTGTATCATCGAGCCAAGAGAAAGTCAATTCTTAAAGAAATAAAAAACCCGCACCTTTCTTTCGAAAGATCCGGGTATCTGAGGAACCGAAGAGGGGCTAGGAAAAGCGGAACCTCTGCGGTATGCGAAAGAGCGGTCGACCGGACACGTAGCGACATTCCAGTCGCCCATATTCAGTCAGCCTCCTCAGGCGAAACAGCAACTGTGCGCAGACGCAGCCAATTTCTCGCGGGGCCACCCAGCACCTCTGGTTCCTATCCCCAGGTTTGGGTCGCATACCTTTCCGCAAGCCGTACTGGTGTTGGCACCACCCTGCTTTTTCCACGGCAATGAGGATGTATTTGTCATCCGCTCCAACCTTCACAAGCATGGCAACCTCCTTCAGATTGAGTACTTCGACCAAACAAGGATGATGTACTTCTGGTAAGAAGCGAAGTCTTGCCCTTTGGCAGCGCCCTCCGCGTCTATTTTCCAAATGGACTCTTCCTTCCCAGGACCATTCCCTTTGACGATGTAGTGCTCGCCAGACTTCCAAAGAGCGAAACAGGTGTCTTGCTTTCTGTCTGGGCAGTCCACAGGGGCTATGATCCTCGCCCCACGGAGGTCAGGCTTTTCCTGAGCCAAGACTCCAGTGTGGCACAGAAGGGCCAACGTAAAGATAACGAGGTAGCGTGACATGATTGGGACTCCTTTCACCATGCCAAAAGAACTCTTTCTGCTACCCGCTTTGTAGCACCAGGCCGAAGTGAAGTCAATCTATCCCTAAGCTTCGAAGCCGATTTTGGATGTCGGAGCCTCCGATGGGGCGACATTACCGAATTGTGATTCGTATTTAGCCAGGTTATCGGTCATGGCCATGACTATACGTTTGAAATGACTAGGACTGACAATCACTCGGGCATTGAGTGTTCCTGTTGGAGGAAAAACATTCAAGAAGTCCAAAACGAATTCTTCTTTCGTGTGCAAAATATTGGCCATATTTGAATAGTGACCTCGCAGAATCTCGTCACTGGCCTTAATCTGAATTTGTGGTGCTTGTGGTTGTTCCATAATGTTGTAATTATTTATTTACCTGCATGACCCTCCAGAGGCGGGCAGGCATTCGCACCCCTTTTTTTTCAACTTCTCATCCAGAGTTTATCCGCCGAAGCCAGGCGTAGGAGGACTTTGATTTGAACTTGGTTTGGTTGTTGTTGTTCGGTCATAAGTTTTATTTATTTTAAATTATTTGTGATAACTTCAGACTCTCCTGTATCCCAAGCGGTTTGATATGGGTGAGCTTTTGCATGAGAGTGTTATCGAGAGATGTATCCACAAGCATACCGTCTGGTTGTGGTGAAGGCATTGGCACACCATGGAGCCCAGCTGTGGGTACTCCCAGTGTCTCCATTCCCTCTCGGGTAAATTCATACACATTCATTCTCTCGCCAGAAATATGAATGAGACCAGTATAGTCCGAAAGAGTCAGTATCGTGATGATTTCGGCAGCTTGGTGATAACTGAGAGGAGATTTGTACATGTCAGTGAAACGAGACACTTCCTTCCCTTGGTTCAGATCCTTACGAACTACTTCCAGTCGATCGTCGAGTACACCACTAACGAATCCATACATATAGCTCGGTCGGATGATGCAATGATTTTCCGTATTCTTTCGAACGAGGTTCTCACAAAGTTCCAGATTCCTACCGTAGAGCGTTACAGGCTGAGGTTGATCGGATTCTGTATACATACCTTTCTTGCCATCAAAGATACCATCACTTGATATGTACACTATTCTCGAATTCTTAAAGAACTGGAGAAAGCGCTTCATGGCTTGTTCGAGAGCGGCGCTATCCTCTGTAAATTCTATCTTGGCTGGGATGATCACTGCGTCAATCTCTTTGCCAGCAAAAACTTTCTCCGGATCATCATTGAAGAAATCATACTGGCGAGAGGTCTTAAATTTCTGATGCATATTATGCGTCATGACAACATCAGCACCACGTTCTTTGAGTACGCGACATAATTCTTCTCCAAGAAACCCTGTCCCTATAACCGCTACTCGCATAGTCTTTAATTTTATCCTTAGAATTTTCGATGGGAAAATTGGACGATATAGGCAAGCTGAGTTTCCATATATTCTGGTTTATCTCGACGGTAGGAAAAGTATTTTTCCTTGAGACAGTAGGAACACTCACCGGAGTCTATTATTTTTTCAGGCAGTATACCGAGACTTTCGGCCTGCTGACGCATAATCCCCTTCAAATCAACATGAATACCATTGTCACGAGAGATATATTCTGGATACTGAGCAAATGATGAAAGGACGTCTTCTTGTATTTCAAAATGTTTCGCACAAATACCAGGACCAAAAGTAAGAATTATTTCAGATCTTTTCCCACCAGCTTTTTCAATCGCAGAAAGAGTCTCGGCAATAACTCCAGCGACAATACCGCGCCATCCACAGTGCGCCAAGCCGATGATGCCAGAGTGTTTTTCTTCAAAGTAAACCGGGAAACAATCAGCTCCGGTGAGCGTGAGAATAATATCTGAGTCTTTGGTAACGAGAGCATCTGTTTCGGGGGTGATATATGGAGAATGTCGATTGATCATTGCCACCCGTGTACCATGTACCAGGTTCGCAACAACAATTTGCTTTCCGCCAAGTCTGAGTGCTTCGAAAAACTCTTTACGATGAGCAATATTCTCTGCGCGCGGATTGGTAAGCGGCAAATACATCGAGCCATCCTTCTTTTCCGAAAATCCTTTCAAAACTTTGTTCATAAGATTATTATAGCACTCTTGACTTTCTTATGAAAAAGTGCTATAAAATGAGGTTGGCAAATTCCTTGCCAATCCGATTAAATAATCGGCCAGAAGATCTTTTACAGGAGAGACAGCGTGAATTTCAACCACTTCTTCCCGCTCTACACCAGCCACATGACCGGCGATGACGCCGTGACCGCTACCCAAAGCATCCAGAACGGGGAAGCGTGCGGAGTGGTGATCAACTCGCCCGGTGGCACCATGAACAGCTTCATGGACGAAGCCGTGGCCCTCATCGATCAGCGGTTCACGGCTCTGGGACTCACCATTGGCTCGCTGGCTGTCGACTACTACCTCTGCGCCAGTACCCGGATCGCACTCCCCAGCTCCACCTTCTTCGTCCACCACCCGCAGTTCGGGCCAGAAGAAGAAGCAGGCCAGACGCTGGAACAGCTGTTCTGGAAGTACGAAGTGAGCCGGGCGCTCATCGAAACTGGCCAGGCATCGGAACGGGCACGCAAAAGCCACAACGAGCTCATCCGCGTGATCCTCGGTACCGCCGACTGCCAGTATTTCGGCGTACGATGGGTCGCCAAGCGGACCGGTCTCGAGCCGGGCATCGTCGACCAACTCATGCGCGACGAAGTCATGCTCACCGCGAGCGAAGCGCTCCAACTGGGGTTCGTGCATCACATCATCGACACCTAGGTCAAACGACCAAGGCATCAAAAAAGCGCTGACAGAGAAATCTGCCAGCGCTTCTTCATTTTTATTTCTCATCCGTCGCTTTGATTTGAATCTGATTTGGTTGTTGTTCGGACATAATTATTACTTTAGAAAAGGATATTTCTCCTGAAAGAAAGTTTTGAGACTAACAAAATTATCTTCTCTTACATGACCCCATCCTTGAAGATCTTGCTTTCTACTTTGTGCAATGAATATATCAATTACAGAAAAGAAATCTTTTATTTGAGATGCATAACTCTTAATTATTTTCCCTAGCTCTTCTTCATCGATAAAGTTGTGCTCTTTATTTTTTTTGAGAACATACATAAGCTCCTGAAGAAGCATAAAAAAGTCGGTTGCTTCTTCTCTCACCATTTCTTCAGCTCCACCTCCCGTGTACTGAATGCCACCTTTTGTTATCTTAAAATCGTTTAATGGAATACGTTTGACTAGAATGCTCTGAAGATACTCATAAAAATGAAGGAAGAAAAATTTTTCGTAGTACTCTTGAAACTTTCTGCCATAGTAAAAGGTTTGTGTTACCTTTTTCTGAAAATCTCTAACACTTTTTTGGTTTTTCTGATGTAAGTATGCAGCAGCTGCAACTGCTATCCCTAAACCAGATAATAAATCACCCATGTTTCCTGCTTCTTGACTAGTGACGAGTTTAATCAAATCTTCCATAAACAGTTAGTTTTTCAATTATTAGCCAAAAGCGGGGCGAAATGCCCCGCTTTTATGCTACACCTTATTTTTTCTCTTCGCTAGGCTTCTCCTCGCCAGCAGGCTCGGTTTCGGCGTCCCTTGGAGCTTCCGTAGAGCCTTCCTTCTTCTCGCCATCTTCTGCCTGGCTCGGCGAAGCTTTAGCGGAGTCGGCAGCGGCTTGGTACAGTTTTTGTCCGATTTTTTGCGCCTCTTGAGACAAAACCTCGGTAGCTTTCTTGATGGCTTCTAGATCATCGCCATTCTTTACCTTGTTCAATTCCGTGATGGCGTCTTCGACTGGTTTCTTCTCATCAGCCGTGACCTTGTCACCCGCATCCTTGAGTGCCTTTTCTGTCGTGTAGGACAGAGTATCAGCCATATTACGAGCTTCGATCAATTCTTTCTTTTTCTTGTCTTCATCAGCATGCATCTCAGCATCCTTCTTCATACGCTCGATCTCCTCTTTGGAAAGTCCAGTTGAAGACTCGATACGAATGTTCTGACTCTTGCCGGTCGCCTTGTCCTTGGCGGTTACCGAGAGAATACCAGAAGCATCAATGTCGAATGTGACTTCGATCTGTGGCACCCCGCGTGGAGCAGGCATGATGCCATCGAGGATGAACTGACCGAGAGATTTGTTGTCAGAGGCCATCTCACGCTCACCCTGGAGCACATGAATCTGCACGCTCGGCTGATTGTCAGACGCGGTCGAGAAGACCTGTGAGCGGCTAACTGGGATAGTCGTGTTGCGATCAATAAGCGGTGTCCGGACTCCTCCCATGGTTTCGATACCAAAGGTAAGCGGCGTGACATCAAGCAAGAGCACATCTTTCACCGAACCTTCGAGCACACCACCCTGGATAGCAGCACCGAGAGCCACTACTTCATCTGGGTTCACCGTGATGTTTGCCTTCTTGCCGAAGAATTTCTCAACAGAAGAAAGGACAAGTGGCATACGGGTCATACCACCGACCAACACCACTTCGTTGATATCAGAGACAGAGAGCTTGGCATCAGCAAGTGCTTTCTTGACTGGTTCAAACGATGCCTCAACCAAGTCACCGACTAATTCTTCCAGCTTGGCACGGCTCATCTTGATCAGAAGGTGCTTCGGACCATCGCTACCGGCAGTGATAAACGGCTGATTGATTTCTGTTTCTTGAGCGGTCGAGAGTTCAATCTTGGCTTTTTCAGCAGCTTCCTTGATACGCTGGAGCGCCAATGGATCTTTCGAGAGATCGAGTCCTTCTTGCTTCTTGAATTCATCGAGAATCCAGTGAATAATCCGCTGATCGAAGTCATCACCACCTAAGTGGGTATCACCGTTGGTCGAACGGACTTCTACGGTGTCTTCGGAAACTTCGAGGATAGAGATATCAAAGGTTCCACCACCTAAGTCATAGACAGCGATCTTCTCATCTTTCTTTTTGTTGAAACCATAGGCGAGCGCTGCTGCTGTTGGTTCGTTGATGATACGACGGACATTGAAGCCTGCGATTTCTCCAGCTTCTTTGGTCGCTTTGCGTTGCGAATCATCGAAGTAGGCCGGTACGGTGATGACCGCGTCGGTGATCTTTTCTCCGAGCTTTTCCTCAGCATCCGCTTTCAGTTTGGCGAGGATCATACCACTAATTTCCTGTGGTGTGTATTCTTTGCCACCCATGACGATCTTCACCCCTTCACCGGCCTGAATAACCTTGTACGGCAAGGTCTTCATGTCGCGGCTCACTTCTTCATCGTTGAAATGTCGTCCGATGAGACGCTTCACGGAGAACAGCGTGTTCTCTGGATTGGTGACCGATTGGCGCTTGGCAAGCAAACCTACCAGACGCTCATTAGTCTTGCTCATCGCTACCATCGACGGCGTGGTGCGATTCCCCTCCTTGTTTTCGATAATGCTAGGAGTCCCTCCTTCGACAAATGCCATCGCCGAGTTGGTGGTCCCGAGATCGATACCTAATATCTTGGCCATATGTTTGTAGTTACTACTTATATTCTTTATTATCTGAAAGTTATTTTACTGATACTTTTGCTGGGCGGATCACTTTGCCTCCAAGTCGGAAACCATTTTGGAGTACTTTCGCTATCACATGCTTTTCTGCTTCTTTCTTCCCTTGCCCGTCCGTAGCCTCGGCAGAGGAGGGTTCGTTTTCTTGACTGACGGCTTCATGAATAGTCGGATCAAATGCGTCCCCTTCTTTTGCTTCTATCACTTCGACACCGTTCTGCTTTACTACGTCTTCCAACTGTTTCTCGATGTACTGGATACCAACGACCCAAGGGCTCTCTTTCTGTTCCGGTGGGACATGCATGGTCGCGGCACGGAAGTTATCGAGAACTGGGATGATATCGAGAACCAATTTTTCTATCAGATAGCCGCCAAGTTCTTTCTGTGATTCCTGCTGACGCTTTTTGTAGTTTTCAAAGTCCGCCTGTATTCGCTTGAGATCTGTCAGATATTCTTCCTTCTGTATATGAGTTGTAGCAGAACGGATAAACTCCTTTAGCCATGATTTATACTCTTTTCCGGATTCTATCTCCTCGACCGTCTTCCAATCGTATTCAGAATGTTCATCACTGATATTGATTTCTCCACCTTTGAAAATAGTGAGGTAGGCGAATACCGCTCGGTATGGGTCGTTGTTTCGGTCTGAATCAAGTTTCATGTGACATCCAGCAACCGCACCCTTGAGGTCAAATTCTATCTCTTCTCCTAATTCTTCTTTAATTTCACGAAACAGAGCCGCTTCCACATTTTCTCCTGTATCTACTCGACCCCCGGGAAGCTCCCATGGGCCATACTTCTGATGATACTCTGAATCCTCAAACGCATCCTTCACCAAAAGAAACTTCTTATCGCTTGGTCGGTACAGAATTATTTTCTGACTGAGTTGGAAATGTTCGTAATTTTTGTTCATATTTTTATCCGATGAAATATACGGCGTTACTGGTTACTAAAATTATTACGAGTGAGGAGCCGAGCATCTTGCGCATGTATTCAATGAGGGATTTGTTCTTGGCGTAGTCCATGCGCTTGGGACCGATGATAGCGAGCATGCCGCGTCCTTCGTCTGTCTGATAGGGAGCCACAATCATGGAACAGTTATTGATACCACTGATAGGGTTTTCATTACCGATAAAAATACGTGTTTCACCATCTTTCAATTTCAGCATGATACCGTCTACTTTTTCATCGAGCGAATCCAGTGTTTCTACCAACTGACAGAGCTCATCCATTTCTTGAAATTCTGGATTGTCGATCAGTTCCCGAATTCCGAAATCGTAGTATTCATCTTTATCAACGATACCTGAGACGGCGAGGTTACCAGAGAGGGATGAGAGGAGCTTGGCGGTACTGCGACCCAGGCGCATGTGCTTGGCTTTCAGAGTCAGGAGTTCTTTTTGCAAACGACGTTGATCTTCGCGTGACAGATCCTGATCCCCCATCATCTCCTCAACGTAGATCCGATACCCTTGGTCAGTCGGGATACGTCCGGCAGAGACGTGCGGTTGATACAGATACCCCTCTTCTTCCAAGGCTGCCATGTCGTTTCGCAACGTTGCCGAGCTTACTCCGAAATCATAATGTTCAAGCAGTGCCTGTGAACCAACTGGGATCGCTGTCTTGGTGTACAGTTCGACGATCGCAGAAAGAAGTTGTTTTTGACGATCATTCATAAAGTTTTCTATTACAACTTCATTATATAAAGTGATTAGCACTCTGTCAAGTAGAGTGCTAATTAGGAAGCATCTGGCATTTTTAGGTATGAAAAAAGCCCGGAGGATAGCGATCCTTTCGAGCTTGTCAGCGATTCATCAAAGACGGCTTCTTGCTATCCACGCTGTTGTGGGCATAGCAAGGAACGCGCGCCGGGCAAGTCTCACAGAACATACTGCCGACGTGTTGCTTGGCATCTTCGATTGGTATCCGCATACCGACGCCATTTCGTTTGGCAAGACACATCACGGTTGGAACAAGAGGCACTTCCATTGTTTCCTCATTTCTTGTTGCGCATCCGGTGTGGAACCTTACGGCGGTTGTTTTTCTTCCGCCGCGACGTCGGGTTGTTGGAATGACTCGATCCCCTTCGACTCAAGGCCGGTTCAGCAGAAGCAGCCAACGCCATTGCCCAGAGCAATACAGGGAGCACGAGGTAATCTTTCAGCATTTCAGTGTCTCCTATTTCTCAGTCGAGGGAGGCTGGTTGCATGATTGCCTCACAGGACAATGTTCACACACCCAACCACCATTGTTGTACTTTCGGGCTTTTCGCAGCTTGATGTGTTCTCCGCGTCCCCTGTTGGCAACTTGGCAGTAGACCAGAGTTCTACCGCCAGCCCTGATGACAATAGTCTTCATGATCTACTCCTTCTCAATCAAAAAAATGAAGCACTCCTCAGGAGAGGCCGAACTTGGCGAGGAAGGCAGCTTCTTCCGCCCGAGACCTCTCCTTTGCTAGCTCGTCCAGAGCCATTGAACATTCAACCCCGCATACGCCCGACCAGAGACGCTTGACTGGATCGTTCGGCTTTTTGCCGTCATCACGATACCCCCACGGGAGTTGAAACGTCTTCTTGCAGCCTGTAACAGGCTGAGCAAGGCAGGTAAGAACCGGCAGATGATCATGTTCCGTACCACGAGCCTCCGTCGGCCGTTTATAGACGATGGTTTTTTCGGGACGCCTCTCTCTTTGCTCATCCTCATCACTGTCTACGAGATGCGGCAGGGCTCCACCGCGCAGCCTCTTGAAATCGTCCAGCGACGTCAATTTCGCAGGTCTGGCCATTGCTTTCCCCTTGGTTCGTTGTTAAAGATCACGACAATGGGTCGTACCCACCGTCGTTCCATGGATGGCAGCGAAGGACACGTTTGCATCCTATCCAGCTTCCTCGGAAAACTCCATAGCGTTCGATCGCCTGATAGGAGTACTCTGAGCACGTCGGATAGAATCGGCAGAAGCGCTCGCCGAAAATCTTACCTATGATCCCATGGTCAAAGGACAGGGTTTTTTGATAGAGACGAATAAGCCCAAGTACGATGCTCTTCCACATATCGTCATTCTCCATCTTTCAGGCGAAAAGTCAACTCTAAGAAGAATTTTATGATATAATTCAGAGGAAATAAAAACCGAAAGAAAAAATGAAAACCATCGAGCACAAACACCTCACATGGATTGATTTTGAGAATCCAGCGCCGGACGATATCACCTATCTCCAGGAGAACTTCAATATCCATCCGCTGGCCATTGAAGAACTGGTCACGCCAACGTACCAACCAAAAGTCGTTCAGTACGATGGCTGTTTGTTTTTTTCCGTCCACATTCCGCTTTTTGATACCAAACTGCGCACTACCTATCCGGGTGAACTCGACATCATTCTGACCAACCACCACCTGATCACCAGTCACAAGCAAGGCATCTATCAATTGACCAACTTTTTTGAGTCACTCGAAAAGAGCGAAGGAAAACGCCGTCTCTTTCTCGAGAACTCCCCTGCCAAGCTCCTGCACCAATTGCTCGAAATTCTGCTCAATTCTTGCTTTCCTCGACTCGATCATATTAGTAAGAAGCTCGACTTTATCGAAGCCGAAGTGTTCGCTGGCAAAGAAAAGGAAATGGTGTTTGAAATATCCGTTCTCAAACGTGATGTGCTCAATTTCCGCCGAACGCTCAAGCCGCAACGCGCCATCATCGAATCCCTCGTTCAAAAAGATCATCCGTTCATCCCGGATGACATGAAGGTATATTTCAGTGACCTGGTCGGTACCAACATCCGTCTCTGGAACATGCTCGAGAGTCAAAAAGAAACCATCGAAGCCTTGGAAGATACCAACAACTCTCTCCTCTCGAACAAACTCGACCAGACCATGAAAGTGCTCACTATCTTCTCGGCCATCCTCCTCCCCCTGACTGCCTACTCCAACATGATGGCCATGAATGCTGCCGTACCCTTTCTCGGGAACCACTACGGCTTTTGGATCCATCTCGGCATCATGGCCGTGATTTCTGTCATGACCTTTGGTATCTTCAAATTCAAAAAGTGGCTGTAAAAAAAGACACGTCGTTGACGTGTCACATTGCTTCACTGAAGCACAATCGAAGAGCCACCCCCTTCTTCGCCCTCTTCCATTTCTTCAGAATCATCAAGATAGAACTTCAAGGTGCCTGAGAGCTTCGGGGAAAGTTCGACCTTATAGAAATCAGCCATCCCCGCGATTTGAAAAGCGATTTCTTGACCTATCTCCGTTCCGGCCTCGACAGCTTCCTCCAAGGCCTCTACACTGCCCATCACAAACTCGATAAGGGTCTCTCGATCGATTTTGAGACGTGTCCATTCCGCGAGATCGGACCTACGGAAACGAAGTATGAGATCTGGGTAGTTCCTTAGATCGCGGACAAGTGTCACAAACTCGAAATACTCAGCGAAGCATTCTTGGCTTTTCTGGTCATTTTCTGCCTCCGCCGCTTCGTACACCATTTGCTGCATCTGTGCCGCATACGCTACCTGATCGAACGCTTCCCCGCCCCTTCGGAACTTCTTCAGCCGTTCAAAATTCTTCTCAATCAAAGCGGTCAATTCTATGGCAGAAGGAAGCCCCTCAACCACCTCTTCCCCCTCTTCCATTCTTTCCAAGATTCCATAGCAGGAAACTATTTCCTTGAAAACAGTCACCATGGTTTCCAAGGTTTTCCACGCATCCATGTCCGTCTCCTTTCGGAAGGTGAGTTGTGAATGTTCTGATTGACCAGAGTATAGTGAGTACGCTTCGCTTTGTCAAAGTTCCAACAAATGAAAAAGGACTGGCACGTTGGCACAGTCCTTGCGTCTGATATGAAAGTTCACGAAGTGATTTCCCGAAGCCCCTCTCGTGAGCGGAGCCAAATCGGCGAACACCCTTGATCGTGAGCGGTACTCATGTACCAGTCAACCAACCGACGCAGCCCGCTCGAAAGGTTGATACCGAAGAGATCGGCCGTCAGAGTGATGAGTTCGGCATTCACGTGAGCGTCCTCCGGGTCAGTCGTCGTCGTTTCGTAGAGCTCAGCCGCTGTTGCATTCAAACTTCCAATCAACGTCTCAGCAAACGGGTAGAGAGTCTCTCTGTCCACCGTCAGCGTCGCCCACTCATGCAGACCAACAGAACGGAAGAGGGCCACCAAATACGGGTAATGCTCGAGCATGAACACTTGGCACTGAAACCGGCAGTACTCAGTGAAAATCTGCGTCATGTCGTCAGCGCTTTCAGCCTCAGCCAGTAGCTGATGAACCTTCTTTGAATACTCTTTCATCCTGAAGACCCCAGTCCGCCCACGAAGCTGAGTCATGGCTTCCAAACGCCGAGAGATCCTGTGTTCAAGCTCGGTCATGGTGTAGCCAACGTTTCGGCCATTGGCCTGAAGTCGCCGGTAATGCTCAAGGTGAACGATTTGACTGAAAATACTCGGAAGCAGATTCATTTCCATTTTGTTCTCCCTTCTGGAAATAGGTTGTTAACGTCCCAATCGGAATTGCGCTCAGTATAGTAACAGCTTCTCCCTTTGTCAAAAACGGCTGAAAAGCGCTATACTGGAGCAATGATTCTCTACAATACTCTCTCCAAAAAGAAGGAAGAATTTGTCCCGCTCCATACTGGAAAAGTGGGGATGTATGTCTGTGGCCCGACGGTCTATGACTATATCCACGTGGGAAATATTCGTTCCTACGTTTTTGCTGATACTCTGCGTCGTGTCTTGGAAGATATCGGCTACGAAGTGCGCCTGATCAAAAACATCACTGATGTCGGCCATCTGACGGCCGATGATATCGCCCAGGGTGACAGTGGCGAAGACAAGATCGCCAAGAAAGCTGCTAAAGAACACAAAACTCCGGAAGAAATTGCGAGTTTCTACGAAGAATACGCGCTCTCTACCGAAAAGAAAATGAATATCGAGCCGGCCCACTATTTCCCACGTGCCACAGCACATGTGAAACAGATGATTCGCCTGATTGAGGAACTGATCATCAAAGGTCACGCGTACGAAAAGAATGGCAATGTTTTCTTGGATGTCACTACCTTTCCTGAATATGGGAAACTCTCGGGCAACAGCCTCGCTAATCTGGAAGTCGGCGCGCGTCTCGAAGAACACCCTGACAAGAAAAATCCTTGGGACTTTGCTCTGTGGCTCAAAGCACCAGAAAAACACCTGATGCACTGGTCATCACCATGGAGCGAAGGCTATCCTGGCTGGCACATCGAATGTAGCGCCATGGCCATGGAGTACCTGGGTGACACCCTGGATATCCATACGGGTGGTGAAGACAATATTTTCCCTCATCATGAAGCAGAAATTGTGCAGTCCGAAGGAGTGACCGGCAAACCTTTTGTCCGCTATTTCGTCCATGCCAGGCACATGCTCATCGATGGTGCCAAGATGTCGAAGTCCAAAGGTAATTTCTATGTCTTGGAAGATTTGATCGAGAAAGGCTACACCCCGATGGACTTCCGCATGCTTTTGAATAGCGCTCATTATCGGAGCCAAATGAATTTCACCTGGGAATCACTGGAGCAAGCCAAGAAAAACAAAGAGGCTTTATTCGCGACTGTTGATCGTTTGAATAGCTTATCAAAAGAAGAGACCAGTCCCGAAGGTTTCGATGGGGCTGATATGCTGCACGAAATTCGCAATGCTGTGCAAGATGATTTGAATACTCCCCAGGCACTCGCTCTCACCCTGGAACTGGCAAAGAAAATAAATACGCTGCTTGATAAGAAAGAAGTGGTGAATACCACGGTGCTCGGACTGGTATTTGAAAAGATATTTTTCTTCTTTGGGCTGGTTGCTGAAAATCAAACTGTCCCCGAAGAAGTTGAAGCATTGGCTAAAGCTCGAGATCTCGCACGAGAAAATAAAGATTTTGCGGAATCCGATCGCCTGCGTGATGAAATTACCAACCATGGCTACCGTGTCGAAGATACCGCTCGCGGCTATCGCTTGAAAAAGATATAAGTGTCCTGAAAAATGTTGAGGGCCGGAAGTCGCGTAGACTCCCGGCCCCTGTTGTTGGTCCGCTATTCGCTGATGATTTCCTCATTGAAACCCTCGGGGGCTCCGGAGTAATGGATCATGGCTTCAGCCATGGGCAGATTATGAACCGGTGGCGACTCTTCACGTTGCCGTTTCAGCCCGGGAAACAGCCCGAGCAAGGCAACGAAAAAGGCAATGGCTCTTTGCTTCGAAATCTTCAGCTTCATGCTGATTCTCCTCTTGGTATAGGGGTTTTTGATCTGCCCGTGAATTTCACGTACAGATTCTTATTATACTCCTTTTTAAGGGTTTTGTCAATGGTGCCTAAGAAGCTATCCACATATCCCCCATTGCTGGCTCTCTTCCAAGGAGCACGCTATAATGCACTATATTCAAGTTTCACTCCCAGGTATGGCAAGTAAGAACGATCACGTTCGCGTTCCCCCGCATAACCTCGAAGCCGAAGCCTCGGTGCTTGGTTCGCTGATGCTCGACAAGGACGCCATCATCAAGGTGGCTGATCTTTTGAAGGTGGGAGATTTTTATAAAGAAGATCACAATCTCATCTACGAAACAATGCTCGCCCTCTATGAAGAGCGTGAGCCAATTGATGTACTCTCACTTTCCAACAAACTGGAAGAAAAAGGGAAACTGGAACGAGTTGGCGGATCAAGCTACCTGGCATCGCTCGTCAACACCGTTCCTTCTGCAACGAACGTCGTCCACTACGCCAAAGTCGTTCAGAAAAAAACTCTCCTGAGACGCCTGATCAGTGCAGCGAGTGATATCGTCGAGATGGGTTATGACGAATCCGAAGATGTTCAAAAGCTCCTCGATGAAGCCGAACAGAAAGTTTTTGCGGTATCACAAAAGTACATCAAGCAAGACTTCGTGCCCATCAAGTCTATTCTCGAAGTGGCTTTCAATCGTATCGATGAACTCCACAAGAGTGATCATGCTTTCCGTGGTGTCCAAACCCACTACCCTGATCTCGACAATCTCTTGGCTGGACTGCAAAAATCTGACCTCCTCATCTTGGCGGCTCGACCATCGGTTGGAAAAACGACTTTCGCTCTTGATATCGCGCGTCAGGTCGGTGTCCACAGCAAAGTCCCCGTCGGTATCTTCTCCCTCGAAATGGGCGCCGACCAGCTGGTTGATCGTATGATTGCTGCTCAGGCGGGTGTCGACTTGTGGCGTCTGCGTACTGGCAAACTCTCGAGCGAAGGACCAGGCAATGACTTTGAAAAAATTTCTGATGCGATGGGAGTACTCTCTGAAGCGCCTATTTTCATTGATGATTCCGGATCACTCAACATCATGGAAATGCGTACCATGGCACGACGCCTCCAAGCCGAGCACAACCTGGGCCTCATCATCGTCGACTATCTGCAGCTCATGGAAGGTCGGAGTTCCAAAGGCGATAACCGCGTGCAAGAAATTTCTGAAATTTCTCGTGGATTGAAGCAGCTAGCTCGTGAACTCAACATCCCGGTCATTGCTCTCTCGCAGCTGTCCCGTGCCGTCGAATCCCGCCCTGACCAAATACCGAAACTCTCTGACTTGCGTGAATCTGGATCTATCGAACAGGACGCTGACGTCGTTATGTTCCTCTACCGTGAAGACCGCGTGAAACCAGATACTCCAAACAAGGGTATTGCCGATGTCATCGTGGCCAAGCACCGTAATGGTCCTGTCGGAAAGATCTCCCTCTACTTTGAAGAAAACTCGACCACTTTCAAATCGCTCGAAAAAGCGCACTAGATACCAATAAACAATTAACAGTCGTTGCTTCTTGATTCCTATGCAGTACCCAAAAGCTTTTCAATCGCTTATTGCGCATTTCTCTGCCCTGCCGTCCGTTGGCCCGAAGATGGCGGAGCGTATCGTCCTCTACCTCTTCAAACAAGATCCGGAGAAGCTCCAGAACTTTGCTGAAAGTCTCGAAGAACTCCCCCGACTCAAGAGTTGCACGCGATGTTTTCATATTGCCGAAAAAGAACTCTGTGACATTTGCTCCGATAGTCGTCGCGACACCACCGCCTTGTGCGTGGTCGAAGAACCACTCGACGTTATTGCCATCGAACGTTTGGGTATTTACTCTGGCCTGTATCATGTTTTAGGTGGTCTTCTTGAAACTGGCAAGAATGATAATAGCGGCAATTTACGCATTACCGAGCTCTTACACCGAGTTTCAGGCGACGGTATCGTAGAGGTCATTTTGGCCACCAACCCGACGACTGAGGGCGATCTGACCGCTTTATACCTGAAAAAGAAACTTGAGTCTCTCGGGGTCAAAATTACCCGTATGGGACGGGGTCTGGCCACTGGTGGCGACATTGAATATGCTGACGAACTTACTTTGAGTGCCGCCTTGACAAATCGCAAGGAACTGGCATAATTACAAGCATCGTTTTGAACCAAAGCGAAGGAGACAGAGATGCCAGCAGTTGTTCCAGCATCAATCCCGGTTCCACTGGGAGATCCGCCAATCGACTACGACAGCCTTACCGAGGAAGAACGAAAGAAAGCCCTCCTCGCCCTTCAAGAAGGGACCGCCTATCCGGAGAACATCTTGCCTCCCACTGGCGTCTCACTTGCCAGCGAGTAAGTCGGCAACCATGTGCAAAAAAATCAAGAGCGGACCCGAAGCCTCAGGTCCGCCTTTTCATTTTCTTTATTTTAGAAATAAAAAACCCGCTCTTGTAAGCGGGTTTTAGATTTAAGCAGAAATCTTGGTGATCTGTACTTCTGTGTATGGCTGACGGTGTCCGAAACGAACGAGGTAACGCTTCTTTGGCTTGTGCTTCACGCCCTTTACCTTGTCATGACGATCTTGAGCGACAACTTTGCCCTCAACAACAGCCTTTTCCAATACTGGAGTACCAACATGAGCTACTTTGTCATCACCGACAAAGAGCACTTCAAATTTCACTACACCATCAACTTCCGTGTCGAGCTTTTCAATCTTAACCTTGTCCCCTTCGGAGACTTTGTATTGCTTGCCACCAGTTCTGATAATCGCCAACATACGCCAAAAATGAGCCATTTAGATACTTGCCTATTGTACCGGATTTCCCGAGCCCTGTCAAACCTGCTACCTTTCTATTTAATTTTCTTCTTTTTGGACCTTTTTCAGAATAAGAACTTCTTGCCCAGTCTCTGGCTCAAGAACAAATTCAGATTCCAGTCCTAAATTGTCTACAAAAGCTTTTATTTTGTCCATTTCTCGAATCTGGTACTCTGGGTCAGAGGGACTCTGTAAGTCTAATTTAGCTTTTCTAAATGGACCAACACGGAACGTTCCTCCATCTTTCAAAACTCGGATGGCTTCTGGAAGCCACCTTGGATAATTTTCTAGTGAATATGTAGTAACAGCAAAGAGCGAAAGGACTTCATCAAAGCTCTCATCCCCGAAAGGAAGCTGCTCGGCAATTCCGGCAACCACCAAAGGAGACTCAGGCAATCTTCCTCCAACGAAAGCTTTTATTTTTTCTTTTCGACTTGGCTGAAGGAACTTTCTTTGTTTTTCGTCAGCGTAATCAGGACTCATGGATATTACATCCGCTTTAATCCCTGCTTCTTTCATATCCCTTGCAAATCTTGCCTCTGGTCCAGCCCCCAGATCTAAGACTACTTTTCCTTCCAAAGAATTTCTTTTAAAAGCAAGAAATCGCTCGTAATCATCAATACCTCTTCCTTTTTCTGGACCCTTCTCAATCGATCCTTTCCACGCTGGAGTCTCAAACATACTATTATTGTAAGATCGCTTTGATCCGGCGGACACCGGCCGAAGAGGCTTCTTCCTTGATAATCTTAAACTTCCCAAAGAGGGCTATATCAGCCGTCGTCGTGACATGTGGCCCACCGCAGAGTTCACGGGAATAGACCTTACCATCTGGTGCCTCTACCTGGTACACCGTCACTTTATCTGGATATTTCTCCCAGAAACTTCCTTCGACGCCAGCGGCTTTGGCTGCATCTTTGTCCATTACTACTGTCCCGACTGTCGCCTGAGCAGCGATCGCCTCATTTACGTAAGCTTCCACACGATCTAATATTTCTCGTGAGACTTTTTCTCCATAGGTGAAGTCGAACCGAGTGCGTTCTTCCGTAATATTGGATCCTGCTTGATGAACATCTGGTCCAAGCTCTTTGCGCAGTGCCGCAAGCATAAGATGGGTAGCTGTATGAAGCGCCGTCACCTTGACACTATGATCTGCTAGCCCGCCCTTGAATTTCCCAGCACTCGCCGTGCGAGAGAGGTCCTGATGTTTCTTAAATTCCTCACGAAAGGCCGCTTCATCAATAACCACTCCTTGCTCCTTGGCAAGTTCTTGAGTCATTTCAAGAGGAAAGCCGTAGGTAGATAGAAGATCGAAAGCATCCTTTCCAGTAAGAGCACCACTCTCTGTACGGCGCCCCAATTCTTTCAACCCCTTCGAAAGCGTAGTTCGAAATTTTGTTTCCTCCTGAATCAGAGCTTCTGTAATAAAAGGTTTTTTCTCTGACAAGTTTGGATACGCTTCTTTGTATGAACTAATAAAATCTTCTGCTAGAGCTGCCGCAAAGGACGTTTCTACTCCAAGAGCATCACTGTAGCGAATAGCACGACGAATCAAGCGGCGAACAAAGTAACCCTGATCCTTATTGGATGGCAAAACCCCATCTCCGATCAAGAAAATAGCAGCCCGCACATGATCCAAGACAACTCTCATAGCATAGGTAGTCCGTTCATCGCTTCCATATGTTTTCCCAGAAAGTTTCTCTAGTGCTGTACGTGGGATATCGAAAAGTGGAATCATGAAGACATCAGGATTGTCTCGCAAGGCAGCATCTATCCGTTCCAGTCCACCACCAAAGTCGACGTTTTGCTGAGCAAGTTTTTCAAAACCGGTAGCGGTCTTTTTGTACTCCATGAACACGTTGTTGCCGATTTCCATGAAGCGGCCGCAATCACAATTCACATGACACGCTTCATCTTTCCACTGAGAAACTTCGTGAAGTCCTCGCTCAATACCGAAATCCCAGAACATCTCCGTGTCTGGTCCGCCAGGTTCACCAACCGGCATATTCCCTGGTACACCAGCGCGACTCCACCAGTTCTTCTTTTCTGAATAGTAAAAGATGTGTTCCCCTTCACGCATACCATCTTGCTCTGGATTCTCCCCAATAGTCACCTCGATACCAACTTCTTTGAAAAGTGCCTGCCATTTTTCGGCTGACTCGGTATCTTTCGGAATGCCAAGCTCATCATTGCCACGGAAACAGGTAAAGTAGAGCTTCTTGGGATCGAGACCAAGCTCTTTCGTCAAAAACTCCCACATGAACGCGATTTGCTCTTGTTTGAAATAATCACCAAAAGACCAGTTGCCGAGCATTTCGAAGAACGTGGTGTGACGATTGTCTCCAACCTCTTCAATGTCCTGACTACGGAAACACTTCTGCGAATCAGTGATACGCGTTCCCAACGGATGCTTCTCACCGAGAAGATACGGTACAATTGGCTGCATCCCAGAGCCAGTGAAAAGCGTGGTCGGGTCATTTTCTGGCACAAGCAAAGCAGAGGGAACAATCACGTGCCCTTTACTTTGGAAAAATTCGAGATACTTCTGTCGGATGTCGTTCGTATGCATACCCGGTGGTAATACTTTCACTATTCTTAAAAATTGTAATCTTAGAGCATATCAGTTTACTTGCCTGGTGAAAGTTTTCCCACCGGGCATAGACTACAGTGCGTTCATTTTTTTCTTCAGCTGGGAAATTTCTCCATCGACATCAAAAATATTCCGATCCAGAGCGGCCAGAGCGGCTTCCTTTTCTTCTTTCTCAGATTCTAAACGGGAGATATCTTTTTTACAACGAGTCACCTCCGCCTGAATCGCCTCTTTCTTTCTTTCGAGGCTTCTTTTCTCTCCCTCAAAAGAAAATACCTCTGTCTCGAGACGTCGTCGCTCCCCTGCTTTGTTGCCAGTGTTTTCGTCATTCATAGAGGAAATACTTACGTTTCCGATACCCGATGATACCAGAAGAAAAGAAGAAAATCAATCCCGCACCTTGCTTATTCTACGCTCCCAGGGGCCACTATGATTGTCACTCGACTCTTGGCAGTCGGGATAGAAGAAGAGAACCACTGAGGCTTGAAGGTGATCTCGACTTTTTTGATTTCCGGAAAAGAACCAAGAAGACTATTGATTTCGGCAGTATTCTTCCCCAAAATCCCGTTCAAAAGTTTTTCCTTGTCGATCACCGACTCGGAATCAACAACCGCGTGTACTTTGAGACGTATTTTTTTGGCATCGTAGTCAGGAATAGCTTCACCATAGGAAAGAGTAACCGTCGTTGGCCGGAAGGTCACGCCGTCAAGCTTTTGCTCACCGTTTTCAATGATTTTCTGCTTAATAGCATCTTCAGAGAAGATAAAGCCTCGTACTTTAAAAGTATTCTTATACTCAAAGGAAGTAGCTACCGTACCAGAAAGTGGTAGGGCTATATTTCCAAGAGCCACAATATCGAGGTTCTCCTCGAGCACCCGCTCACCAGAGAGGAGTTCTCCCTTCACTGAGTTCAGATAGGCTTCTTTGACTTTTGCTTTGGCCTGATTCTCAGCTTTTTCGAGATCTTCTTTGGAAATAACACGGAGGTCTGCACCACTAGCATCCCCTCCACCAGACATCGCTTTGCTCGACTCCGCAGAAAACTTCTCATATTTCACACTTCCCTTGAAACCAGGGATAGTAAACTTGGTAGCGGCAATATTGTACCCCACCCCGACCTGATCAGCTATCACAGAAGCTTCGATAACTCCTGGTTGACTGTTGGTCATACCAGGCACCACCACGCCACTGGTCAGACGAAATATCTTGCCATCCGGTGCCTCGAGACGCGTGGTCGCTACCAATGACTGCGATTCTGTACTGAAGCGGTTGGAAATAACAACCGTCCCATGAGCTTTCTGGGCTGTCCCGAGAGACGCGCCCGTAGCATCGACCGAAAAGACGACTTCCTGTTGTTTCTCAACTAAGCGAACTGGCAAAATATTCTCTTCCGCAAGAACGCCTTCGGAACGACCATCAAACTGGAGATCGACACCCTGCGTAGTTTTGTACGGGATGACTCGAACCTCTGCTTTTGGCAAGAAGAGAAATAACAGCACGCCGACAAGAGAAAGGAACGACACTCCTCCGAGAAGGAGGAAGATGCCGCCAACCTTTTTTGATCCTACAGCAATTTTTGGCTTCGTATCAGGGCGGTTTCTCACGACTGGAGCGCTCTGCGGCATAACTGCCTTACGATCTGCCGAGAAAAAGTTTTTCAACCGCTCTTCCCTGTTATCCGTAGGTACACTTCCCATACTCGAAGCCACTTCTTTTTGAGAGGGCACATACGAAGGAGTCATCATTGTCCGCATCGGCTTTGGAGCTATCGGCTGCTGTCTCTGTGCCTGTTCTTCAACCCGCTTAGAATTGAGACTGGTCTGCTGCAAAGGAGAAGCGTTTCGCACTCTGAGAGCCTGAGGCTGAGGAGCCTGAGTTTGCTTGATCTCTCGACGTATGCCGTTTTCTCCACTTCCAGTATAAAAATCACTGCTCCCTAATTCTTCGGACCGAGGAGCATTTTGTTCGGCATTCAAAATCTTGGCTGGCGCCTTTTTCTCACCCTCAGATGAAACAACCATCTCCATGTGAGTAGCTTTACGAGAAAAATCATCCGTATAGTGTTCGGTAGCGAGGCCAGCTTTTTCAGCGAGCGCTTTCCCTGTCTCGTCTTGAGTAACCACGATAACTTTTTTCCCTAATTTTTCAGCCTCTCTCTGAAACAAACGGAGATTGATGATACTTTGCAGTACCAATGAGCGCTTCGGGAAAATAAAATAATTCTCCTCGGAAGACGAGTGACGGAGACGGCCGATGACTGAGATAATCTCTTCGTCATTTTCGATATAAAATGTCTGTGGCATAGGGATGGAAATTATTTTTTCTCAAGTGACTCCATACTGCGACGTAAAATACTGGAAAGCATCTTTTCTTCTTCGACGGAATCAAGGAGAGCAAGGTGCGCCAAACCAATCGGTGTCATATCCTGCGGATTATTTAGTTCTCCGGTGGTATCAGTAATACGAGCGACGTCACGAGGCTGTAGGAAAGAAACTTGCGGGACTTTTGGGAAAGGAAAGGTAGACCACTCTTGTGAAAGCAGTGCTTGTTTGATACCTGGCAACGCTGAACCACCACCACAGAGGAAAATACGAGGTGGGAGCAGGTCTGTCTCAGCAAATTCAAGGAGCGAAAGCTCCACTCCACCGAGCCAGATACGACAGTCATCAGCAAACAAAGCGGCGATACGGCCTGCTTCTTCACTTTTCAAACGGCCATTGGCATAGTCTATCTTCATCCGTTCGGCGACATCGAAATTGACCTGAAATTCCTGCATCAAACGCTTGGTAAAAGCACGACCACCCAAAGCAAACATCTTGGTCCCTTCCAGTCCGCCATTGCGCACCACAGCAATATCAGTGGTTCCTCCTCCAATATCAATGAAGATAGCGCTGAAATCGAGCATATCAGCCACTTCTATGGAACGAGCTACCGCATACGGCTCAGCGGCCACAGAGAGAAGATCAAGCCCAAGCTCATCGGCAATGGTTTCGAGAGCACCCAAGTGCACCATAGGCGCGTAAGCATTGAAAACGCTCATGGAGACCTCTCTCCCCTGGAAATCAACTGGATTGACTACTGGATAGCCATCAATCCGGACATCGACGATGGCGGCATTGATCAATTTGACGTCGATATCATCCTTCCCCATTTCCCAGGCCAGCTGGCGACGAATACGCTCATAGGCTTTTTCCTGCACCTTTTGGATAATCATCTTGAGCTCTGGAACCCCAATGTGCATTTCTGGATTAACGCGTTCATAGTGCACCGTCGTCGTCGTTCCTTTGACAAGCTCGCCTGCAATACCGATGATACTTTTCTCTACTCGCTTGACCCCGGCTTTTTCTTTGGCCAAAGCAATGGCCTGACGTGATGATTCAATCACCCCACTAATATCAGAAACAGCACCGCTTTGCATATTCCCCATTCTCTGCACCACTCGACCGACACCGATAACCACACCGCGTCGTTCTTGTTTCTCGATACGAAGAATAAGCGCTTTGACAACTTCGGTTCCTATATCCAAAGCAAGCACCAAATCAGATTCCTGTTTAAAGGAGAATAACCCCATAAAAAATCTTTGTGTTTTCTTTACGCTTCATCTCTCTTATTATACACGAGTGAGCGATAAAAGACCTTAGCGGAGACGTTTCGGAGTAATCTTGGCAGAAATTTCTTCCATCTCATGAGGAGTGAGCAGTCCTTCTACTGCACCATAAAAACCGACAACGCTGCCACTGTTGGCTATTCCATATTGGAGAGCTCGTGAAAGAGGCTTCCCAGTTAGGTGTGCTGCAAAGAATCCTGATCCAAAGGCATCCCCGGCGCCCGTGCTATCAACCACCTTGATTCTGGTATGAATCGGGCAGTGCCAGTATTCTTTTCCGTCATACCCCCACGATCCCCTCTTACCATCTGTCATACCGATGCATTTCACGCCAGTCTGAGCTAATTTCTCCAGAAGAAACAATTCGTCGTCGAGCTCTGCGTTCGTCGGTTTCGGCGTTGACTGCAGGAGCAGTTCGATAGCTTCATCCTTGTTGAGAAGCAAAAGATCGACTGATGGAAGCGTGTCAAAAATACGTTTCGGATTCTCTTTGATGTTGTGCTGACCAGGATTAAGAGCAAGCTTCAGGCCAAATTTTTCCTTGGCCGAAAGAAGAGTGTCCATGTTTGTTTCCCAATTACCATTCAAGGCACTGACGAAAAGCCACTTGGCACCACGAAGTTTTGCTTCCTCAACTACCAAACGTTCGTTGGCATCACGGTTATGAAAAATCGTCCGTTCACCATTTTGAGTGAGAACGATGATGGCCGAGAGATCAGTCCTGGCATCAGTCTGCTGACACACGAGATTGGTCAACACGCCCTCTTCTTCAAACTCCTTGAGCAAAATCTTTCCAAGCGCATCGCCTCCGACACAGCTATACGGAGCGACCTGATGACCTAATCGTGCCAGTCCCACGGAAACATTGGCCGCGACTCCACCGATGGCTTCGTAGCGATCAGCCACTCGGTACTTTCCCCCAAGTTCAAACGCAATTTTCTCCTTGGCAGTAATATCTTCTGGGGTTTCGAGTATCGTTCCTTCGTCGGTCGGAAAAAAAATATCCTGTGAAGTAGAACCGATACAAATGACCTCTGGATTTTTCGTGCCGAACCACATAAAGAAATGTTTAGCGAGTAGACTCGTATATTTCCAAGAGACGATTATACTTTGCGAGACGCTCTCCACGAGAAAGCGATCCTGATTTGATGAATTCCGCTCCTGTCCCGAAGGCGAGATCAGCAATGAAATCATCCACTGTTTCTCCGGAACGATGGGAAATGACCCGATTCATCCCGTGCTCTTCTGCCAAACGCATACAATCAAGTGTCTCAGAAACAGAACCGATCTGGTTCACCTTGATAAGTACTGCATTACAGGCCTTCTTTTCAATTGCTTTCTTGAGACGCTCGACATTTGTCACCAAGAGATCATCACCGATCAGCATCAATGGCTTCTTCCAGGCAGTTTCTTCTTTTTCCAATTTCTCCTTCATAGTTGGCCATCCCTCCCAATCCTCTTCATGCAAACCATCTTCGATAGAAACGACCGCATACTTCTGCATCCATTCACGATAGACATTGATGAGACTCTCGCGAGAAAGCGCTGCCCCTTCCGGTTTCAAAAGATATTGATCTTCTGTCTTGTCATAAAAAGAATCAGCCGCAACATCAAGTCCAACAAAAATATCTTCCCCCATTTTGTACCCAGCATCAGTCACGGCCTGACCGATAACTTCCAGGGCCTGCGCATGACTTTCTACTCGAGGAGCAAATCCCCCCTCGTCACCTACAGCCGTTGTGAAACCGCGTTGTTCCAAAATCTTCTGTAATGCATGAAATACTTCACTGCCTGCCCGAAGCTGCTCAGGGAAAGTCTTGATTCCAAACGGGACAATTTTAAATTCCTGAACCGAGAGACCAGAATCGGCGTGCTTTCCGCCATTCACAATATTGAACATCGGTACCGGAAAAGAAGCCTCTGACTTCTTTTTGCCGTAAAGCTCGGCAATATGTTCATACAGTGGCATCTTGGCAGACTTAGCGGCAGCACGACAGGCAGCCAAGGAAACACCCAAGATAGCATTGGCTCCAAGACGCCCCTTATTCGGAGTACCATCAAGTGCCGTCATCTTCTCATCAAGTGCTTTTTGATCAGCAGCATCCATCCCGAGCACTGCTTCAGCGATTTCTGTGTTGACGTTAGCAACGGCCTGGAGTACTCCGGCGCCACGATAACGCTTCGTATCACCATCGCGAAGCTCAACTGCTTCAAAGGCACCTGTTGATTTCCCGGATGGGACACCGGCACGCGCTACAATACCATCATCCAGGGTCACTTTTACCTCTACGGTTGGCTCACCACGAGAATCCAGAATCTCTCTCGCCTGTACAGCAGTAATTTTTGCCATAGATTCATTTCAACAGTTTAGTATTCGGAAACTTTTCTTTAGTATATCATGCCGTGAGTACGAGTAACCCAGGAAGCTCTTGGCCGCCCAAGTATTCGAGCATGGCTCCACCACCAGAAGAAACAAAACTAACTTTTTTGATCGCATCAGCCTTTTCCAGAACCGCCAGCGACTCTCCACCGCCGATGACCACATAGGCTTCGCTCTTCAAAAGTGCATAGAGGATGGCCTCTGTCCCGATGTCATAGGGCTTCTCTTCAAACTTTCCCATCGGACCATTCCAAATAATCGTTTTGGCCATAGCAATAATCTGCGTGTAGTAAGCGACCGTCTGAGGACCAATGTCGAGTCTGAGATCAGAGTCAAAATCTTTTGGCAAAAGCACTTTCTCAGAAAAAACGAGCTTCTGATCAATAGCTTCATTGGCTACCTTTCCTCCTACCAAGATAGCATCGTAATTCTTTTCCAAGGCTGAGATAAGCGGCAGCTTCGTTTCAATTTTTGCCCCACCAATAATAGCGATGGCTGGATGCTCTGGTGAAAGACGGATACGATCAAGTTCGGTAATCTCTTCACACAAACGGAGACCGGCGTACGATGGAAGGAGCTTGGTTATCGCCTCAACCGAGGCATGCGCCCGATGACAAACGCTAAAGGCCTCATTGACGTACAAGGTGAAAGGAGCGGCTAATTTCTCTGCAAAAGCGGCATCATTTTGTTCTTCTTCCGGATAAAAACGCACGTTCTCCAGTAACAGTATCTGATTCTCTGAAAGCTGTTCAAGAGCTTCTTTGACGCCGTCACCGATGCAATCAGGAACAAACACGACCGATCTCCCGAGGGAGCGCTCTATAGCGGGAATAAGTTTAGCCACCGAAGCCTCTTCATCTCTCTTCCCATCCGGGCGCCCAAAGTGGGTCAAAAGAGCGATCTTCACTCCAGAGGAAGAGGCAATAAGATCAATCGTTTTTTTGGCAATACTGAGACGAAAGTGCTCTTCACTGCCAGCTAGATTACTCTGCTCAATATTGAAATCGACACGTATCAACACTCTTTGATGAGAAACATCCGCTCCTTCAATACTCCGTAGCGCCATACATTTGAAAACATTATATATTATTTTCTATTTCCCCATTCCCAAAATACCGATCATTACTCCGATGAGAGCTGTCAGCGCCGTAAATATCCAAGCTCGCATGACAATTTTCGGTTCTGGCCAACCCTTGGCCTCGAAATGATGGTGAATAGGAGCAGCCAAAAATATTTTCCGTCCGAAATATTTCTTACTCAAAAGCTGCAGCGCCGCACTGCCTGATTCGATGGAGTAGAGTGCCACAATAATAAAAAGTACCAAGGCGGAGTTGGTCATCATAGCTACCACGCCAAGCGTTGTCCCGAGAGCAATAGCGCCGGTATCACCCATGAAAAAGCGGGCGGGGTAGATATTGAACCAGAGAAATGCCATAAGCGCCCCAGCGAGTGCCGCACAAAAGGCGGCTAGATCCATCTTGTTGTGCACAAACGCGATGAGCGAGAAAGCACTAAAGGCGATGAGGAGAACTCCACCATTCAAACCATCCAGGCCATCTGTTTCATTGGAAGAAATGGCTGCAAAGAGAATAACGAAGATAAAGAGCGGAATATACCACCAACCAATCGTGAAATCGCCAATAGCTGGTACATGAATCTCATCCCAACCAAGCTTGCTATAAAACCACCAAGCACCAAGACCGGCGATAGCAAAAAGCCACCAAAAACGAAAAGCAAAACGCATACCACCACCTTTGTTCGTCCCGCGACCCCGAACACTCATGTAATCATCAAAGAGCCCTAAAATACCAGCTGTGATGAGGACAAAAAGTGGTAACCATACCTGAGAGCGCTTGAAAAAATCGAGCCGCGCGATAAAGTTGGTACTGGTCCACTCGGCAATAAATGGAAAGACGTAGTGGGAAAGGAGAACAAGTATAAGCACCGTGAACCAAACAATCACCCCACCCATCGTTGGCGTTCCTGCTTTAATCGCGTGCATCTTGTTCACAAACGTCAGCTGCTCACCGTTGACTGATTTTTCCTTTATCTTGATCCCGAATTTATATTTGTAGAGAAGGTGTGTCCAAAGCGGTGTCAAAGCAAAAGCGATAAGAAAAGCCAGAAGTCCTGTCGTCAAAACCTTGAGAACATTGATGATCTGAGGAACACTCTGTATCTGGGCAATCTGGATCGTTTCCATAAAGTAAGAAAAAATTATTTCCAATCAAAAGCCTGAAAACTCCAGTCAAACATGGAGCGGACGCTCTGCCAACGTGACTGATCATCGAGTACCACTGCCACGATCTTGTGATTCTCAGTTCGATCAGTCGCTACTGCCAAGAGCGAGTACCCAGCGAGTGGCGTAAAACCAGTCTTGGTACCAATCAGGTTTGGAAATTGCCCGAGGAGCTGGTCAGTGTTGAAAATTTCATGCGTATATTTTCCATCACTCGAAGTAATATACACTTTTTCAAAACGCATGATTTCCCAAATCTCTGGGAATTTCAAAGCATGTGTCGCAATTTTCGCCACATCAGAAGCCGTAGAGTAGCATTCCGTTTCTCGACCATCAGGCTCGAGACCAGAAGGTGTACAGAAATGGGAATTTACCAAGCCAAGTTCCAACGCTCGTTCGTTCATGATCTTGGCAAAACCGTCTTGCGTCTTGCCCATATGTTTCCCAAGAGCAATAGCGGCATCGTTAGCACTATTCATCAGCGCTGCTTTGAGCAGATCACGAGCCGTGAGTTTCTCTCCTGGCTTGAGTCGAATACCATTACAGAAACCAGAGCGTGGACACCCTACCCGAGTGCCATCAGAGTAGATCGCTTCTTCATCGATCGTTACCAATTCATCAAGATTCTTGATTCGTTCCATGACAAGTGTCGCGGTAAAAAGCTTGGTCAATGACGCGATCTGGCGCCTTTGATCAGCATTTCTCTCGTAGAGAACTTTCCCAGATTCCGCATCAACGATGATTGAAGCGTGCGCCGTCACAATAGAAAGACGAGGCGAGTATTCTTTTAGTTCAGGCTGAAAACTGGTCGCTAATTCGCGACTTTCAGCTACCAATGGCTCAGTAATGAGGGACGTTACGCTTTGATCACGCTTCTCTTTCCCGCCGAAACGCTCATCTTCAACTTGCAAAAAACCGAGAATATTTTTCCCATGAGCAATAAGAGAACCGCCCTTTCCACCTACGGTGATATAGACTGCCCCCGCAACAATAATGAGAAGTATCAGTACGCGCATATCCTATTTGTTTTCATTTTCAGTTGATTGAGAGAGCACTTCTTCCGGTGCCGCTCCAGCTTCTTGCTCTAGAATCATGCGGAGACGCTCATCCTGCGAAAGAGCTTCGTACTGGGGGAGCTCAGAAACCTTTTCGATACCGAGTACCTGTAGAAAGTGGAGCGTCGGACGATAGAGATAGCCACGACTATCACTCGGATTCCCCTCACGGGATATCAAATCTCGCAGAAGGAGATTACGGAGCGTGAAGCTACAATTCACCCCTCGAATAGCATCGATCTCAACTCGAGCAATCGGGGCTCGATAAGCGATAATCGCCAAAACCTCCAGCGCTGCTTTGCTCATGTTTTCTTGAAGCGTGCTCTTGGTGAGAGACTCCACCACTGAGGCATTTTCTGGTTTTGTAGCTAAAAGCGCTGTCTTGTCATCTCGTACAAGCATAAGCCCCCTTTCAGTATCCTCTCCATATTTTTGAGCCAATTGGTCAAGAGCTGTACGTACCTCTTCCTCTGGAATTTCAAGAATTTTTGCTATCCGAGATACGGAAACCGGTTCTCCGCTGACGAAGAGGAGTGATTCCAAGACTGAAAGAGGATGCGTGTGTGCCATAAAATTCTAGACGAGGCGTTTTATTCGAATATCACTGAAAAACTTTTCTTGTTCCACATGGATGAAACGCTGCTTGATGAGTTCGAGCATAGCGAGGAAAGAAACGATCACTTCTACCTTATCCTGTGCCGTACTGATAATCTCATGAAAGGAGGATTCCACTCTTTCGGAAAGGGTTCTCTGTAAAAGCGCGATCTTCTCTTCCAAGGTTATGATAGCCGCCACTTCCTTTTCTGGAAGCACTTCAAACACCGGAATATCCCCCAAAACACTCATGAAGTGATCATGCAACGCTTCTTTGGTAATGTCTTTGGGAGGATAAAAAACTACTTGCGTCCCTAAGAAACTTTCCCGAGAAAAGGCGCCACGAGACTTCATGAAGAGATTTCCGAGTCCCAACGAAGCTTCTCGGAAGAGTTTGTAGGCTTTGAGACGATACTCCAGATCCTCCATCGCCTCTTCCTCTTCATCACTGAAATCAAGCACCGGAAGCAGCGCTCGTGACTTGATCAAGATCAACCGGGCAGCGATTGAGAGGAAAACGGAAAGATTTTCAAGGGTGATCGCCTCTTCATCACGAATATAAGCCAGGTACTGATCAGCCACCTGCGCCAAACTGACCTGCGTGATATCAAGCTTTTCTTTTTCTATTAAAGCAAGCAAAAGATCAAGTGGTCCTTCGAACTTCTCGAGATGAAAGTGATAGGCCATAACAAAGAGGAAATGCTTTACTACATTTCCTCACTAGAATACCATTTTTTTTATCTTTTTCCAAGGAAAGAAGTCGCTTTATAAAGCCATCCGAAGGCGTTCCCGAGCACTCTTTGTATCTTTCAAGAACAGAGTCTCTATCAGAGCGAAGAAAAGCATCAGGGCCACGATAAAGAAAACGCTCCAAACAGGGAAAAGGAGGAGCATAAGGGTCGAAAGAATGGCGGCCACAATATTTGCGAGCGGTCTGGCGGTCCGGAAAAAAGCAATAACGTCGAGATTGTCGCCATCAATTTGCTTGTAGAAATAGGAATCACGAAGGATCTCAATACCAGCAATGCCCACCCGCGTCATAAAAAGCGCCGTCCCCCACACGGCCAAATTACCTGCTGGAAGAAAGGGTAGTACCAATGTCGCAGCCATGACAATGGCGATACTTCCCATAAGCATTTCTTTTTCTCCAAAATAACGATCCGCGAGCACTCCCAACGGGTACTGGAGCAGAACAAATGGGATGAGCATGACGGTAAAAATGATCCCAATATCACTCCAAGAGAATCCAAGGGAACGAAGATAGATCGGCGTATAGATAATCATGAGCGCATAGAAGAATTCCATAGCAAAAGAAATATGATAAATGCGGAGTAAATTTCTCTCCTGCATCATTTTTTTCACCGTCTCACGAAAGCGAAGCTTCTCCTGAAATACATGATTATCCTTACGGAAACCGAGGAGCGCCATAACAAAAACTAACGCATACCCAACGACCAGAACCAAGAAGATTCCATCATAACTGAACCGATCAAGCGTTTGGAGCGAAAGAAATGGCGCTATAAGAAGCCCAGCATTCATGATAGTCAGGTAGAGACCACGAATAGTTCCAGAGACATGATCCTTAGAAAAGCTTTCCAAGAGAATATCGAGCGCCACCCAGGTCACATTCGTTGTGACAATAAGAAACAGCGCTACGCCAAGCGTCACCCATTGATTCGTGACCACCGCTAAAATCGCTGCCGCACAGATACTCATCCCCAATGAGAGATAGAGAATCCGCGCCTTGCCCATGAAACGAATGAGTGGCTGGAGGTAAAACAATGTTATCAGTACTCCTCCATAACCCAAGAAGTAGAAGATGCCAACATTCGTTACCCCAGAAACCACTGAAAAATACGTAGAGAGTACGTAGATAAAAAAAGCATCAAGAAATCCGATGATGAAGGAGATGAGGCTGATGAGGCGAATTTTGTTTTTTTGTAGATTTTCTTCGGTCATTTTTGTTTTTTTCTCTTCGTAGTATGCCACAAAGATGCTATTCGAGACAGCTCGGGACATAACCGCGCTTTTCTGCCTCTTCTTTTGAGGCAAAACATACTCTGTTTTCCGGCTTAATCCTCTTGGCTACCGCACAGGTCGGAAGGTGATATTTGTTCGAATTCTTACTTCCCACAAAAACACAGCCTGTTTTTTCGCTACTTTTGGCGACAATTGGCTCAACATGCGAGAGTACCTGTTGTTCAGAAGACGGAACGGTTTCAGTCCCGGCCGAAGTAATACTCTCGATAGGAACCGACGGAAGAGACAAAACAAGCGGCGTTTCCTGCTTCATTTTCCCCTGAAGCAGGCCTGCCTCAAAACAGAGGACTCCTACCAGTAAAACTCCGATGAGCGCCCCTAAACGCCCTTTATTCTCTTGTAACCACTGTAAGATACGTTCTTTCATAGCATACTTGACCAATAGCCAGAGCCGTGATATACTCCCTCTACAGTATATCGCACTTTCCGTAATGTGTAAGCGCTCCCTCGTGCCGTTACAAGTCCGTACTTCGACAGGCATACCAGGGAAAGGATTGAGTGTTTTTCATACTTAAACTTGTAACGGTATAAATTATGGCAACCAGAAAAGCAGGTGGATCAACCACCCTCGGCCGCGATTCGATTTCTAAGCGTCTCGGCGTCAAAATCTTCGGTAACCAGGCTGTTGCCGTCGGTAACATCATCATCCGTCAGCGTGGAACCCAGTTCCACCCAGGCAAGAACGTCAAGCGTGGTGAAGATGATACCCTCTTTGCCCTAGCCTCCGGATTCGTCGAATTCCAGGCTCGCAAGGTCAAGGACTTCACTGGTAAGATCGTTTCCCGAACCTTCGTGAACATCCTCCCAGAGAAGAAGCAGTCCTAATACTTCCGATATAAAAAACACCTCCTTCCGGGGGTGTTTTTTATTACTCCAAAGACTACTCCTACTTCTTCTTACAAGCTTCAAGAAAAGCGACAAAGAGCGGGTGCGGGTGAAGCAGCGAGGACTGGAATTCCGGGTGGAACTGGGTCGCCAGGAAAAACGGGTGCTTCTCTTTCGGAAGCTCGGCAATCTCCATGAGCACACCATTCGGCGAAGTCGCGGAGAATACCATACCAGCCTTTTTCAACTGCTCTACATATTCTGGATTCACTTCATAGCGATGGCGATGACGCTCAAGAATCCTTTCTGTACCGTAGGCTTTGGCAGCCAGAGTCTTTGGCAGAACCTTGGCTTCATAGTGACCGAGGCGCATCGTCGCCCCATAATTTTTCTTGCGGAGGTTCTCTTTTTGCTCCGGCATGATATCGACTACTGGCTGGGTCGTTTTTTGATTGACTTCGGTGGTATGAGCCTCTTTCAATCCCACCACGTGACGGGCATATTCGATGACGGCCAGTTGCATGCCGTAGCACAAACCAAAATATGGAATCTGATTTTCACGACAGAAACGAATAGCATTAATCTTTCCTTCAATACCACGACTCCCGAAACCGCCAGGAATAATAATACCGTCATACTTTTTGAGTCCCTTCAATCTCTTCGCATCCCCTTCAAACTCGGTACTATCAATCCAGGTCAATTCTGCTTTGCGCCCCACCTGACAGGCAGCGTGTTTCAATGCTTCAATAACGCTAATATAGGCATCAGAGAGGACAAAATCACCGGTCTTAAAATACTTCCCTACTACACCAATTTTCACTACCTCCTTGGCCGCTTTGATACGCTTCACCCGCTTCTCCCATTCCCCGATACCAATCACTTTCTTCGCCTTCAAACCAAGCTTCTTCAAAAGGATGTCGCTCAGGTGATCCTTCTCAAAATTTACTGGTACATCATAGATACTCTCAACATCTGGGGCACTGATGACGTCTTCCCTGTGAACATTGCAAAAAACCGCAATCTTTTCTTTGCGTTTCTCATCCAGCGGTCGATCAGCCCGAGCAATGATAATATCCGGTTGAATGCCAGTACCATTTAAGGTTCGGACAGCATGTTGTGTTGGTTTCGTCTTCATCTCCCCTACCTTGGATGGCGTAGGAATATAGCTCACAATGGCGGTGATCACATCTCCTGGCTGCTCGGTTTTGAGCATACGGATAGCTTCGAGAAAAAGGATGTTCTCATACTCCCCAACTGTTCCACCAATTTCAATGATCGCGATATCAGCCTTGGCTTGTTTCACCGCCCTCTTGATGCGACTGATCACTTCCATCGGAATATGTGGCACCACCTGGACACATTTCCCGGCATATTCCAGGTTCCTCTCCTTTTCAATGACGGTTTTGTAGACCAAGCCGGTCGTCATGTAGTTATCCCGAGTCAGTTCAATATTCAAAAAACGCTCATAATTCCCCATGTCTTGATCAGTCTCGTACCCATCTTTCAAAACAAACACTTCGCCGTGCTCGGTCGGGTTCATAGTGCCAGCATCGACGTTGATGTACGGATCAATCTTGAGCGCCGTCACATTGAAGCCCTTCCCCTGAAGAATCTTACCTATAGAGGACGTCGCGATACCCTTACCGACACCGCTCATCACACCGCCTACTACGAAAATATACTTGGTCTGCTTCGCTTTTTGTTTTGCCATACGAGTATGAAAAATGATTTTTATTACTAAACGAAGCGAGTGAAAAGAAAATTTATTTTCGTTTCCGAGCGAGTGCTAGTAAAATCAGGACAATATTTTACCTGTTATAGAGAAAGAGCCGCTACCAGGGACAGTGTGGGGAGCGGCTCTTTGTAAAATAGCGTTCGATCTTTACTCCGATTCTATCAGAACGGTAAAGCTCGCCTTCACTCCGTGACCGAAATCCGCTGAAACAGGGAATTCACCCACTTCTTTGAGAGCCTTATCTAAAACGATCACTTCTTTACTCACCTTGATACCCAGAGCTTCCAAAGCAGTAGCCACTTCTTCGCGCCCTACAGAACCGAAGAGTTTTCCTTTTTCAGCCTTGCTCTTGATCACCACTTTCTTGCCAGAAAGTGAAGTAGCTACCGTACGGTGCTCCTCAGTTGTTTTGGCCATTTCTTCCTTCCGCTTCGCAATAAAACGTTCCGCCTGTTTGATCGCACCAGGCGTCGCCAAATCAGCCAACCCTTCCGGAAGGAGATAGTTAAATCCGTAACCATTTTTTACTTCTTTGATGTCCAAAGCTTTTCCTAAGCCTTTCACATCCGTCAAAAGAATCACCTTCATAGTGCAGTCATTCATCTATTACTCCGGTCAGCATACCGTACTTCCAGCCTTTTGGCAAGCAACCCGTCTTAATAAAAGAGTATGTCTCGGTAAGAAAAAAGCCTTGAGGGAGATACCCACAAGGCCTGGAGCCCGAAAGCCTACGTCGCTGAAAATTCCATACTGAGCAAAGACTCAACGCGGAACCCATTCTTCGTTCCTGCTGGCCGGCCGTCGAACTCGATAACCGTGCCGATGGCGGAAACATTGGCATTGAGGCTCAATGCCTCGATACTCTTGAGGCAGGTCTGGATCCGTGGCCAGCGCCCGGGAGCCAGAAATGGCTCAATCAGAATGGCGTTAGCGCCTCGGAGCACCTCTGGCGCATGCAAAGAGAACGCATACGTGCCATCGTGATTCTCCTTCATGGAGAGAAAGGACACCGGACGATCCGATGAATACAACCCCTCCAGAATGCGTGCCACGCTGTGAGCCAGAACGGCGCCATGGTCATCGATCCCGATAACCAAAGTCACTTCCTTGGTATGGAAGAGCCTCGCCAGACGACTGGCGAACACCTCGGTTTCTGCTGGCCGAAGCAACATCGCCTTGAGTAGCGGGAGTTCCGTCAGGATTCCGTCATCGCCGATAGCGGCACTCGCTATCACCGAAAACAACTTTTGGCGAAATTTGATGTCTTCCTCCAAAAGTCCAGTGGGACGCAGCGTCCTCACCTCAGCAAGGGTACCTACTGTTGATGCGCTCATAACAACTTCCTCCTCAGAAAGGTCTATGATGAAAAAGGGCACAAAGAACGACGTTTTATTATTCCACGAAACTGTCTATCAGTCAATAGGATAGGTCTATCTTTTGAGAAAAACAAAGAGTGTTAACCAAGCCATGAGCATCTGGAAGTTCCTGTGGATATGAAATAGCAAAGCGATTCAGAATGTATTTTGCCTCTTCGTGTGGTTCACCAAAAATCCCTACCACTGCAATTTTGCCCATTTTCTGTAAAAACTCAGCATAAGCAACAGAGCCTGACACGCCGTCAAGGTCTGGATTGACATAACAAGTAACAAGAATTGGTTTCATAGAGATATCAAAAATTTTGTGGACCTGGCGAGAATCGGACTCGCGCCTCTGCAATGCGAATGCAGCGTTGTACCACTTAACTACAGGCCCAAAGGAAACGAAGGTATTGTAGAGCAACTAAAGAGAAAACTCAAGGAAAAATGAAAGCTCGCGAAAACCCTGGTTCAGGTCTTCGCGAGCGGGACTAAGGAGAGAGCCTTAGTACTCCTGGAACCCCTTTCAGTTGGGGACGGTGGGCATCTGCGGGAGCCGCGGATCCGACTCGGGCTCAGGGCTCGGGCGCGGACGACGGCCTTCCGTGCCGATGTAGATCGGCGCCTGATCCATCACCGCTGCGACGATCATCGCCTTGGGCGGCTCCGGGGGCGGGGCGGCCGGGGCAGCAGCGGCGGCGGCGATGGCCATGGACATGACAGCCAAACGCGCCAGTGTCTTTTTCTGCATTGGAGTAACTCCTTGTTTCCCTTTGGGCGGTTCCTTGGACTATTCCTCGGACTCCTCAGGGACACCTAGAATAGCACAAAAAAAGACCCCTGTAAAGCCCCGCACCTTTTTGGCATTATTCCCCACAATGAAACCAATCCTTACGGCACCTAGTTTTTATTTATATAGTATGTAAGCACCCCCACTAAAATGATTGCAGAGATACTCCTGCCAAAAAGGTGCGGGGTAAAGAGTCCTTCGTGGCTTAGAAAAGGTGTTTTTAGAAATCCAATACCGGAACTACCTCAGTTTCCAGTATTGTATCCCCTTCTCCAAAGAGAAATTTCGTACGAAATTTTTTACCAGTCAGGAACACCGGCACCCAATGAATGTCGTCCGGCCACATCTCATCGTAAGGAATAGCATCAGTCGTGAACCACTGCGGTCGCATCTCTTCGGTTTCTCGCGGTTCCCCTGTCCAAGTATCAACCCGAAAAACGTGCACTTCCAAAATATCACCTCGCGCATTTTCAAATTCAAACTCATGAATACCAACTTTTTCCATCTCCGTGATCACGATACCGCACTCTTCCTCAGTTTCTCGTTTGGCAGCAGCCTCAATCGTTTCCCCTGCTTCTACCTTCCCGCCAAAGCCATTCCACCGTCCCGCGCCAAACCCACGCTTCTTCATACCTAGAAGTATCTGATTTTCCCGAAGCACAAGACACAGTGTCAGTATTTTCCGCATAGATATATTGACATTTTATCCTCTTCGTGATTAGTTTAGCACATAGTTCATCGGTCCCATTCACAGGAGGGTTCATCGTGACCACTCACCTCACCATATTACAGCCCGGACCGGATCATTCCTGCCCACCAGACGCGATCATCGTAGAACTTTCTCCGCCAGAAGTTCACTCACTTGAATCCGCTCGCAGATTCTGGAAGGAAGCTGGCGAATCTCCAGACATTGTCGTCGGATACATCCCCTTGGAACTCCCAGATGAAGTTGCGGAATACTTGAATGACCTCCGAGCAAGTGACGGTCCCGAAATGTTGGAGCAGATCATCAATGCCGCCTTCAATCTTGGGAGAGCCTATCAGGGCTAACGAAAAGCCCTTGCCGCTAAGCGTTAGTAATGTTATATTCAAGGCACGGGGCTGGGGGATTTGAGAGGACGCTGGTATTCGCTTGAATACCAAAAATTATAAGAACAACGCTTCCTATACTCTCTCCCCCTCCCCTTCTCCCTTCCGCAAACGCGGACCCATCCCAGGCCTTTGACTCACGTCATTGGCCTTTTCTATTTTTATTCACCAAAGAGTTTCTTTTCTTCTTTCCGAAGCAGTTCCATAAACTCATCAAAGTACGGCTGTATTTCTGGCGAGAGAGCTATTTTAGCTTTCTTATGCTCATAGAGCATTTCAAGGGTGATCTTTTTTTCTTGCCAGGTTCGGCCATTATCAAGATACACTTTCAACATTGGCTCAACCTTATCAAGAGCATAGACAAAACGACTTTCCGGATCTTCTTTGGTCACATAGCCCTTGATAGCGGTATGTATTTCCGGAACATCTGGGAATTCTCCCACCAGTCGCTCGGCTGCCAAACGTTCGCGCTCCGGTTTCGATGCCAAGAACTCTTTATCCTCACTGTATATATAAGTGTCGCCAGCGTACACCTCGACCAAATCATGAGCTAGAGCATACGAAAAGACTTTTTCCTTATCAAGTGACAGATGCTCACTTTCGATAATATACCAAGCCAGCATTGCGAGACTATACGAATGCTCTACATCATTCTCCCAACGCTCCGAACCCGGCACGCGGATCACGCGCTCCACTTTCTGCAACTCATTCAAAATTTTCGCAAAGCCAAGCAGTTTCTGAAGCATATTTTCTTATATCTTGAATCCTGATTTTTTGATAATTTTCAATTGATCACGGAAGGCACTATGAAGAGGTTTTGGTAACTTACTCGATCGAAACCAAGCAAGTTCTTCCATCTTATCCGGCTCACCAATTTTCACTTTTTTGGGATCAACTTGCGCAACAAAGAGAAATGCAATCCAATGGGTCTTAGTAGTACCGTTCTTTCGCAAAACATTGCGCGCACCAAAAAACTGAAGCTTCTTCGCTCTTACACAATACTCTTCCCGTATTTCCCGGATGACTCCTTGTTCAGGGGTTTCTCCAAATTCCAATGATCCTGATCCGGTATCCCAACGGCCAACTTCATCTCGACAATTCTTACTCCGTTTGTGCATGAGAAGATTTCCTCTTCCATCGTGACAAAAAAATACACATGTCACCCCGATAAAATCTACACCCTTTTTCAGATCAAATGATTTTTTCATATCGGCTCTCCAAATACTTCTTCTTTTACCCTTTTCACTTCGTCCTCTTTCTCGATAATAACTCCTTTGTGAAGTTTGTAGAGAAGCGGGATCACGCCACAATTTTCACATTTTCCCCAATTGCAACCCTTTTGCTTATGATGAAGCCTACGACACATCCCCAGTTCTTTTTCAAAAGTTTCCTTGTCCATATCTATGCCCCATGACACTTCTTATATTTCTTACCGCTCCCACAGGGACAAGGATCGTTTCGGCCAACTATTTCTTCATTAACAATGGGGGCTTGTTTCTGGGTTTCGCCCTGATTACTGCCACCGCCCGCTTGAGCCTCTCCTTTCAGCGTCGCAAAGGATTCAATATTTTCACTGGCACCACGAAATTGCATCTCGCGAGGGCGCTCCTGCTCCACAGTTCCGGTAGCACTCACTTTCAGGATCGTCATCAAGTACGTCTTGCGCACCGTATCCATCAGTCCAAGGAAGAGATCGAAGGCTTCCCGCTTATATTCGATAAGCGGATCGCGCTGACCATAGCCACGAAGCCCAATTCCCTGTCGCAAATAATCAATCTCATCTAGGTGATTCATCCAGAGCGTATCAAGGGAGCGAAGGTAGAGCGACTTTTGAATGAGGCTCCAGGTCTCTTTACCAATCATTTTCTCTTTCTGGTTGTAGACCTTTTTGGCTTCACCGAGCAGGTGTTCGAGAATAAGATTTTTCTTTTCAATTTCATCCTTGGAGCGATCATCACGAATAGCCTCAAGCTTCTTCAATGCCTCTTTTTCATTAAGCGTCGAAAACATGGCATTGGCTTCGTTCACGATCTCCTGCATGTTCCACTCGCCCTCTTCGACAGCGGTATGGAAACCAATCACATGATCCAACTCTTCGGAGAGCAAGCGCAGCGTTTCGTTCTCAAAATCTCCCGTTTCAAGAATGGCACGACGCTTGCGGTAGACGACTTCGCGCTGCTTGTTCATGACATCATCATAGTCGAGCACGTGCTTGCGAATATCAAAGTTGAAGCCTTCAATCTTCGACTGGGCGCTCTCGATCGTTTTCGATATAATGCCATTTTGAATCGGCTCATCATCAGGCAAACCGAGCGTCGTCATCATACCCTTCATTTTCTCGCCACCGAAACGACGCATCAGCTCATCTTCGAGCGACACAAAGAACTGCGACACTCCAGGGTCACCCTGACGTCCAGCACGACCACGAAGCTGATTGTCGATACGACGGGCCTCGTGACGCTCGGTACCGATGATGGTGAGTCCACCCAGTTCCCGCACGCCATCGCCTAATTTGATGTCCGTACCACGACCAGCCATGTTCGTTGCGATAGTGATGGATCCTTTTTGGCCGGCATTAGCAATAATATGCGCTTCCCGTTCGTGATTCTTGGCATTCAATACCTCATGGGTGATACCTTCATGCTGCAGTAACGTACTCAAGTACTCAGATTTTTCAATAGCGACTGTGCCAATAAGGGCTGGCTGGCCAGTGGTATGGATCTCTTTGATATGTTCCACAATAGCCCGAAACTTTGCTTCCTCCGTCTTATAGACAATATCCGGCAAGTCCTTGCGTGTCATCGAACGATTGGTCGGGATTTCGAGCACATCGAGCTTGTATACCTTGGAAAGTTCCTCAGCAGAAGTCGAGGCGGTACCAGTCATACCAGCCAGTTTCTCATAAAGACGGAAGTAATTCTGAAAAGTAATAGTAGCCAAGGTGCGAGATTCGCGCTGTACCGTTACGCCTTCTTTGGCTTCAATAGCCTGATGGAGTCCCTCACTATAGCGGCGACCTGGCATAAGCCGTCCGGTGAAGTCATCTACGATAATCACCTGATCATCTTTTACGACGTAGTCACGATCGAGTTTGAAAATGATATTGGCTTTGAGTGATTGTTCCAGATGATGGACATATTGGACATTGCCGGAGGCATAGATATTGCCCATCCCCAAAAGCCGTTCGACAGAGTTCATACCTTCATCGGTCAGCGTCACCACCTTCATCTTTTCATCAATCACGTAGTCTTTCTCTTCTTTCAGATTCGGAACAATCTTCGCAAAGCGTTCGTAGAGCTTGGTCGATTCACTATCTGGCGCCGAAATGATAAGCGGGGTGCGGGCTTCATCAATCAAAATAGAGTCTACTTCATCGACAATAGCGAAATGAAGATGACGCTGTGTCATCTCTTCTAAGGTTGAAACCATGTTGTCACGCAGGTAGTCAAAACCAAATTCGTTATTGGTACCGTAGGTGATATCAGTTGCATAGGCCTCTTTTCTCGAGATAGGGACCAAATTTTCCATCTCCACGCTGACCTCATCACGATCTTCGACATTGGAAGTGTAACGATACGAAACCCCCTGACCAACAATACAAGAAGTAGTAAGCCCAAGCGCCTCATACACCTTGCCCATCCAGTTACAATCACGCTTAGCAAGGTAATCATTGACCGTCACCACGTGCACACCTTTCCCTGTTAGAGCATTGAGATAAATCGGCAGTGTCGATGTCAGCGTCTTTCCTTCACCCGTTTTCATCTCAGCAATTTTCCCCCGATGAAGAGCAATGCCACCTAACATCTGTACATCGTAGTGACGCTCACCGATGACACGCCTCGCTACTTCTCGCACCACCGCATAGGTTTCGGGCAACAAATCCTCCAGCGTTTCGCCGTCCGTCAGTCGCTTCTTGAATACCTCGGCTTTCCCTCGTAGCTCATCAGAAGAAAGAGCCTGAAGTGCTTCTTCAAAGGTATTTATTTTTTCAACAATCGGGCGCAGTTTATCCACCTCGCGCTCATTCGAACCAAAAAGTTTTTCCAAAAATGACATAAGTATACGTAATCGATAAAAGTTCTTCCATTGTAGCAAAAATGACCGTACCAGTCAAAAGAAAAATCCCGCCAAAATGACGGGATTTTTCCTTATTTTAAGCCCTAAAATCGAGCCGACTCATCTAGGACAAGTTTCTTTTTAATCGAACGATTGCCCCGTAATTTAAGATCACGATTACGATTCTTTTTCTTATCTATCTGGACTTCGAGTTCATCAATTACTTTATCTGTTGAGCCTTCGACACTTTCCGTCATTTCTTCAGCTCGGTAGAGATTGTGCGGCGTTTTCACCATGATCTCTACGCGAAATTTCCCCTTCTTATCCTGTTCCATTTCCACTTCAAACTCCGTCACTGGATCTACGAGTTTTTCCACCCGCTCCAAACGCTTGAGGACATAGTCTTTCGTTCGATCATCGATCTCGATACCCTTGAATAAGAAACGCGTATTCATAGCTTTGCTGTTAAGAAATTACAGACCGTAAGCCGCGGACAAAGAGTTCAGAAAAAACGGAATAGCAAAAATGAGTCCGAGGAGCGGGAGAAAAAACATCACGAGTGTCACTATCAGTGTCCAGAGGAAATAACGACGCGTCTTCTCGACAGACTGGTAAATCTGCTCGAGTTTTGCGTCCTGCGCTTGAATTTTCTGCAAAATTTCTTGTTCCATAGCCTCAGTATAGCACACCTGCGATAAACCTTTTTAGAGAAGAAAAAAGGCGGTCTGGAAATTCCAAACCGTCCATCAGTCCCATTTTGGGAATGGTCTGAGATCATCCATCTGGAGAGGCTTCCTTTCCCGACTATCAGCCTGATCCGAAACAGATTCTTTCCCATCACCCATCTGCATCTGATTCATGACTCCCGGGATGGGTATGTTGTTCACCCGGTAACAATTCAAAGCGCATGCCTCAGTGCAAAAGATGCCGTACAGACCCTCTGATCGCACGGCATTTTCCCGCAACGCGGATTGGCAACATCCGCAGCAGTAAAAATACAAACGGTCGTCGTGCACAACCACCTCGCTCTCAAAAGAACCAAACAAAAAGACGGGAAACACGCCCCCGCCTCACCAAATATTCTCGAATTCTTTCTTTGTTTTCACACTTTCAGTATACACCCGGAAAAGGATACTTCTACATACCCTGTCAATCCCTAAAATCCCACGTATTGCACCTCTTCTTGAAGTCGGATCCGTAATTCATCACGGACCTTTGTTTTAACTAAACTCGCTAAGGTGACAATATCTTCCGCTGTCGCTGTTCCAGTATTCAAAAGGTAGTTTGGATGCCGCTCACTCACCATGGCGCCACCAATTCTTTTCCCACGCAGCCCGACATGATCGATAAGCCAGCCAGCTGGCAGCTTTCCGCCTTTTGATGGCATACCGGTGTCTTTCTCAAATTCTTGAAGCAGGTGCTCGTCCTTCACTTCTGGATTCATGAAAAATGATCCAGCACACTTGGCATCCTGCGGATGTTTTGCTTCACGCGCTGCTACCGTTTCTTTGATCACTCGCTCCAGCATCCCCTTTTCACCAGATAAAAGTTTCATCTCAGCAGAGAGAATTACGAATTGAGGATTTTTCTTGAAAAGACTAGTTCGGTAACCAAATTCACATTCCTCCTGACGATATTCTCGCACCATGCCCGTGTGACGATCCAGTGTTTTGACAGACACAATAACATCACCAATTTCCGTACCAAAAGCCCCAGCATTGCCACGGACCGCTCCACCAAAAGAACCGGGAATACCGGCGAGTTTCTCGATGCCTTCAAGCTCAGCATCCTTCGCCTTCCAGACAACATCAAAAAGCGAGACGCCTGCTCCAGCAGTAATCTTTTCTCCCGATACATGCAGACCACCATCGACAACATGCACTACAATCCCTGGAAACCCTTTATCAGAAAATAAAACATTACTTCCACCGCCTAAAACGTAGAGTGGAAGCTTGTGCTGTTCGGCGTATTCAAGAATTTCGGCAATCTCAATAGCACCTGACACTTCGGCATAGTACCGAGCTGAACCACCGATACGAAACGTGGTGAACGGCGCCAAGGGAATATTCTCTTGCAAGGCAATCATACCAAAAAATATTTGTGTGAGTTTTTTTATTTACTTTTCGCACTCGCCCCTTCTTACTTCTTGGCCAAGGCATGAGAAATTTCCCAAACACTCCCTGCGCCTAAAGTAATGATAACATCTTGCCGCCCCATTGTCTTCTCAAGATCAGAGGTCAGCATGACAGTATCAGAGGCATATTCTGCCTTACCAGGAAAAAAACGATTAATGAGATCAACCAGGTCACGAGAAGAAACACCCCCCTGAACTTCTCGGGCACTCCCGTAAATGTCGAGTACCACTACCCGATCTGCGGCATCAAAACTCTGAGCAAAATCAGTCAGAAAAGCCTTGGTTCGAGTAAAGGTGTGGGGATGAAAAACGACAGAGAGCTTCTTCTCAGGGTACAGATCACGAAAAGCCTGGAGTGTCGCTCGGATTTCTTCTGGATGGTGTGCATAGTCGTCATACACAAGAGCGCCGTAACGTTCTCCAATATACTCAAAGCGTCGCTCCGTACCAGAAAACTTTTCGAAAGCATCTTTGATGCGCTCAGTTTTTTCCCCTAAAACCGACAGGAGTCCGAGAACGGCAGTGGCATTTAAAGCATTGTGCAAACCGGCAAGCTTCAGGTGGAAAGGGCCCTGTCTCTCCCCCTCATGGAGTACGGAAAATGACTGGCGAAACACTTCTTTCTCCCCGACAAAGCCCATTTTCTCCGGAACGTATTCTACGACTTGAAAATCTGCCCCCTCGAGCGTTCCATAAGAAACCTTGCGACAATGCGCATGACTAGCAATACGAGCCACGCTCGCCGAATCAGCGCAATACACAAGAATACCGTGGGCTGGGATACGAGCAACAAATTCTGCAAATACCCGCTCATAACTTTCCATATCCGGGAAAAAGTCCGGGTGATCCCAGTCGACACTCGTCAGAATAACGGCAAAAGGCGTATAGTGCGCTAGTTTATTCTGATATTCATCAGCTTCAATTACGAGGTATTCCCCAGAGCCAGAGAGAGCATTACCGCCCCAACTCATGATGCGACTCCCAACAATCGCCGAAGGATCTTTTCCGCAAAATTTGAGCGTGTCAGAAAGGAGAGCACTCGTAGTCGTCTTGCCATGCGTGCCGCACACTGCGAGCGTCAGTTTTTCTTGCGTGAGAGCACCTAAAGCCTCTGGATAACTGAGTACCGGGATGCCTTCTTCAAAAGCTGCTACCAACTCCTTATTCTTTTCTCGGGTATACGCTGTCGAATAGACAATCAGATCAGCCGATGCGGGAATATTTTCTGGCTGAAACTTTTCTGAAACAGTTATCCCCAATTTTTTGAGTATGGGGTCAGTAAAGAATACTTCTTCGACATCCGAGCCGGTCACTAGCGCTCCTTGACGAAGCAATAACTCAGCCAGCGCCGTCATACCAGCGCCTTTGATACCGACCATGTGAATTTTTTTGAAGCGTGACAGACGCAGATCGGAAATAGACATAAAATCAACGCTTCATAAGTGTTCGGAGTCCGTTCGCAATGGCAAGCGCTGCATCCGGGTGATGAAACTGGTTCATTCTTTCGCCCATAGCCGCCCTAAGGTCGGCATCAGCCATAAGTTCTGTAATTTTCTCAAGCAAAATATGCTCTCTCAAATTTGGTTCTTCCAGTACGATAGCACCACCGATCTTGGCAATATCATAAGCATTGAGACGCTGCTCATCATTAGCAGCGCTCGCCAAAGGTGCCAAAATAACCGCCTTCTTCAAAGCGGCAAGCTCCGAGATAGAACCCGCCCCGGCTCGTGAGAGCACCACTGAAGCGAGCGCCAAGACATCCGCCAATTCCGAAGCGGAGAAAAAATCTCGTGGTACATAGCCCCCACCTTCAGTTGCTATGCCGTTCTCCTGTAGCACCTTGATGATGTCCTCGTAATTCTCACGACCTGTCTGATGCACCACCTGGATCCCAGCCTGTAAAAGCTCTGGGAGAATATGCAGTACCGCCTCGTTCAAGATAACTGCTCCCTGGCTTCCTCCCAGAACCAGAAGCGTCGACTTGTCGACGGAAAGCCCGAGATGAGTAGCTGCTTGCGCCGCATCACCGCGAAGTAATTCTTCCCGCACCGGATTGCCCGTCAACGCCGTTTTGGCTTCCGGAAAATAATCCCGAGCACTCGGATACGCGATAGCGATGCGTGTCGCAAAACGAGACAGTAGCCTGTTAGCACGACCCGCTACGGCATCGGAATCATGGATGATGATAGGGATGCGATATACCCACGCCGCCAAAACCACCGGCACCGAGGCAGACCCTCCTTTCGAAAAAACAGCATCCGGCATGAAGAGGAAGAGTTTCCACAAAGATTGCAGGAAACCGATTGGCACCTTGAACGGATCGATAAAATTGCGCCAGGAAAAATAGCGGCGCATTTTGCCGGTCATCACATACTCCGCCCTGATCCCTTCGGCGGCCATAGCCTCGCTTTCAAACTGACCTTTGGATCCAACGAAAAGAAACTCCACCCCTTCGGGAAGTTCTTGGCGCAAAGCGCGCGCCACAGCGATTAACGGAAAAGTGTGTCCGCCGGAAACGCCACCGGAAAGGACAATACGCGGAAGAGAGGCCATAGAAAAGCTTTTTACACCTTAAGTGTAGAATGTTTGGATATATTAAGCAATATTCCCACCGCTGCCAAAAGTACTGCCAGAGAGGTGCCTCCGTAGCTAATGAACGGGAGCGGGATACCAGTCAGAGGAATCAAGCCGGTAATAGCTGAGATATTGATAAAGGCTTGAAAAACGATCCAGGAAACGATGCCGACGGCGAGGAGTCGGCCAAATTCATCTGGGGCTCGAAGCGCAATTCGGACTCCGCGCCAAGCGAGAAAAAGGAAAAGACCGACCACTACTGTTGCCCCGACCATACCCAGCTCCTCACCTAAAACAGCAAAAATAGAATCTGTCACTGGCTCAGGAAGATAGTTAAATTTCTGACGACTCTGCCCGAGGCCAACACCAAATATTCCTCCGGAACCAATCGCAAGGAGCGCCTGCGTCATCTGATAACCGAAACCCATCGGGTCATGATCTGGATTCATAAAAACAAGGAAGCGCTGCATGCGATAGGGCGCTATCTTAATCAGGATAAAAAGTGCGAACAGTCCACCCGCAAAAAGAGAGAAGATATGGACAATACTCGCTCCGGAGGCGAAAAAGATGGCCAGGGAAATAAGGAAAATAAGTCCAAGCGTTCCAGTATCAGGCTGCTTGATAATGAGGAATCCCACCACGGAAAGAAGCGCCAGGAATGGAACCAATCCTTCAAAAAAGTCTGAGGTCTTGGCTCGGCCTTTGCTCGAGAGCCAGGCTGAGAGGTAAAGGATGATGGCAAACTTCATAACCTCCGACGGCTGGAAGGAAAGCGGCCCGAGCTCTACCCAACGAGCAGCGCCGTACACTGTCGTCCCGAATCCAGGAATAAAGACCAGGACCAAGAGCACAATGGCCACAATAAAAATTGGCACGACAAAACGCTGCCAAATATGGTAATCAATCTTCTGAAGAATGTAGAGAAAAAGCAGTCCCACTCCCAACCCAAAGAGTTGTTGTTTCAAAAAGTAGTAATCATCACCAAAACGCACCCGCCCGTAAACGACACCGGCACTGGCAATCATAATAAGGCCGATGCCAAGTAACGTGAGGAGGGTGAAAAAGAGCGTCCGATCAAAATGACTTTCGTTTCCTTTCATGATAATCTCGAAACTGTTTGTTTTAAGCTGTAGAATGTTTCTTTTCTGACATCTCTTTACGCCACTTTTCGATCTCGGCATGATGACCCGAGAGAAGTATTTCTGGTACGCGCTTCCCCTGCCAGACTTCCGGCTTCGTATACTGAGGATATTCGAGTGTTCCAGGGACCGAATGCGATTCCGTCTCAGCACTTTCGGCATTCCCGAGTACTCCCGGTACTAGCCGAGAGACCGCATCTACGACGATCATGGCTGGAATTTCTCCGCCGGTCAGGACGTATTCGCCAATGGAGAGTTCTTCATCTACCAAGTGTTCTGCTACCCGCTCATCCACCCCCTCATAACGGCCACAAAGAAGGATCAGTCGTTCATGCGCCGCCAAACGCTTGGCATCCTCTTGGGTGAACACCTTCCCCTTGGCAGAAAAGAGAATGGTGCGAGTATTTTTTTCCGGCGTCAGAGCCTTCACGTGTTCCAATGCTTCAGCAATCGGCTCGACTTTGAGCACCATGCCAGCCCCGCCACCATACGGGGTATCATCCACTGTTTTGTGCTTATCGTGAGCAAAGTCACGAAGCTTATGAGTCACTATTTCGATGAGATTATTTTCTTGTGCGCGCTTCAAAATAGACACGTCAAAATACGCTGCAAAGCTTTCTGGAAACAGGGAAATAATATCAAAACGCATAGGGTTGCAATGCTTGATTTTCACTCATTTTAGCATAGAAAAAGAAAAAAGGCCGCAGAAGTGTTGCTTCTCAGCCTTCCATACGACTCTTATCGAGCTTTCATTCCCAACGGTCGCTTTCGTACACCCCCTCGGTCGCTACCACTAAGAAAGGCTGTGCTCTTTCGGATTCCCGTACTCCATCCTTCGGTTCGGTACTGTGCATCGCCCAGCACCGATCCAAGTCGCGCTTGTACCACCAATGCATCACTTTGTAGAGCACGAGGAGCAAGATGAGTTCAATGAACCACGCCCCCATCAGAACCTCCACCGGGAGCTCTCCGCGCAAGAAGAACTTGATCAAGAGAGCGTTCACGATGAGCGTCGCCACAGCCCGCAGGAAGCCCCAGACATGGAACTGGGGCTGGATCATGCTCGGCCGGAAACACTTCTTTGCCCCATGGAACTTGCCTTGAACCGTGGCGCGGTCGTAGCCGTCCACGCCGCACATACCCCAGGCCAGCACAGAGAGCAGGAAGCTGATCGCTCCCGAAACATAAACATGCAAGACAATCTGATCATTCACGTCTCTCTCCTTGCGCCAAAGCGCTTTTTGGTTGAACGATACGCCAGTTGGCGTGATGAAAGGTACACTGCCAGTAAACCGACAGGAGACGAGGGGCATCAGGGCACATGCAGGATACCCCTTTTCTCCTGCCACGAAGCGGAACGCTTCGTGAGGGAGGAGCTTCTTTACTCGACGTCACTCAAAACCGTATTTCTATTGAGCACAAATTCTTTTTCTTCCTTGGTGCCATCAGTCTTGATAATAGTTACCTTGACTGGTACATCGTTCAGTCCTGGTTGCTTCTCGACTTTCAAATCATACCAGGTACGTTCGATATCCTTCGGCAATGTATAACGGAATACCACGGTCTTCTCAGTGCCAAGCGGGACATGTACCAAAACACCAAAATATTTTTTGTTCAGAAATTGTCCGAATGCCTTAGGCAAAGATGTATTGCCAGTCACTTCCGTCAGGAAGCTTCCTTCGGGAACATAGACGCGCAGAAAGGTCTGATAATCCTTGGTCAGCCAACTTTTTTCCTTGGCCGTATGCTTATACGTTACGGCAAGTACAGCCTCCGGCGTTTCCTTGGAAAGATCAATCGTATAACTATAGGAACGCTTCATGAAGTAATCACTCTTGAAAGAGTTCAGGTTAGCGTCTACTAACAAGAGATAATCATCTTTCCACGTACCGTCAAGTCGACCATCCCATCCGGAGGCCATGACTTGATCCTGAAGAGCTGGGTCTTTGAAAGAAAGCTGTACGTCCTTGCGATGCAGATCATCCAGAACTACCTTGAACAATTCATACTTCTGTGTCAGCGACAAGCCTTTCACACGGTGCAGGATCTCCAGCCCGAGAATACCCATCACCGACTTACGTTCACCAAACTCTATACCCTGCTTGAGATAGCCCTGCTCCACTTGATATTCGAGATCAAGGATAGCGTTGTCCGCGCCATAGGTACCAGGGAAACCATCGATTTCAATCGGACCGGTGATACGAAGAAATGATGTCAGCACATTCGCCGTCACTCCAACTACGCCATCGAACTGTTCCTGCCCCTGTCCCATGTGGTAGAAATCCTCCGCCCACTTAGCATTCTCTGAAAAATCAGGTGAATAGTTGGAGTCACGAAATTTCCAGGAAGGAATATTAAGTGTCTCCTTCATCGGATACGGTGGCGCTATCGTGTCAGGAATACGGCCGTCAAAGTTGCCCGTGTCATGGACAGCAAAGTGAGTAATATTACCATCACGCACTTTCAAGATACCGAACGACCCAATAAATCCCCCACCCGGGCGAAGTTCCAAATTATTCTGGAATAAGATAAGAAAAATCTTCTCTGCTCCATTGGTATCAAGGAGTGAATCAGCCAGCGAAATAACCGTATCGAGATCCGTTTTCAATTCCTCCTTTACAGGAAGCAAGCCCAAGAGACGCTTCAAACTCTCAAGTCCATGGGTCTTCACCTGCCAAAACACGAACCAACCGGAAAGAAAAATAATCGCGACGGTAACGAACGTGAACCAAAATTTCTTCGAATGTTGTTTCATAAAAGTTCTTTATTACTTCCCGCCAGATAAAAGTTCGTTTAAACGACGTTTGTATTCTTCTACCGTCGGTTCTTCATGCTTCACCGGAACCTCTTCTTTGACTACTTCTTCCGAAGCGACCGCTTCCGGAAAGATCTCCACGACCTCAATCTCAGGAACCTCCTCTTCCTCCCGCAACATTCCCTGCGGCAACTCTTCGTATGTTTCTTCAAACTGAAACGGCAGATCCTCGACATCCATACCTGGAAGCAAACGTTCATCCGAAACAACCTCAGGGCGTGAGACTTCCTGCGATTTATCCGACTCTACCACAGTCTCCCTTGATTCCTGTGCCTCATGAGAAGACTCAAAAGCCAGGTTAGTAGGACGAGCAGGAACGAATTTCCGTGGATCAATAAAAGGGACAGCGGCTCCAACTTCAAACGAAGGGGCGATGGCTACTTTGCGCTCGCCGAACAAAAGCGGCACAACGGACAGTATTCCAAAGAAAAAGGCCGTGATACCAAAGGCGCTCGCGAAACTTACCAATACGTATTGGAGCGGGTCGCGGAGCACGGTCTTCGTGATCGACTCATCGACAACGCGCATGTCGATATCTGTCTTGATATTATAATAGAAAGAAGCTACCGCAAAGAGTGCCTTGGTCGTTTCTTCAGAAAGAAGCTTGGCTTTTTCTGCTCTGTCCTGTCTGGCAGTAATGATGAGCACACCGCTTTTGTCACTCCGTTTCACACTCACCGTCTCATTCCACAGCTCCTTGCGCTTGTCCTGGGAATAACCCTGAAAATCATCATCAATCAAGTCGCTCCCTTCAAGGACTCGATCATAAAACGAAAGGTTCTTGGAAAGTTCCGCGAAATTCTCTACCACTTGATCAGCAGCCACATTCGAAGACTTTCCAATCACCAGTACCCGCACCTCCGACTCATAAGCCCGAAAAGAATCCAACCAAAACAGAAGTGCTGCCAAAGTCACGAAAAAAAGAGTCACCGCAAAAGAGCGCTGCCAGGTACTATAAAGGATAGAATTTTTCTTATTTGCTGCGGAAAGAGACATAGTGTTCCTTGAGATTTTGACTGAGTACGTCCTGATACACTTCGAGAGTCTTTTTGGCGATAGCGTCCCAGCTATAGTGCTCGCGCACCCGTTCCTGAGCTGCCTTGCCCAGCGCCTCGACTTCGTCACTTCTATTGATGAAATACGCCAATTCCTTTTTCAATCCATCAACATCCTTGACCGGGAAAAAGGCTCCAGTATTGGCTACAGCCTCTTTGTGCGCCTCGATATCACTCACCACCGGCAAGAGTCCATGACCCATCGCTTCAAGCAACGCAAGCGACAGACCCTCCTGCTCGGAAGGCTGAACATACAGGTACGCGTGCGAGTACAGAGTCTCGAGCGCCTTGCCCGTCTGTTCTCCCACCAAAAGAATGTTGGAGCGACCCTCGGCCAAATGCTTCAGGAACGCTTCATACTCTTCCGTGTTTGCCTGCGAACCGACGATCACCAGCTTGAAGTTATTCGGAATCCGGTTGGTATCTTCCAGCTCCTTGAAAGCCTTGATAAGATAGTGTGTCCCTTTGTGTGGTACCAAGCGATGCACCGCCAAAAGATAGCGCTTGGAACGAAGTCCAAACTCTGCAAGAGCACGGGTATCTTTTTCAAAGGCTACTTCGGCACCACTCGGAATAAACGTGACTGTGCGACCATACACTTCTTTGGCATAATCGATGAGCGTTTCACTGGAAACGATAGTTCGCTCCGGCACGGTACAGGTGATGTATTCAGCGATATGAAGAAATGTGCGGGCAAAAAATCCCCATTTCTTGTGTGTGTAGTCGCGGCTATGAAATGTGGCTACTGTCCTTGCCTTTGGTTTGAAGAGTCGAGGAATCACCGAAAGGATACTGGGACCAATCGACTGATAATGAATAATATCGTACGGAGAAAAGAGCGCATGCAGCGTCGCCGCAAGCGTATGTGTGATCGCATCCAGGTGCTTGGTGTTAATACTCGGTACGTGCACCAGCTTCACTCCTTCGAATTCTTCCAGGGAGGCCGACGTATAGTGCGAGCGGACATAGACTGTCACCTCATGCCCCTGAGCCGCCAAGCGCGTAGAAAGCTTCTCGACGTGCTTCTCTACACCACCAGCAATAGCCGGAATGCCCTTTTGCCCGATGAAAGCAATTTTCATAGCAAGGTATGATTAAAGAGAACGCACGTCTTCTGTCTCACTTAGAAACCACGGATCACTGGGGAGATGCCTCCAATGCGATTTGTTTCAATGCGGTTGGCATTGACGTCAGTACCATAAATGATACCACCAAAAGTATTCCAAGCATTTACTGTGCGCGCTACGCGAGCGACACCGTAACGGCCATTACCAATCAAGTCGGCTTTCTTCAAACCAACGTTTCCAGCACCGCCATAAGCATTTACTTCCACGCCTTCGCGAACGTTGCTGCGGATACTGTTAGACTTCGTCCAAACTGAAGCGCCATCAAGAACAGCCTTGATGCCACTGCCGCCATTACTGTTGATACGGTTATGTTCAAACCACGCTTTCATTCCAGCTGCTAAGTCAATACCGTCACTTGCGTTGTTGTGGATATCGCTATTCACCACTACCAAGTCACGACGTTCCGAGTAGATACCGGCACGTTTACTTCCCTCGATTTCGACAGAGTCAATGAGAGCACGGTGCTTTTCATCACGAGGAGCAGAGTCAATATGGACACCATCACGATCGCTCCCCTTGATGACCACCTTGTAGATCTTGGCCTTGGCATCTTCCTCAATACGGACACCATGACGACCCTCTTCGATTGTCAGGTAGTTCAGTTCAGTCTGATGACGCATCGTCACCGTTGGCTTGTCATCGTTATCAGAACGAATAATCACATCACCCTTATCAGCCTTGCGACCAAAAAGTTTTACTCCTTTTGGAATGGTAATGTTTTCATTGTACTTTCCCTTGGCAATATGAACATCCGTTCCTTCATCAGCATGTTTCAATGCCTCAGAAATAGTGCGATAAGGATGGAGTTCGCTTCCGGTTGGTGTTCCATCAAACTCTTCATCGACATAGATATCATCATTACCACCAAAAACAACCACCGGCACAATGATGAAAAGTGTCAGTGCGAATCCAAGGATTACCTCGCGAGAAAGCCAAAACTTCGGGACTTGCATACGGTTTAGATCATGAATTTTTAGACCTTTTATCTTATCAAATTTTGGCATTTTTGTCAACCCCAGAGTTTTGCGCTAGAATAAGAGTGTTTCCAGGCTTTTTAGAGGGATTTTTTTGATGATTTTTCCTCTTCATTTGAGAGCCTTTTTTAAACAAAAATATTCTCAATTTCTATGCATCTTTCGTCGCTCTTTTCACCTCATTCCATAGCGGTTATCGGTGCCTCAACCAAACCGGGAAGTGTGGGCAATAGCCTCACCGAAAATCTCCTGCGCTTCGGATACGCTGGCAAGGTATATCCGGTCAATCCGAAGGCTGAAACTCTTTTCGGACTCCCCTGTTACAAAAACATCACGGACCTCACGGAAGAAGTCGAACTCGCCATCATCATCATTCCTGCCGCTTTCGTTCCAGAGGCACTACGCGAAGCCGGAGAAAAAGGAGTGCGAGGAGCAATCATCATTTCCTCGGGCTTCAAAGAAACTGGCGAAAATGGAAAGGCACTGGAACTCGATATCATCAGAATTGCCAAAGAATTCGATATTGCCCTCCTCGGTCCAAACTGCCTCGGACTGCTGCATCCAAAAATCGGTCTCAACGCCTCTTTCGCCAAGGTCATGCCAGAACCTGGCAACATTGCTTTTTTCTCACAAAGCGGTGCGCTCTGTACCGCTCTTCTCGACCTGACCTCAGAAAGTCTCGGCTTTTCTTCCTTTGTCAGTGATGGCAACAAGGCGCTCATCGGTGAAGATGAACTGCTCCGCTACTTTGCTCAAGATACCGAAACCAAGGTGATCGCTTTTTATAGCGAAGGCATGGCCGAAGCAGAAAAAATTATCGAAGTCGGACGTGCCATCCTGTCCCGCTCGGAACCGAAACCGATCATCGCCCTCAAATCAGGCCGTACCAGCGCCGGCACAGAAGCCTCAAGCTCCCATACCGGAGCGCTGGCTGGTAGCGACGCCGCGTATCAGGCACTGTTCAAACAAGCTCGTATGATTCGTGCTGACGGTTTCGAACATCTCCTCACGCTTCTTCCTGTTTTTGCTTTTAATCCACTGCCACAGGGCAAGCGTCTCGGTATTATCACCAACGCTGGCGGTCTCGGAGTTTTGGCTACCGATGCCGCAGTCACTCACGGTCTTCTCATCGCCACTCTAACACCCCAAACCGTTGAAAAGTTAAGTGTCCTGCCAGCGGCTGCCAGCAAGCACAATCCCGTGGATGTACTTGGCGATGCCCTCGCTGATCGTTACGCTCTTGCTATCGAGGCCGTAGCAGCAGACCCTCAGGTAGATATGCTCCTTGTTATTGTGACCCCACAAGCTATGACAGAAGCCAAGGCTACCGCCGAAGCCATTTTTGATATCAAGAACCGCTCAGGCAAGCCTATCGTCGCTGTTTTTTCAGGTCAGGACTCTCTCGAAGAAGGACTCTCAGTTCTCAAGGAAAAAAATATCGCTACCGTTGGTTATCCAGAAGCTGCAGCTCAAGCACTTTCAGCACTCGCAACCGTTGCTACCTGGCGCAAAGATCAACTCTCCACTCCTTTTGTTTTCAACGATGTCGATGAAGAAAGCGCCCGTGCTGTTATCGAAAAAGTAAAAGAACGGGGCCAGACAACGCTCTATGAAACAGAAGTGTGGGAAGTCCTTGCCTCCTACGGTTTTCATTTCCTCAAGAGCCAGGTAGTACGAAGTAAAGAGGAAGCGCGTGCTGCCGCCACTTCTTTTTCTGGTCCCACGGCTCTCAAGATCATCTCGCCTGACATTACCCACAAATCAGACGCCGGCGGTGTTCTTCTCGGAGCGAAGCCAGAAGAAGCTGGTGAAAAATATGCGGAACTCATAGAGCGAGTCAAAGAGCATGTCCCAGAAGCTCGTTTGGAAGGAGCGCTCATGGTGGAAATGGCATCTACCGGTGGCTATGAGATTATTCTCGGCATGAAACACGAACCAGGTCTCGGCAAACTTGTCATGGTTGGTCTTGGTGGGATATTTGTTGAGACTTTCAAAGACGTCGCTTTCCGTTTCGCCCCCATGAATCGTGAAGATGCCAGTGAAATGATCCATGAACTTCGCAGCCTCCCACTGCTTACGGGAACACGCGGAAAAGACGGTATCGATATAGAAGCCCTTACTGAGGCTCTCGGACGCCTGTCACTTCTCATTGAAGATTTTCCAGAGATTGAGGAACTTGATATCAATCCCCTTCTCACTTTCAAAGATGGCGCCGCCTTCCGTATCCTTGATGCTCGAATTCGTTTGAAAGAAAGTTCATAAAAGAAAAAGCAGCCGACTGAAGCTCAGTGGCTGCGGGTTTTTGGAACGCCCTTAGGCGACGACTGTTCGCTCAGGACGCACGTACTCACCAGGAATCGACGGTGGCGTCAATTCTTCTGGTTTGGGCTTGGGATGCGTCCGCTCGATATGCTCCTTGGCAATGGTAGCCAGAAAAGCCATGACTTCTAGTGGGGTATCGAGCGCCACAAACCAACCTTTGGAACCTTTTGACGCCATCCGATCCGACCAACACTCCACTCGGAAGTTGGCCGTGATAGCTCCCTCGAGTTCCCACTCTTGAAGCAAAACGATGCACTTGGCGCGATATGACCCACGATCCTTCTTGCCCATTTCACGGTAAGACGCCCTCACGAGGGTTTTGAGTTCCCGCTCTTTGTTCTTGGCTTCGCTGCCACGGAGCACCTCGGGAGAGACAAGTTCGATCGCCATATCACTCGGGGTGACGCCCTTCTTGGGTACGAAAACCTGAGCAGACGCTACCTGAGAGAAAAAACACAGTGACAAAGCCGCAAACAAAGCGGCCGCGAGACGATGATACACGGAAAACCTCCTCGGTTGATGTTTCGTTTGAAACGATTGAAAGGAACTGGGACAGGGAAAGCTGTTACACTTTGCCCCATTTTATAACGGATATTTACCCGATTTTACCATCACTCGTTCGGAAACAAAAACTTATTTTTGTTTCACTCACTTTGTTTGGTAATAAACTTCGCAAGATTCATGTCAAACCAAGAAGTCCGAACAACGAGTTCGTTCGTATATTTTTCTTTCAGATACGCGTAGGTCTTTTCCAGGCCTACCTCCAAACTGGTGACTGGGTAAAATCCAAATTCTTCCTTGGCACGTCCGATGTCAAGAACGATTTTTTGCACATCGAACTGACGACGCTCCAAACGCTTAATCTTTGGAGTACTCTCCGTCGTCTTGGCCAACATGAGCACCAGTTCAAAGAGCGACACGCCTTTACCGGTACCGACATTGTACGTCGTATTCTTGTGATTCTGATCGAAGCTTTCAGCGATAAAACGGGTCGCATCCTTCACATAGATATAATCACGGACCGTATTTCCGTAGATAGGAAGCGGCTCATTCTTGATCATATGCTTCATAAAGATCGGGATAGCCCCTTGGATACCGTCCGGATTCTGTCGTTCGCCGTACGGATTGGCGATACGATAGATGACGAAATCAAGCCCATACTGGCGCTTGTAAAAATGGAGGTATTCCTCGATGGTCAATTTGGTCACCGCATACGGCGAAACAGGACGCGGCTGTGTCGTCTCAGAAGCCACTTCTTCAAGGCCGTTGCCATACACAGCGCCACCAGAAGATGGGTACACGACTTTCTTGATACCATGCTTCACACACAGGTCGAGCAGCTGCAACGTACCGTCAAGATTAAGACGGATCTCCTCGTGCGGATCATTTGCTGTGGAAGCGGGTGTACTCAGTGAAACGAAATGAAAGACATAGTCGACACCTTTCAAGGCGCGCGACAAATGCCACTTATTCAGAAAATTTCCTTTGTGGAACTTGATCTTTCCTTTCAGGTGTTTCAAATTCTTGATACGCCCCTTATGGAAGCGATCAAAAACATGCACCTCAAAACCACGATCCAAAAGGTCGTCTACGACATGACTTCCCAAGAAGCCATCACCACCGATGACGAGACACTTATTCCCCATAGAAAAATGGCCAGCATTACTGTTAACTGGCCATACTACACTATTTTTTCGATTTTGTCAAGTGTCTAGAAGTTCCTATTTTTTGGCTTGAATAAGGGAAGAATAGAGATCCAAGATCGCCTTGAGATACGTTTCTTTATCAAGGTCGAGGACACTCTCCCTGGCGTTCTTTTGAAGTTCTGAAAGAGAAATATGGTCCAAAAGTCGTATTTTTTCTGCTAGATCATGTGCATTCCCAGGTTCAAAGAGAAATCCGTTGTAGCCATCACGCACCCGCTCCGGCAAACTCCCTGAACAAGCTGCGATGACGGGTGTGCCAGAAGCCAGTGTTTCCAGAAGCGCATACGGCGTATTTTCATACCATTCCGATGGCACCACTACTGCCCGAGCAAGAGCCAGCAACTTCTTCAGATCATCGCCATATACCGGACCAAGAAAAGTTACTTTATCCTCGAGCTTCAGTTCCGTAGTCAGCTGTTTCAACCGCTCTTCCTCCGGTCCGAAACCGACCAAGGAAAGCGTTTCGCCATCTTTGAGTTCCGCGAAGGCGCGGATCAGGGTCGCTATCCCCTTCTCAGCGGACAGGCGTCCGAAATACAAGAAATTCTTGCCCGTCTTTTCAGGAAGTGTTTCTGTCAGATGAGGAAGCGGCACGAGTGGCTGCGTCAAAAGTTGTATCGGGTAGGGAAAACCGAGACGCTTGAAAGTGTCGATCAAAAACTGACTGAGACCGATATAGGCATCGACTTTTCCGTATGTCCCGAAAAGCTGATGCAACCACTGTTCAAACACGCATACCAGGCTCTTGCTGAAAGAATCCTTCACACAACGATCCGCGAGACAGCGCAGTCCGGAGTGATGCTCCCAGATCTTGCCACGCACGAAAAGACTATAATTCGGTGAAACCAGCTTATAATCACAGAGTGTCATGACGATTGGCACGCGATGCTTCCGAAGTGCCCAGATGATCGAAGGCGAAAGCTGGTGATACGTAACAAAGAGATGCGCCACGTCCGGCTTGAATTCCTCAATCAATGCTTCGAGCTTTCGCTTCGCACTGAAATTGAAGATCATGTTCTGTGCCACTTTCAACTTCTGCCACCATGACAAATGGTTCGCCTCTTCGTAATCTACTTCATCAACAAAGTACTTACTCCACTCTGTCGGCTCGTTCTTCGGATGGGCCATAGCAAAAAAGGCCACTTCGTGACCCTGGCTCTCGAGTAACTTGGCCGTATCGAAATAAAGACGTTGCGGGCCAGCATACTGCCGATGGTACTTGTCGATCAAGAGAACTCGCATTGACTTTTTGGCTTAGTAATGGCATTATACAAGAAAGTATCACGTTTCGCAATATGATGTCACCCATCGAAAAAATCGCCTACACTATCTCTGCGAAAAGCCGTGCCAAGAAATTCTCACAATTTCTCACTCTGATTGATCCACAGCCAGATGAAACGATCGTGGATGTCGGCGTCAACACCACCGAATACTCTGCCACTGACAACTATCTCGAAAAGTTCTATTCTTATCCAGAAAAAATTACCGCCATCGGAACAGGAACTGATGGTGATTTCACCCTTTTTCGTGAACGCTACCCGAAAGTCGCAACTGCCATAGGTGACGGGCGAACTCTTTCTTTTGCTGACAATACTTTTGATATTGCCTATTCCAATGCCGTCATCGAGCACGTCGGGAACTTCGATGACCAGCGTCGTTTCCTCTCAGAGCTCTTCCGTGTCAGTCGTCGTGGTTACCTCACCACTCCCAATCGTCACTTCCCTATCGAACTCCATACCCGCATTCCCCTGCTCCACCTCCTTCTTTCCAAAAAGAATTTCGATGCCTTCGTCACCAAGATCGGCAAAGGCTGGGCAGCCGGCGACTACATGTCCCTCCTCTCTGAAAATGACCTCCGCAGGCTTTTCCAGGAAGTTGGTATCAGTAACTATACCCTCATCAAAAACCGCTTCTGTGGCCTCCCTATGACTTTTACCTTGATCTGGCACAAAGACTAGTATGCGCACCCTCACAAACAACCCTCTCCACGAACCTCTCCTCTGGATCTTCCTCTGCGCCCTCGCGGCATTTGGCGTGACCCTGACTACGATTTTGCATATGCCCCTCTTCCTTCCCTTCCTCCTGGCAGGCGGTATTCTCGCACTCATCCTCCTGTTTCAAGCGCCGATTCTTCTTTTGTTTGGACTGATTATTGTGCGCATGTCACTCGACTACTCATCTCAGTATGCCAGTTTCACGCTCTACAATATCACTCTTACTCTGTCGCAGCTTCTGGGAGTCGGTATCGCCTTACTCGGTTTCATGATTCTTATTTTGAAACGAAAAGCGCTCCCTGCATTTCCCCTAACTATACCGTTTCTTCTTCTTTTTCTCTGGGGCGGGATGACTCTTTTTTACTCGCTCTATCCAAAAGTGACACTGCAAGAGCTCCTTCGCATCTTCGATCTTTTCGCGCTCAGTTTCCTCGCCTACGTCACCATCAACACAACGAAAGATTTCAAGCAACTCCTTCAGGCGTTTTTCATTTCCAGTATCCTCCCTATCCTCTTCGGTCTCTACCAATTCGCTTTCCACATCGGACTCTCAGATGAAAACGTTTCGCTCCTCCGTATCTTCGGCACCTTCAGTCATCCAAACGTCTACAGCCTCTACCTCTACGCCATGATCGTTTTTGGCAGCCTCTACCTCCTCCTCTTTGCAGAAAAAGGCTTACGTCGCATTATTATGCTCGGTGTTTTGGGGATCTTTTCAACCATGCTGCTTCTCACCTTTGCCCGAGTAGCCTGGATCGCTCTCTTTCTCTTCGTTTTCCTCGTTGCCCTCTTCCGCTACCGCCTCCTCTTGTTTCCGCTCTTTCTTTTTCCCTTTGTTCTCTTTGTTTTTTCTCAGAGTTTTCACAACCGCGTAATCGAAAGTTTCCAACCTGATCCAGATAGCTCCCTGGTGTGGCGTCAAACCCTGTGGCAGGATGTCACGCGTTATTCCATCCAGGAAGAACACATGCTCCTTGGTTCCGGCATGGATACTTTCCCAAAGATATCTGAGAGTGTCCGCGGTACCAGCCATGGCCCAAACGATCCTCACAACGACTTCGTGAAACTCTTTGTCGAAGGCGGCATCGTTGGTCTCAGTATTTTCATCCTCTATCTTTTTTCTCTCGGATACTTATTAATAAAAAAATATCGTGAGAGTCGGAAAGAAAGTGCTCTGAAGCTTGCCTTTGGTATCCTCTTTATTTTCTTCCTCACCCTAGAGCTCTCTGCTCTCACGGACAATATCTTCAAAAACACTCCCGTTCAGTGGCTTTTCTTCATCGCCTTTGGTGCTCTCCTCTCACTTTCTGATCAAAAAGAGAAGCTCGCTTAGTATAAATTTTGAGATAAAAAAGAAGGGTTTCCTGTGAGGGAAACCCTTTTATGTGCGACTGTGTCGCAAGCTCTTCAGCAGCCGGAGATGGCGATGTTGCGCGCCTCCATCGGACCTGTCGCACCTTGCAGGCCGATCCGAACCACGACGCGATCAGCATCTGACGAGATGTGCCAAGTGCGGTTCACGGTACGCCAGTTCGGAGACGGATCCGCCAGGTAATCCACCGGGTAATGAGACCTGCCACCCTGGCGCATCTCGTAATCGACATGGACACCATGGAATGGAGCGGTGCCAGCTTGGATCCCTTTCGGCGTGCGGTACTCGACCGAGAGCGACAACTTCTTGCCGAAGCAGCTCTTCGGAACGACGTACGTCACCGCTGACATGTCGTTCCAATCCAAGACACCGTAGATGGTGTAGACCTGGCCGGTACGGTTGACAGCACCCATGACGCCCCAAGGCGACGCTGGTGCGGTGGCGCATGCTCCGAGCAGGACGCCCAAGCAGAGCGCGAATGCGCGAATCAAATAGAACATGACGCTCTCCTCTCAAGAACTGGTTTGTCAGTGCGAGATTGCAACATGACTTGATACTGTACTCTCTTTCCCTCTTTCTGTCAACCCTGTGTAATTCACCGAAGGTGAGCCGGCAACGATTACACAGGGTCAAGAGGTTTTTTGGATAAAAAAAGAGGGTTTCGAACGTTGCCTAAGCATTGCTCGAAACCCTTTTTGGAGACCGCGTTCAGTGAACGCGGAACCCGTGTCGGCCTGGCCGACTTACTTCTTGGCGGCGACCCTGGTCTGCGTGGCAGAGGTGATCCGCAGATAGGTCGGAGCCCACGCCACGGCCTGCTCGGGAGTGGCTGCCGTGATGACGCCCTGGTCCGACTTGCAGAGCAAGGTCACCATGTCCGTACGGCCGTTGGTGCTCTTGAACAGGTAGCTCGCGTTCCCGGGATGCGAGATCCACAGGTGCTCACCACCGAGCTTGACGCCGTTCTTGGCGGGCACGAAGGTGAAGCCCGCGCAACCGCCCGGACCGCCGATCGAGACCGGGAGCGTGTACGATTCGGCGAGTGCCGTGTGGACACTCTTCGTTTCGTCGATCTTCCCGCCGTCGTCGAGCGCCCAGCCAGCCGAGCCCACGCCGGTCAGGTAGACCTGCGTGCCTTGGACGACTTCCTTGGGAGCGGACTTGAGATCCACCACCCAGACATCGCCCTTGCCCGACACATCCTTCTGGGACTTGACGCCGGGAACCTGGGGGTCCTGATTGAGGTACACGACCTTGACGCTGGTGAAGGTCAGTTCCGCCTTACCGGGCGCGATTTGCTTGATGGACACCTGGGTGTCCATCCCGCTCCCGCCTTGCTCGGTGTTGAATTCGGCCATGGCCGAGGTCGCGGAGACGAGTGCCATCAGGGCGATGGCGGACAATTTGCAAAAGGACTTCATGCGAACACTCCTCAGGAGTTTTGGTTGGGTGATATGTGCCTGATATCGTACCCAACCGAGGTTGGGAAAGTTCAGGCACTTTTCAGAAAACCGTCCAATGCTCACCTCTTGCGAGATATTCACTGAACGATTCAATATACACCCAATTCTCTTTTTTGTCAAGTGGTTAAAATACCCCTTATTTAGGCCAAAAATACCGTATGAAAAAGACTAAGGGCAGGGGTTCCGTGGAACCTCTGCCCTATAAGTTATGTGCGACGATGTCGCCTGACTTTTACTACTCTCCATGAGCCGATACGTCGTTGTGCTATGCACATTGGCGCGTACCCTTTTTATAAGATCCTCTCCTTGCGGCGAGGTCTTTGACTCTTAATGAGTCAGACTTTCATGAAAGAATTGTCTATCAGTTGTCAGCACCGCTACGGAATGGGCACCACGACAGTGCCGTCTTCCTCGAACGTTGCTCCAGCCTCTTGGAGGCTCTTGATCATCGCATTCCACCGTTCTTCCTGGACGTGGAGCTTGTAGTGACGCCCTGCGTCATACGTACAAGTTGCTCCAGGTGTCCGGCCGACGTCTGCAAAGTGCAGACCCGCTCCGCACCCCCACACCTTGTTGACAGTCCGGAGACCGACATAGGCATGGCCAGAGGGATCGTTCGGTGCCGTTTTATTGGCGCCGAGTTCGACAAACGGTTGCAACTTCGCTGCGAGACCTTCGTCGCCGAGGTTCTTTGAGAGGAACACCCGGCCACCGATACCCAGGACGTACTGATTGTCGGGAAGCAAGGACGAATCCAGTGCCTTCCCTTCGTAGCTATGCGACTTGCTCTGGTTGAGCGCATTGCAGTAGCTGCCCCAGATCTGCCACTCAGGGAGCACCGTCTTGCCATCCTTTTCACGGGAGGCATCCGTATAGCTCACCGAAGCGCAAAGGAGCTCAGTGAAACGCCGCTGTTGGTAGTCGTTGCTGGCGTCATGGCCCCGCTCCCACAAACCGCCGATCATCGGGAACTTGATCCCCAAATCGCGGCGATTGTTGAACGAGAACTTCTGAGCCAGACCGAAGGCGCCGGTACGACCACCGTAGACGTAACCATCAGATGTGCCACCTTCCCAGAGGCTGAAACTGCCACCAACGCCGAGTGCGTAGCGGCCCCACTGCGCGTACTTGAGGAACGGATAGTAAGCCCCTTCGCCACCACCGTAACGGGTGTCCTTGTCACCGCCGGCGAAGAAACCAAGGTCCCAGTCGTCTTCGATGACAGCCGCTTCAGGTTCTTCCGGTTCCGCCTTCGGAACTTGTGGTTCGTCAGGAGTCGGAGTAACCGGCGGCGCTGAGGCTGCCGGAGGAGGCGACTCTTCACGTTGCGGGGGCGGCAGCTCCACTGGCTTTTCCGGCGGCTGCCAGGTAATCCAGTTGAAGCAGTTACGCATCCAAACGAGAGCATGACCCGACGGGAGCACGAAACGCTCGCCCAAAACCGGATCCTTCAGCGTCGATTCGTCCCACACGGTACGCATGGGGCCGATGGCTACAGCACTGCCCTTGTGGCAGAACGTCACCTGTTCGATGCGCGTACCGGTACGAATATCCACCCGACCCTCTTCGGTCGTGATGTTGATCCGTGGACCGGTGTGGCCAATGCGTTGACGCAGGTACGCTTTGTCCTCTTCCGAGAGACCAAGTGCCACCCAAGCCTCTTCATTGATGACATCGATGCTCTTCTTGCCGCAGCCATTGAGCGGTGCACTGCCCACGACACGGTAAGGAATTTCTCCCTCCACCTTTTCGAGAGCCGGCGCTGCCACCTTGGCCTTGGGAGCCTTGGGCGACACAGTAGCGATCTGGGGCTTGGTCTTGTGAACTGTACCCAGCTTGATGACTTGACCAATCGTGATCACGTGGCAGTTCGAGAGATCGTTGTAGGCGCAAAGCCCACGCCAATCGTACCCGAACCGCTCGCCGATCTTGCTCAGCGTTTCGCCTGCTGTCTTGACCGTGTGCGTCTTCGGCTGCGAAGCTACCTGCGCTTGGTGAATGTCACCAGTCGCCAGCACCGAAGCTTGAATAGCTGGTGCTGGAGCAGACGCAGGAACGTGAGCTCGCGGCGCCGAAGCGACACGAGCGGGAACGGGTTGCGCGAGCGGAACCTGGACCCCTTGCAGGGAGAGTTCCGGACCCGTGTACTGCCGCCACTTCTGCTGGATCGGCTCTTGGTAGAGCCAACCAGCAGCAAGGATCACGACGAGGGCGATGATGCCCCAGCCGAGCATTCTTGCGTTCATGGGAATTCCTTTCCATAGGTTTAGGGTGGGCTGCTTGAGGGAAGCAGCCCGGATTGGACTACTTCTTCTTGCACAGCACCACCTTTCTTGCCGTTGGTGCGGAATGACAGACGCTCTTTCAATCGATTGAGCTCTTGCCACAGTTCACGAATGCGCGGAGCAAGCCCCTCGCCAATCTCCCATCCGGACTTACGTCCATCGAAATCAAGGTTGAAAGGGGTGTCGTCGGAGGACGGAATCCCCAGACGCGTTTCGTGCTCGCGACGCTGCATGTTGTAATCACGCAGGTAGCGCTTCAGGGCCACTTCTGCCTCCGGTGCCGAGTACTGCCGTTCCCCGAAAGGACCGGTATAGCGTTCGTCACTGGCGTTGTAGAGGGCCATACCGAGCGAGACCGCCGTCCCTGGCCCCGGAGGGACAGAAAACGGCAATCCACGTTCAGCTGCGCGCTCTTTCAGAGTTACTTGACGCAGATCACCCACCACACGCGGATTGAGCGCCATCGAGTGAAGGGAATACACCTCATCGACACTTGGACGTGCCGATGTGGCGAAATCCTTCCGGATACGAGCCAGAAGCCGAGCTCCTGCACCAGTCTCCTTTATCTCGACAGTCCGAGCCTTGGAAGGGAACATGCGAACGAATTCACCGTTCACCATTTCCAAACACCCTTTCCCGGGAAACAGCCGAAGCATGTCACCGGAAACGGTCAGGAGCTTGGTGTGCGCACCCGAAAGTACATACACATTGAGCTCCTGACCGTCCCGCACTGATGGATCCGTGATGAGCACGGTCAGTACGGGAAAGGTGAGCGGGTTTTCCATGACAGCAGGAAAGAATCGCTTCTCCCCCGTGCGCTCATTTACCACGATCGCCTGCCATCCGTAACGCGGGTACTGATCGGGAGAGCGAGTATCCTCGCCCTCCACGAACCAACCCAACGTATCTCCAACCCACTCGGCTGGAATTTTGATCTGCACCACCCTGGCCTTGGTAAGAGACCGGGTATTGACACCGGAAAGCGCAAGCGCCTTCCAGCTTTGAGGCAGCTGACAGACATCCTCACCCGAGATATGACTCGCGGGCAATTTGTCGTCAGCGAACTGTCGGTTCGTGGCACAGCCTGCAAAGGCCACACACACGATCCAGATGACAAGCATACGAAGAATCATGATGAGACCTCACTTTGAAGTTGCGAAATTGTCAAAGACCTAGCAATCGAAACGATCCTAGGAAGAAAGCAGTGATGACGATAACGCCGCACCGCTCTCTTCCCAGGAGACTTGGAGACCCAAGTCAGGGAGAGATATTTATCGCAACATCTCATTCAAAGGAACTTCTTCATTTCTCGAACTCTTGTAGGTTGATTCGTATTTCACTACTACTGCAAAGGCGGCCAGGAAAAATCCAGCAATGAATGCCATGGCTACTACTTTCAGAATTTTTGTCAGTCCAGGATTTTGTTCGAGGATCGGGCCAGAAAGCACACGAATCTCAACGCTCTTTTCATCACCACCACGGAAAAGCACATTCTTCTCGGTCAGTACCTGAGCGATACCTTCCATGACACGGGCGACATCGCGTTCGCGCTCACCCTTCACAGTGACACTCAAGATACCAAGTTCGAGATTCTTCTCGACGGTGACCATCTTTGACCAGGCAGCCAAACGCTGACTCTTATCAAACGGTAAGAATTCTTTGTTCACCTTCCCGGTTTCCACCAAGGCATCAACAAAGCGATCACTGTAGACGGCCTCACTCAAAATCTTTCCAAGATACTCAGAAGATTTGAACTGCGTGTAGAAATCCTGGTTCGAGGCATTTGCCTGCACCACCAAAAAATCCATCTTGGTCTGAAACGGTTTTTCCGTCACCATGAGACCAAAAAATCCCAAGACACCAAAAAGGAGTCCCGTAAGAATGAGAGCACCCATCTTTGACCGCAGCAGCGCGAAGAGATACTGATTTCCCATACGTAAGTAATACTATTTATGAACCTTATATATTACCAAAAAATAAGGGAAATGTCAATAGCCAAGGAGAAAGAGAAAAACCACAGCCTCAAATCAGGGAACTGTGGCTTTTCTAAGCCTTTTTACCGAATCCTTCTCTAAAAAATCCGGCTGATCTTTTCCAGAATCTGGAATTGGGCGAAATCACGAACGGTGACGAAGAGCATGAGAAGCAAAAGGAGGATAAAACCGATCTGATGGATCATCCCCTCTACCCTGTGACTCACTGGCGAACCTTTCAACTTCTCAATCAAGATAAAAAGAATACGGCCACCATCGAGCGCGGGAATCGGCAGGATGTTTATGATACCAAGATTGATAGAAAGAAGCGCGGCAAATTGAAGCAGATACGGCAACCCGAGATCACTCATCTGCTTCGTCAGATAGACAATACCCACTGGTCCAGTGACATCAAGCGGTGTCTTTTCGGCACCGAAAAGTGAGGCAATCATCTTGCCAAAAGCTTCGAAAATGGCCATCGTAATACTGTAGGTCGTCGTCGCACCACGATAGATGGCTTCGTACCATGGATAGGAAACCACCGCTGTTTCAGAGAAAGAAATACCAAGCGCCCCTTGATTGGCTGGAGATTCTTTGCGCGGCGTACCGGAGAGTGTCAATTTTTCTCCAAAGCGATCTATACTGACGGTAATAACCTCTCCTTTGTGGGTAGAAATCTCTCCAGAAACCTGATCAAGGGCTGTCATTTCTTTCCCATTGATGGCAACAATTTCATCCCCCATCTTGAGTCCCATGACTTCAGCAGGCGAACCCTTGGTGATATCGAGAATCTGAATCTTGGCATTTGGATACTTGCCGTGCTCGCTTTGTTCGATCGGCTGTGGCAACCCCAGCATGAAGACTATGGAAATAAGGAACCAGGCGAAAAGGAAGTTCATAAACACTCCCGCCGCCAGCACCTTGATACGGGTCCAGGCAGACTTACTCGCGAAACTCTGTGGATCACTGGTATCATGTCCATCCTCACCGGCAATCTTCACAAAACCACCAAGCGGAATCCAATTGAGCGAATAAACGGTCTGACCGCTCGGCATATCTTTGCTCCCCCACACGATACGGTACTTTCCGGAAGCCTCATCTTTCACGAAACCAAAGAGTCTCGGTGGAAAACCGAAACCAAACTCGTCTACCCGGATACCATTACGCTTAGCAGTCAGGAAATGCCCCAACTCATGAACAAAGACGAGAAGCCCGAGAATGATGACAAATATGAGGATAGTCAACATAGAGAGTGCAGTAATTAGACAGTAAGTATTTCTTCCTCTTTTTTCTTGCGCGCAGTTTCGAGCTTCTGATTGTATTCATCGACAACTTTCTGAAGTTCATCCTTACCAGAAAACTTGTCATCCTCCGAAATCTCTCCAGACTTTTCAAAATCCTGAATATCTTTCCAAATTTCTTCGCGGACATTACGGACAGCGATACGGGCTTCCTCGGCCCGTTGATTGAGTGATTTCACGAGATTTTTGCGTGTTTCTTCCGTCAAAGCTGGCAGCGTAATTCGGAGTGCCTGGCCATCATTACCAGGATTGAGCCCTAAATCTGACTCACGAAGCGCGGCTTCAATCAAAACAAGGCTCGCCTTGTCCCATGGTTGAATCAAAATCTGACGCGCTTCAGGGATATTGATATTCGCAATCTGACGAAGCGGTGTCCTGGTACCGTAATAATCAACCATGAGATTCTCTACCAACGCCGGATGAGCCCGACCAGTACGAATTTTGACCGCTTCACTCGCAAAATGCTCTACCGCATTTTCAAAACTCTGTTTTTTCTCTTCAATCAGTTCTTTTATCATACGTCTTTATGGGTAATAAATAGGGATTTACAAGGGTTTTTAGAATTTTCGGAGTCCAAAATAAATGATCTCGGAGGCATTTGGGGTGTACTCGATGACACTGACACCACGATCTATTTTGAGCTGTATCGTAGACCAAGTCATTCCCCTATCAATAGATTTGTAAAAGGCACTGCCCGAGACATAAATGACTTCGGCAGAGTTCTTTGGGCTGATGGCCACAGAACGGATAGGGAACTTGCGAGAACTTTCTATGATCGGAAGAGCCTGCCAAGACTCACCGTAGTTATCACTTTTGAAAAGACCATTGCTTCCCCCAGCATAGAGCAGTCCCGGACGACTCGGATCAGCAACCAGCGTCGTGATACCGCTTGGTTGTAGAGCTGTCAGATCAACGGCCGTACCCGTCTGAGAGCTACTTGATGCATTCGCACTGAGGCTCGCGTAATCATTCCAAGTGCCTCCCCCATCTGAACTCATAATTGTCCCTTTACTAAAAATGAGAAAGGTAACCGTCGCTGGGAGTCCAGGATGAAAGACGAGATCTGTTATTGGGCCCTTGGCCACAAAAACATTCTTCCATGTTTCGCCACCATCCATACTCTTGATGATGACCCCAGCACTGGTACCAGCATAGATAGTACTCGGCACATCCGGGCTCGATCCCAAAGCTGTAATAACCGTTCCCGCTCCAGGTTCGGTATAGACTTCCTTCCACTCTTTTCCTCCATCTTCGGAACGGTAAACCTTACCCACATCACTGATGACACCACTCGCATACACCAAATTCGCATTGGAACGATCGATGGTCAGTCCATAGATCTTGGTCGGCGGAAAAACGAGCTTCTCCCAGTGCTCCGCTCCATCGATCGTTTTGAAAAGACCACTCCCTAGTGTCCCCATGTATATCACCTGCTGATCACTGGGGCTAAAAACAAAATTAAGAACGTCAGCGGAAGTAATTTTCTGTTCAGCGCCATCAACGGTAACTACTACCTTTGAAGAAAAGGTTTCTCCGCTGTCAGAAGACTTCCAGACACTTCCACCGCCCGTAGACGCCCCCGGTACCGCAACCGGCAGTTTCACCGTGCAGCCAGAAAGAAGCATCGAAAAAGCAACTATTGCCAAAACTTTCTTTCCCATAATTTTTCATTATTACCAAGCGAAGCGAGTGAAACGAAAGTTTATTTTCGTTTCCGAGCGAGTGCTGGTAAAATCAGATGAATACCTGTTATTCTTTGCTCAGTATAGCAGAAAAAGCTCCTCCAGAAAAGAAAAAGAACCCCTTTTAAAGGGGTTCTTTTTTGGGAGCTCTATTATCTTTGGTGGGTGCGGGGGGAATCGAACCCTCGACCGTTGGCTTAAAAGGCCACTGCTCTACCGACTGAGCTACGCACCCAAATTCAATCAACAGACAACATTAAACAGTTAACAGGAAAACAAGGAAAAAATCAAGCCGTTCAGCCAAAACCATGGCTTTCCGCTGCTTATAAGCTACTACTTGTTTCTGAGCTCGATCTTGTCCTTACCGACAAACGACCGGAGAACTTCCGGCACCCCTATGGAACCATCGGCTTCCTGATAGTTTTCCATAATCGCAATGAGCGTTCTTCCAATGGCAAAAGCTGTCGCATCGTTCATATGAGCATACTCAGTTACCCCTATAGTCCGCTTCACTCGAGTATTGAGACGACGAGCTTGATAGTCAGTCATGAGGTCAGATGTATGTGTTTCTCGGTACTTATCTTGCCCAGGCATAAAACATTCGATATCGATCTGCCGAGCATCTGGCACACCCATATCTCCTGTGCAGATCTGCACTACCTGGTACGGTATACCCAGAGATTTCACGAAATACTCCTGAATAGCCACAAACAGATTCTGCTCTTCGAGCGACTGATCTCCAGTCGTAAACGACTCCATCTCAAGCTTGTCGAACTGATGCAAACGCAGGATCCCCTTCATGTCTTTGCCATAAGAACCTGCCTCACGACGGAAAGAGGTCGAGTATCCAACATAGCGAAGGGGTAACTCTCTTTCTTCCAGTGTTTCATCCATGTGCATGGAGCCAAGCGTATGCTCAGCACTCCCGATCAAATACAAGTCATCTTCAGGTAAATAGTAGCGCTCATCTTTAGGATTGATGCGAGCCATTTTCTCAAAAGGCTCTGGTTTAATGAAGACAGGCGGCACCACAGGAACAAACGAGGTAGGGGCCACTGAGAGACCAGCGCCCGTAATAATTTCTTGCAACTTTTCGGTACTGGTGAGAATAGAGAAGACATACTGAACGAGGGCAAACTGAAGCAAGGCCAAATCTCCCTTCAAATAGGCAAATCTGGCACCACTCACTTTGGCCGCCCGAGCCGTATCAATCACCCCAAGAGCTTCTCCGAGTTCCCAGTGTTCCTTGGGTTGAAAGGCGAACTCCCGTAACGTCCCTACTTTTCTCAAAACGACATTTTCACTCTCGTCTTTCCCTCTTGGCGTATCAGCACTTGGAATATTCGGCACCTGGAGCATCAGCTCATCAAATTCCGTTTTCGTTTTAGTATAAAGAGGTTCAAGCTCATCCGTCTTCACTTTGATCTCTTTGCCCTTGGCGATGATTTCTGCCCTCTCTTCATCATTCTGCGCCTTTTGAATCAAATCATTGATATCATTCTTGAGCGATTTCAATTCCTCCATCTCCTGAAGAAGCTTGATGCGCTCCTGATCTTTAGCGAGTAAGACGTCAATATCAAGAGTTAAGTTCTTGGCCGCCACTGCCTCTTTGACCACCTCAGCGTTACTTCGGATGAATTGAATATCGAGCATAATGTAAGATTGAGTATTTTGTGTGGATGATACTGGACTCCCCTCCCGAGGCGGGCAAGGAACCAGTGAAATTTTCCTAGTGGTCGCACCTGGACTCGAACCAGGGACCTCTGCAATGTGAATGCAGCATTCTAACCAACTGAACTATGCGACCAAATTTTTAATCATCCCTATTCCTTGTCCTTCATTGGTGGGAAGATAACAGTCTCACGCACAGAACGGTTCATGAGAATAGCAAACAATCGTTCACTCATACCAAAACCACAGGCTGGTGGCATGCCGTACTCGAGCGCCTGGATGAAGTCCTCGTCCAGCATCATTCCTTCCTTATCGCCAGCATCACGAAGCTTCATCTGTTCCTCGAAGCGAGCACGTTGATCTATCGGGTCATTGAGCTCAGCAAAGCCATTTCCAAGCTCGCTTTTCCCCGCTACCGGCTGAAAACGAAGCGTACGGCGTGGATTCTTGGGATCAACCTTAGCGAGTGGCGATACTTCCAATGGGTGCCCAACCAAGAAACATGGTTGGATCAACTTCTGACGCACTGTTTTCTTGTAGATGGTATCAATCATGCGGCCTTTACCGTAGCTTTTCTCATATCTGATACCAAGCTCATCTGCCTTTTTCTTCAACTCTTCAACACTCACCTCCTCTGAAAGATCAATACCAATTTCTTTTTTGAATTCGGTGAAATAATCAACACGCGGAAAAGCCACATTCCAGTTGATCGTCTCGCCCTCGTGTTCCGTTGTCATGGATTCACCAACCACAGCTCGGACGATGTCTTTGTACAGCCGCTCCACCAATTCCATCCCCTGCTCCATATTCATATAGGCAGCATAGAATTCCATGTGATCAAATTCTTGCAAATGCTCGCGATCGATCCCTTCGTTACGAAACACACGACCAATTTCGAACACGCGCTCGTAGCCACCAACCAAGAGACGTTTGAGCGCTAATTCGAGGGAGATGCGAAGGTAAAAGTCAGCATCAAGAGCGTTGTGATGCGTCACAAATGGCTCAGCTTCAGCTCCGCCTGGGATATGTTCCAATACCGGAGTCTGTACTTCAAGAAAATCTTTTTCCGAAAGCACACGGCGCACTGTCTGCCAAAAAGCATTTTTCTTCACAAACAGCTCTCGTGTTTCTCCATTCATCAAAAGGTCAAGGTAACGCCGGCGCAAAAGCTCTTCTTCATCTTTCAAACCATAGAATTCCGTCGGGATAGGACGAAGCGATTTCGAGAGCATCTGCCACTTTTCAACCCGAACACTTTTTTCATTCTGTTTAGTTAAAAACACAGTACCAGTCACTGCGATGAAGTCACCAAGATCGACTGTTTCTTTGAAAAGCTTGAATTGACTATCATCAGCAGGAGTATCAACAGGTGCCATCATTTCCGCTGAAAAAAATCCTTGAACTTTACCAGTACCATCCTCGATGTGACAGAAGGCAATTTTTCCCATCACTCGAAGGGATTTGACTCGACCCACAATTGAAACTTGGGTATCAGAACCATTCAAAGTATCAAATTGTTCCAATACCTCATGAGTAGCATGAGTTCGCGATACCGTTTCCGGATATGCTGTCCCAAAAGCTTCAGTAAGCTTGGTCAATTTCTCTAATTTTGTCGTCAAAATATCTTCACGCATATGGTCACATTGTAGCTTCTCCTAAAGCAAAAGACAAGCCCGCCTGCAACGCTATGCGTAGCATTGCGGGCAAGAAACCCTCAAGATAATGACTCTTGTCATAATAAAGAAAAACCCCGGATTTTCCAGGGTTCCTCGATTTCGTATTACAGTGCAAATCTAGTGCACCGAAAGAATCTCGTACTTCATAGTCGCAGCAGGCGTCGCCACCTCTACCTTTTCGCCCTTACTCTTCCCGAGAAAAGCTTGGCCCAGAGGTGATTCGTTGGAAATCTTCCCTGCTGCTGGATCGACTTCATTGGAACCAACAATTTCGAAATTGAATTCTTTGCTCCCAACTTTTACGGAAAGCTTCGAACCCATGCCAACGGTCGATGAACCCTTGTGCTTGGCAGCCACGACAGAGTCCTTGAGCATACCTTCGAGCTCCGCAATGCGGGATTCGTTTTCATTCTGATGATGCTTGGCCTCAGTGTATTCAGCGTTTTCTGAAAGATCGCCTTGTTCCTTCGCCTCCTTGATCGCTTCTGCGATTTCGTGACGAATCTTACTCTTACGCTCCTCAAGCTCTGTCTGAAGCTTCTTGAGACCTTCTTCGGTGAAAATCTTTGCCATGGCTGTATATTTACAAAAGAAAACTCCTATCCCAGAGGAAAGAAGAAAAATTGATTTATGAGTTCCTCAATAGTACCAAAATCGAAAGAATTGTCAATCCCTCAATTATTGGCTTTTTAGAGGCATTTATTGGCCATCTTTTCGAGAAAAATACCACTGATAGACCTCTTTGGTCACTGGAACAGCATTGTATCCCTCTTCCCCCTGTCCCTCTACCAGGACGATCATAGCAAGCTTTGGGTCTTCGTACGGCGCGAAAGAGACGAACCAACCATGGGTTTGATTATTACTCCCGAACTGAGCCGTCCCTGTCTTGCCAGCTACCGCTACCGGGAGATCCTTAAGCGGCTGGGCCGTCCCTTCGGTAATCGTTTCACGCATCCCTTCACGGACAATACGGAGAATGTCAGGACTGACGAATCCCTGACGGATAACTTTCGGCTGAAGAGCCGTCACCTTGCCATCAGAAGCGCGAATCTGCGAAACAATCTGTGGACTATACAAGGTTCCACCATTCGCAATAGCAGCCACAGAGTTCAGCACTTGAAGTGGGGTAGCCGTGACAAATCCCTGACCGATAGCGGCATGATAGTCATCACCAATATACCAACGCTCACCAATTTTTTCTTTTTTCCATGCCGCATCAGGAATAAGACCTTCTGCCTCGCCCAAAAGATCAATACCTGTCTTTTCTCCGTATCCGAAGAGTTCTTCATACTTTTTCATACGATCCATGCCGAGACCCCGGATATTTCCGTAACCACCACCGACTGTATAGAAAAAGACGTCGCTCGACACGGCAATGGCACGTCTGATATCGGTAAAACCGTGAGCCTTCCAGTCACCAAAAAAGAAGTTGCCGATACTAATACCACCACGACTTTCTATCTGGGTGTGTTCATCGACTATTCCTTCGGTCAATGCTGCCGCTGCCAAAACCGGCTTGATAGTCGAACCAGGTGGGTATTCCCCAGAAACAACACGGTTAAAAAGTGGCTCTGAAGGATCATTGATAAGATTTCTGTACTCCTCACCTGATATGCCAGAAGCAAAAAGATTGTTATCGAAACTCGGCAAACTCACCAGAGCCCGCACCGCGCCACTTCTTGGGTCGAGAGCCACCGCTGCCGCGCGTTTGAGACTGTTTTTTTCCAAAATCTCCTGCAGACTATCAAAAAGTTTCTTCTGAAGATCGGCGTCGATGTTCAAAATAAGATCCTGCCCAGGGGTAGGCTGTACCATCCCAAGGTCCTTTTTTACCTGACCAAAGGCATCCACCTCTACTCGCTGGAAGCCATGCTTTCCGCGAAGCGCTGATTCATAACTCTTTTCGATTCCCTGCTTTCCGATAGAGTCCGTGAGTAGATAGTCCGGATGTGCTGCCAGTTCTTCCTTGCGGATCTTTCCTTCGTACCCGAGAATATGAGAAAAAATGAGGCTATCAACATAGTTACGCTGGGTAGTTTTGTAGAGACTAGCGCCGGGTAGATCTCGGCTCCGGCTCAGGAAAAGAAGTGTCTCTTCCTGGCTGATCCGCTCCTTGAGCAATACCGGTAGAGTCGAGCGCTGATCAATTTTCTCAAAAGCCTCATGAAGAATGGCTTCGTCCAAAGAAAATGTCACTCCCAGGAGACGCTTCATGACTTCTTGTTTCTCCCCATCTTCAGGAACATCAGCCGGAATGAGTACCACATCCATACTGGGAACATTGTGGACCAGCGGTTTACCGGAAATATCGTACATGATGCCACGCGGTGCCGGGATAATGACCGCTCGTAAACTGTTGCGGAGTGCTGTCGCCCGATACTCACTTCCTTTTATGACACTCAAATAAAAAACCCGACCGCCAAGGACGATGAGGAGGAGGAACATGCCAAAGAAAAACCAGAGTGAGATATTCCGATTGAGCGGCCACTCCATTTTAGCCGCATCTTTTTCGGTCACCGTCAAAACAGCATCATCAATTTCTATACCGCCTTTTCTATGGAGAAATATTCCTTTGCGAATAAAGATACCCATAAGAAATACTTAGCGTACATTACGGAATTGTCGCTGACTCATGAGATCGAGGCGCGCTTCGACATACTGCACGGAAAAATACGTACCCACAAAAAGTGGCAACATGCCTATCAATGAAAAAATAAGGCTTTCCACCGATGGAATCAGTGCTGAAGAGAAGAGGGCGTTTGCGCTACTCTGATTATAGACGAAAGTGGAGAAAAAACTCTGATATAAAAGTGCTCCCCCGTAGGCTACCAATCCATAGAGACCGAGACCTAAGCCACGATGCTCGATGAGGAGGCGTCGCGAGAGAAAGCTGGTTCCATAGGCAAAAACCGTGGCATAGAGAGAAAACCAGGTCACCGCTCCGAGAGAGGCGGCATCAAAAAGCAGCGAGAGTGGCAGCGTCATAAAGAGAGTACTAGGAAAGCCTCGCACCAGAGTAAAGGCCACGATAACCCCCAAAAGGAAGAGTGGCGCCCGAAACCAGGGAAAGAGAATATCAAAAAAAGAAATCTGAAGAAAAACCAGGAACAAGAGAACAAGGAGACGGAGAAAAAATATCTTCATGGCGAGAGAGGATTTTTGATAATAAAAACGTAGCGGAGTGATCCAAAGTCAACAGGAGAAATGACTGAAGCTTGTTGATACAAGTGGTCTGGAGAAAGACGTGTTTCCTGCAAAGTTCCTATGAGCAAATTTTTCGGAAATTCTCCCCCCAAACCAGAGGTCACGAGGTGATCAGAAGACTTAAGCGTCGTATCCTGGAGTACCATGTCAAAAAGTATCCCAAGACCATACTCGCCCTTCACGCTTCCTTGGGCGCCGTTTTCAACTGTCACACCAGAGAGCACGCTTTCCGGATGCGTGAGGAGCATCACTCGGGAACTTTCCGGGAATACCTCTGAAATCTGCCCCACCAATACACTTCCATAGACAATCACCGGCATCCCCCGCTCTATACCCTGAAGCGCCCCCTGATCGACCGTGAGCCAATTTCCCAGACCAGCGGCATCACGACCAATCACTTCGGCCGCCCCTAAACGAAACGCCTTTCTTGGAAGCAGCTCAAGTTCCTTACGCAGCTCTTCATTTTCTTTCGACACTTCTTGCAATTTCACACCCTCCCCTTTGAGACGAATATTTTCCTGTATCAAATGTTCATTATCACGCTTGAGGTCACCGATAGAAACAAAGAAATGAACGGTATCGCGAATTTCAAAAGCTATTGAAGAGAATATTCCTTGCACCGGCCAAGCCAAAGTAGCGATCACTACCCGGAGCGGCTCCATGATAAAACGTGGCTGAAAGATGATACAGAACAAGAGTAAGGCCGAGACAATAAATGCCCGAAAAAATTTTGTTTGAGTAAATTTTCGCCGGAACGCCATAAAAAAACATATAACAATCAGCAGCGAACAAAGAACGAGTACCGAATGTTCATCTTCTTCGAAACTCTAGCCCAGTGGTTTGTTCGGCTCCTCTTCGATCAGTACTTCTTTCAGACTTTCCATATCATCCAAAACAATACCGGTACCTCGCACCACCGCAGTCAGCGGATCTTCCATCATACGCACCGGAATACCTGTTTGATTGGCAATCAACTTGTCGAGTCCACGAATCAGACTCCCGCCCCCTGCCAGAATAATACCGCGCTGCATGACATCTGCCAAAAGTTCTGGCGGCGTTTCTTCAACGATGGTTTTTATATTATTCACAATGATACGAATCGAACGTGACAGCGCCTCACGGATATGCTCATCATTTGCAATAACTTCTTTCGGCAATCCCGATACCAAGTCACGGCCACGGAGCGGAAAAGAGAGTCGTTCACGTTGCGGATAGGCACTGCCGATAGCAATCTTGGCCTCTTCGGCGGTACGCTCGCCAATCAAGATATTAAATTCGTCACGACTATACCGCACGATATCCTCGTTCATTTCGTCACCAGCAATACGCAAGCTACGTGAAATGACGACCCCGCCAAGCGAAATCACTGCGATCTCCGTGGTACCACCGCCGATATCAACCACCATGTTGCCGGCTGCTTCGATAACAGGCAGACGAGCACCGATAGCCGCTGCCATTGGTTCATCAATAAGAAATGCCTGCCTGGCACCGGCATTCATCGCCGCTTCGATTACGGCGCGCTTCTCTACCTCGGTCACACCAGAAGGGATACCGATCAGTACTCGTGGGCGACGCAAAAAAGCAAAGCTTTCCTGATTCACTTTGTTAATAAAATAGCGAAGCATCTGCTCAGTCACTTCGAAGTCGCTGATGACGCCATCGACCAGCGGTCGAGTAGCGACAATATGACCCGGGGTCTTGCCGACCATCTTCTTAGCTTCGCGCCCAATGGCCAAAATCTGCCCGGTACGCTGGTTGATCGCTACCACTGAGGGCTCGTTGATCACGATACCTTTACCACGGACATAAACGAGCGTATTCGCCGTTCCCAAATCAATGCCGATATCCTGAGACAAATGGCTAAAAAACCTATCAATAAGGCTTTTTTGGATATTTTTAACGATGCGCTCCAGGCTCGACATAGAGGGAAAATGTGTTTTAGAGAATACAAAAACAGGACATCCCCCATTCTATCCCATTCTGAAGAATTTTTCCAGTGAGCGACTTTCGACCGTTTACGGGGTCAAACGCTTGACGTCACGGGGGTAGAGAACCGCCTCTTTGATACTACTCAGACCAAGAATCTTTTGAATGATACGCTCAGAACCCAATCCCCAGCCACCATGCTTCGGCGCACCGTAACGGAAGATATCAATGTAATGTTTGAAATCATCAGGGTTGAGACCTTTTTTCTTAATATTCTCAATAAGCTGATCCGGCTTGTGAATGCGCTGCCCACCGGAAGCAATCTCGATACCACGGAAAAGTAGGTCGAATGTTTCCGTATACTTTGGATCATCAGTACTTGGCATACTATAAAATGGTCGCAAATGAACCGGATAGTGTGTCAAGAAAACCAAATCTGACCCATATGTTTTCTGTACATACTCACAGATCATGCGCTCTCCTTCGCCATCGATATCCTCATTCTCAACTTCTTTGCCGTACTCTTTTTTGAGAATATCCAGAGCTTCAGAAAGTCGGATGCGCGGGATCGACACCGCTTCAGGTACGGTTGCCCCGTAACGACCAAGCTGCGCCTGGCAACGCTCACCGATCCGTGCAAACATATGCTGCATGGTTTTTTCCAATTCTGCCATTACGTCTTCAACAGAATCAATAAATCCCATTTCGGCATCAAGACCTGTGTATTCGTTGACGTGGCGAGTCGTGAAATGCGGTTCAGCACGAAAGACGGTTCCAATCTCAAACACCCGTTCAAAAACACTCATACCAGCCTGCTTGTAAAACTGCGGGCTCTGTGCCAAGAAAGCATCGCGATCAAAATACTTGATCTTGAAAAAGTTGGCGCCACCCTCAGTAGCTGCATCAAGAATCTTTGGTGTTTTGATTTCAACAAAGCCGTCACCTCGCATAGCTTCATCATAGGAAGCTAAAAGCTCAGAATACATCTCAAAAATTGCCCGTACCTTATCGTGACGAAGTGTGATGGTACGATTATTGAGTAACGTCTCAAGGTTCAAATTGATATCGGGAGAAGAAATCTCCAATGGCAACTCACCCTCTGGCTTCCCAAGTACTACAACGCTCGCCACCTCTATCTCTACTCCTCCGGTAGCTGAACCCTCTTTCTGAGCCTTACCAGGACGCTCCTTCACTAAACCTTCCACCTCTACAATATATTCGCTGCGCACTTCTTTGGCTGCTTCAATAGCGGCAGCGTTTTCCGGTAATACCACGAGCTGCACTTTACCAGATCGGTCACGGAGTTCGATAAAAATCAACTTTCCATGATCACGCCTAATATGTACAAAGCCACAAAGCTTCACCTGTTCTCCGACGTGTTCTGGTGTTTCGCTGATCAGTGTTCGTTTCATAGTATTCATCTATTATTCATTACTCTCATTTCTTGGCTTGTTCTGACTGGAAGTAGTCATTGACCGCGTAGGTTAATTCACTTGGCGTAATCTCGGTCTTGAGAAATGCCTGCGTCACGATACCGGCATCGGTCAGCACCTTGACACTCTCATCCTCAATTGACACTGAAGCAGAAAGAAGAAAGATAGGAACATTTTTCCCCGCCTCTGTATCCTTGAGACGACTGATAAATTCCCTGCCATCCATATTCGACATCATGACATCGGTGATAATGAGATCGAACTGCTCCTTGAGCGCTGCTTCGAGTCCGAGAGCACCATCTTTCTCTGTTCTCACTTCGTAGCCCTCATTCTTCAAACGTTTGCTGAACATTTCTACGAAGACAGGCTCGTCCTCTATAAGGAGGAGTTTTTTGCCAAGACTCACTTTCTCTTCTGGAACCTTCTCTTCATTGGCTAAATTCTTGTCCTGCTCACTAAACTGACGGAGAAAGCGCTCAATCTCGCCAACCACCTCAGAAGGTGAGAATTCTGTTTTTGAAATAAAACCATTGGCACCAAGGCTCAGCACCTCTTCGCGATCTTCGTTACTACTTAAATTACTAAATACCACTATCTTGATATTCGGATCGTACTCCTTGTTATGACGAAGTTCTCGCAGCACCTCCGTACCACTCATTTCTGGTAGTACCAAATCAAGAAGTACGAGATCAAAAGATTGTTCCTTCAACTCTTTCAAAACTGCTTTGCCGGAAGTAACATTTATTGTTTCGAAACCAGAAGTTTCGAGCTTCTTTTTATAAATTTCTGCAATAAACGGATCATCTTCAACGAGCAGAATCTTGGACATAAAGGTTTGGGGTGATTATGAATCAAATCCACGATACCAGAGAATAGACCGAGAATCAATGCTCTTACGGTCTTGGCTGGTGAGGGCGATCGAGGGGAAGCTTGATAATAAATGTCGCCCCTTTCCCTGGCCCTTCTGACTCAACCGCAAGCAACCCTCCGTGAGCTTCAACGAAATTCTTACCAACATACAGGCCGAGTCCAGTACCAGAAACATCCAATTTCATGGTTTCTGAACTTCGGGTAAATTTTTCAAAGACGCGCTTCGTATCACTCGGGTCAACGCCGATACCAGTATCTTTCACCTTAATAATCACGTGGCTCTCCTCTTTTTCAACGCTCACCGTTACTCCACCATCCTTGGTATACTTGATAGCATTATCGATGAGATTTGAGATCACTTCACGTATCTTGTTCACATCAAGGAAAAGCTTTGGCAAGGATCGTCCTGGTAGCTTGATCTTGAGTGTCAGTTTCTTATCTTTGGCCATAAGAGCGAACATATCAACGATATCCGCTACCATTGGCTCAAGTTGTGTTTCGATAAAGTTGTATTGCACCCGTCCTGATTCAATACGCGATACACTGAGCAAATCTTCGACTAATTGTGACATGCGATTGTTCACCATGTACACCTTGTTCAATACATCCTGTACCGAAGGGATTACTTTTCCATACGAGCCCTCAAGTACCAGTGAAATATAGCCCTTAATGGCTGTAATAGGCGTACGGAGCTGATGAGATGCAATAGAAATAAACTCGCTCTTAGCCGCATCAAGCCGTTTCAATTCTTGGTTGGCTGATGCTAATCGCGTTGAAAGTTCCAAAAGCTCCTCTTTACGCTTCACTTCTTTCTTGACGGCAAAAACCAGGAAGGTTCCAAAGACGATAGTCAGCGCAAATGTTACCGAGGTCAGCGCAAGGTTGGTCGTTGTTTTTGAAAAGAATACCTGTGAGCCGCTCAGTACAACAAGCGTTCCAACCAACACCTGCGTACTAATAACTTTGATATCAAAGGTCTGGAAACGAACAATGCTGTAAGCAAAAAAGATTGAAAGGATGATCATACCAAAGAGCCCGATGGCACCGATAGTCCAATCATCCGTAATAGAACCATACACATTACCCCCGGTAAATGAGAGAAGAAACAATACTACGCCCGAGGTGATATAGACCATCTCCCGACGATTTTCATTGGCCACTGCCTTACGATGGTAGATGATGCCGAAAAGCGTTATCCAGATAATAAAGATGGTTTCAATGAGGTAAGAATAGTACGAAAAGAATACCTCATTTGGCAGACAAGCCCCTTGATCAAACCCAGAGAGGGTCAGTGTCGTTGGAACCAAGAAGAATTGTGGAAGAAAAATGACCGCGGCCATCAACTTGTAACGAAAAGGCATATCCTTGCCTGTAGAGAGCACGTAGACAAGGTAAAGCATGCACATATGCACCACCGGCTCGATAAAAACAAGCATGCTCCAGACAAACATGATGACATCGCTCCTATTAGCAGCCCAAAAGACCGAATCGAGAAATACCCACGTCCCGAAAGAAATCATGGCAAGGAAAAAAGCGCGGTTTTGAAAACTTTTTACCCCATTACGCAGAACAAAAAAACCAAGAAAGAAAGCGATAATAAAAATAGGAATATGCGAGACATACACCAGACTCGGAATCTCATTGAACAGCAAAAACTTTGGGGCCTCAAAGTCACAGGTGACCGCTGGTAGGAAAAAATCCATAAGTCAAAAAGATTACTTCAAGATAAAAACTATCAAAAATAGATTTTTCTTCCGAAAACAAAAACCATGCCATCATAGCCGTGATCATCCTGATCACTCCCTTGTAACACTTGCATATCTTCTATTACTATACCATGTTCTTCGAGAAATTTCTTGATCCTTTGCTCATTTACAGAGACCGCGGCCACTTTTTTCGAACCAACTCTGTACCAAGAAGCATTTCGAATGGCTGTCATAATAAAATAACCACCTGGACGAAGCTTTTCGACAAGATGCAGCACCCCTCTTTCCCACTGTGCCAAATTATCCGTAGCAGACTCTATAAGAAAGTGTGCCGACACGACATCGGGCAATCCATCTTTTGTAACCTCCCAGAGGATGCTCGATAACGCTTTACTTCCATCGAGTTCCAAAGAAGGAGAAAAAACATCGCAAGAAACAACGTGACGCCTCAAAACCTCTACCAAACGGCGATCTAGGACCTCGTTATCTGGAGAAAAGAGTATCTTTCTTATCTGATCAGCGCATTCTCGAATAGAAACATCACTGCTTTTCCCCTGAGAATCAAGAGTCTCCTGATAAGACTGATCTTCACGAAGCATTCGTCGCACAACAGAAAAGTAACCTCCCCAAAGGTAAGTCTCTTCATCATGATCAAGATATTTTTGCACCTCCACCCTGTTCTCCTCTCTAAACTCTGCGTGCACGATAGCGGAAACGTTGAGACAGAGCGGGATATGCTGATAAATGGTCGGCCCACCACCGACATCAAGAAGTACGGCCTCACCTCGAGGGAAAGCCAGGAGAAGTCGGCAAGATACCTTTCTGAGAAAATTGAAAATAGCAGCATTCTCTATCTCTTCATCGGAAAGCCCAGTCTCTAGAGAAATGGCCTCCGTATCAAAGACTCCGCCATGCGCCACCATCCCCTTCTCCACAGATTCGATCACTGACAAAAGCTGTTCTTGATTAAAATCAATCGGGTAATAGGTCTTCAAATATTCACGAGCAGAAAAAACCTCTGATAACGACGACATAACGTATCTTCCTGTAAGAGATGAAATCATTCGGTGGGACTATCGATATTCTCCGCCTCACTACCCTCAACAGTCTCTACGTCGGTTATTGACTCACTATCAAGAAGAACTTCTTCTTCGACGGGTTCGCTTATAACCACTTCGAAATCACGAAAAATCAGGTAGCGAGCAAAAGAAAACATAACCGTCCCGGCAAAAAGAAAGAAAAAAATATACAGAAGAATTCTTGATTTCCTATCCATACTGTTATTGTACATCAATTTTTAGAGAGAGCAATCTAAAGCGTTTTCAACGGAGCGCCCTTCTTATTTCTCAGGAAAAGCAGGGCCGTGACTAATCCATTCACAAGAAACATATACACCGGGTAAAACCCGATGACAAACGTCCAGCTACTCACTGCCAAAATATTGAGAAAATTCGAAAGAGAGGTTACTGACCAAGCAGTTCTGTCCTCGCTTTTGGGATCGAGATAAGCTTTCTTGATTGTTGGAAGAAGACCAAAAAAATCTATCAAGATACTTGCAAACAGAGTCACTGTCGAAGAGTGGGAAATTTTCCAAAATACGATACTCACAAAACAAGCGAAGAGGCAGAAACGATCAAAAGGTGTCCAGCCGCCCTCACCATATTTTAGAGAAAGAAGAAAGGCTATGAATGGACCAATAGCGTAGCTGAGCGGCACCCAAAGCGTTTCCCGGGCGCCGGAAGCGTAATAACTCATCACTATCATCACTCCCACAACGGTCAACACAAACCACGTCGCTCGATTCGGACGAGTTTTTCCATTCAAAATAGAGATATAGTAGAGAGCAAATGCCGAAAACTCGAGGAGGCCGGCTGAAAATCCTACTATTTGCTCAAAGGAGTATGGCACAAAAGGTTATCAAAGAGTATTTTTCTCTGGATACTTCTTCCCGCGTTCGATGAAATTTACTTCAGTATCTTTGAGGTCAAACTGTTGCACGAAATAGTTCACGATATGATCCTGAGACAAGCCATTCTTGCAGGTATAGACATCGATACTGACAAAGCCACGACCTGGAAAAGTATGGATACTGATGTGACTCTCAGCGATTACGACGAAACCACTCCAACCGCCTGGATCCTTCTTGCCATTACCCGCCGCAAAATACACTTCCGGACCGGCAAGAATATGCATATCAAGCATATCGGGCAAATCCTTCAGACAATGCAACACCAGCTCTTTATTATTAAGCTTCTCGGCGTCTCCACCATACCCATCAAGCGTCAAATGTTCACCGAAGTGTCTCATAGTTCTCTTCTCAGAAAAAATTTATTCTTCTCTAACAGAAAAATGATACCATAAAAAAGACTTTTTAAAAAGGATCTTCGAGTGATGAGATACTCAAAAATAACAGAAGGGGCTCTCGCCCCTTCTGTTATTCCTCGTTCACGTTCTCTCAATTTAGAAGAGATTGAAGAACCAACCGAAGGCACTGAGACGATCACGCTGACCGTTTACAAAGACCTCCAACTTCGAAGTTTGTTCCTGCAACACTGCTACCTGTTCCAGAATGATAGCTTTCACATCCTGATCTTCGATAGATTGAGCAGCCTGGAGTAACGCCTCCGAACGAGCCTTGTTGGCTGTAATCTGGCTTTCCAAATCACTCAAATCACTTTCACTGGCTCCGAAAAGCGTCTGAAGAACGGGATTGCGCTTATCAACATCACTGACGGATTCGCCAACCTTCCTGGCGGCATCCTTGTGGTCCTCAGCAATCTGACGGATAGCCTCTCCAACACTGTCGTCCTCTATATCAGCTACGTCCTTCAGGTGTTCAGCGACATCATCTGCCTCGTTCTCATAATCATCGTCAAACTGACTATCGGTACCACCCAAGGCGTAAATAGCCGATTCCGCGGAGCTCTTGATTCTCTTCACTCGTCGTTCTAGAGCCTCCAAAGTCTCGCTCATAGTTTCTGAATCATACCCTCCAGAAGCGATCGTGGCCTTGAGAGTAGCTAGCTCTGCCTCTAAAGAAGCGAGGGATGAACGGAAGGCGCTTCCGTCACCACCGACTGCTTCAAGAAGAACGATCTTACCATAGGTCTGGGTAATCCGCTTGGAAACCTTGGCTACGTCTTCCGCCACTTCCTTGGCATCATGGAGATCCTTTTCACTCGCAAATTGAGCCAGCTTTCGGACTTCCTTACTCAGATCCTTCGCTTTCTCCAAATCACTCGCATCGAAAGCGCTTCCCACAGAAGTCAGAGCCGCCTTAGCTAAAGCCAAACGTGCCAAAGCCGCTGTCGCATCGACACCCTCAGCTTGCTTTTCCAAAATTTCCTTCTCCGCCTTGTCCACTTCTTCTGTCAACTTTGAAAGAGTCTGATCGCGATCGCGATACATGCCATTGTCATCACTTTCATCTTCACCAAGGCCATCTTTAGAGTCATCCTCTGTCTCATTCTCTACTTCATTTTCTTCCTCTTTCACATCATTGTCATCATCCTGCTCGGCAGCCTTTTTGACAGCTTCGCGCTCTTGCTCAGCCCGCTTCTTTGCTGCTTCAGCAGCTCTCTTTTCGGACTCAGATTGACCATCGTCATCCTTATCCTCGTCATTATCATTGTCTTCATCCTCACTCTCATCCTTATCCTCGTCCTTATCTTCATCCTCGTTGTCATCACCACCATCATCTTCACCATCTTTGGCCAAAGAAACCGGCACAAGGGATGGATTATTATGCGACACGATAGCCGCCATCCCCATGAATCCCCCGAAAGAAAGCACCGCTACCAAGAGGGCTGGTAGGACACCTATTTTCTTATCCCACACTTTCATACTCTTTTTATTTTTGGCCAGTGACGAATTATGAAACACACTGGCTTCTTCTTATCTATACGTTTAGTATAGCAAAAAGTTTTCAAAAAAGAAGAGACCTTATGTCAATCCAGGATTTTTACTCACCAGAAGCAGCGCTCTTAGCCTTTTCGACCAGAGACTTAAATTCTTCAATACTTCGAGGATTTTCCAACTTCTTCCCATTCAAGAAAAATGTCGGCGTACCGGTAATCTCAAGGCTATCGCCAGTTCCGCGATCATGGGTGATCTTGTCATCGATGGACGAATCAGCGATATCTTTTCGGAATTGTTCAACATCAATACCAATCCGAGTTGCATAGGAAGGAAAAATGCTCTTGGTTGGGTCTTCAGCGAGAGACCACTCACTTTGATTCGTAAACAAAAGATCGTACATCTCCCAAAACTTTCCCTGACGTCCAGCAGCTTCAGCAGCCCGAGCACTCGGAAGAGCATTCTTATGAATCTGAATCAACGGATAGTGACGAATAACCACTTTCACCTTATCACCAAGCTCCTCTGTCAGCTGCTTGATAAGCGGATAGTAAGCGCCACAAGCCGGACACTGAAAATCGGTATATTCTACCAGCGTCACCGGGGCATTTGCCTCTCCCTTTACCCAGTCTTTTTCTGTTACTTGAAGAAGATCGCTCTTCTCACTTGGCACCTCCGGGGCCGAAGCGAATTTCCAAATTCCAAAACCAACCAACGCGATAACCACTATCCCAACCAGCTTCATGATGCCACCCATAATTTTTCTTTCAGACAGATTATAATTTCCCCTCTATCATACCTTTTTTGACTTTCCATTGGCAAGCCAAAGGACAAAAATTCCCTTACAGAGAGCCAAAAAGAGATCGGGTTACTGCAGCTGTTTTTTGCCAAGAAAACTTCTTGGCCTGAACCAGCCCCTGCTCAGAAAGCGTCTCCGAAAATTCATGGTCAGTCAGGACGGATTGGAGCGCTCGGTACAATTCGTCTGGCTGATACGGATCGATTGCGATACCAGCTGTCCCGACGACCTCTGGTACTGCCGAAGAATGGGAAGTGATCACCGGTACCCCAGAAGCCATGGCCTCAAGCGGCGGAAAGCCGAAACCTTCGTAGAGCGACGGATAGACAAAGACGCTGGCCAGATTATAAAGCGCCACCTTGTCTTGATCAGCGATGAATCCTGGTAACAATATCTTGTCTCTGTGACGTGACTGCTCGCGAGCCAAAAAGATATCATCACACTTCCAGCCCGGTGTTCCGGCGAGTACCAAATCATACTTCTCCAAAAGCGGATTCTGAGAATCACGCAACGCGCTGTACCCCTGAATCAGCGCGGTGATATTTTTACGCGGCTCAAAAGTCCCAAGATACAGAATAAACTTATACGGCAGGTGGTATTTTTCTTTGACCCGAAGGAGCTCGGGATCATTACGATCCATCTTCTGAAAGCGTTCATCAATACCGCTTGGTATTACGGTAATTTTTTCCTCCGGTATATGATACAGCGTCGCCAAGTCATCCTTGGTTGATTGCGAGACCGCAATGATTCGATCCGCTCGCCGTACAAGGCCCCGGAAATTGACCAGAAAGTGCCAAAAGCGCTGCTTCCACGAAAATGTCTCCGGAAAAAGCTCAAACGAGAGATCATGTGTCGTCACGACGAGTTTCGTCTCTTTTGAAACAGCAGCAAAATTCAGGTTAGGCAGAAAGAAAACATCCGTACCGCCGACGAGAAGATCAAGCTTCGGAAAACCAAAGTACCAAAGAGAGAGATTAAGAAGCTTGTTCGGGAATCGAAAAACCTTCAAGCTGACATGGCGATATTGGGAAAGCCAGGTGAAATCAGGCACTTCCTTTCTCCAGGCATTGAAAAAAAGCACGTACTCATTTTCTTGGTCGCTTTCAAAAAGCTCTTCCAAAAGAGCCAGCGTGTATTCTTCGACTCCTGTGCGCTTCCCCTCCGCAAGACACCGTATATCTATCCCTATGCGCATCGCCGTTACGTTCGTGAAAAATAATGTCTCAGCAAGACTCCCCAAAACCCGATAAATGCTCCCACGGCCAACCCAACCATCACAGCCAGATTGAGACTCACTCGACCGTCGCGAATAACCGGGTCACTTCCGATAACCACAAACCATCCTTTTTCCTTCTCTTCTGTATTCAGCGTTCCCGCATAACGATTGACTACTGTAACAGCCGCCGACGCTAAACGCTCCAAAACTTCCTTATTTTCACCGGCATATTTCACCGTGATGACCTGCGAAGAAAGCCGTCCCGCTCCAAAAACTGAACTCAAATCTCGTATACCTAGAGTTTCTGGATTGAGACGTGCTTCACGGTAAATATCTTCAACAACACGTGGCGTCGAGAGCCAGCGCACAACAGTATCAGCAAAACGCTCATCAGCCTGCAAACGGTAGAAACTGTCATAGCTATACTCTGCCGTCTCACTCACGCCCGCTCTTCCGATATTTATGAGCAGCGTTGCCTCATACTTCACTGACTGCTCTTTTTGCCATACCCACGCCACAAAAATACAGGCAATGATCGCGCCTATAACAAAGGTTTTTTGCTTCTGAAAAACAGCGATGCATTCTCGTAATTCCATACTCTCTCACCATTCCAAACAAACGAATTATCTCCTCCTTTGCAGGTGCTCCGCGAGAGCACTCTCTACATAGTCCTTTATTGTAGCCTTAAACTGTTCTTTGTCAAAACGAAGCGCCTGGCTGCGAATATAGGTCGGATCATAGTTTTTTTCATCAAATCCCTCTACCGCTCGCACAATAGCTTCAGGTGTCTGCTCATCAAAATAGACTCCCATCTTCCCCTCTTGCATGTGCTCGGTAATATCCCCTCCTCGATAGGCAATCAGTGGCCGACCAGAGGCCATGGCCTCGATTGCGACAATACCAAAATCCTCTTCCTGAGGAAAAACAAAGCCGCGACATTCAGCATAGTATTTCGGTAAATCAGTTTCCGGAACTCGACCAAGAAATTCTATCGTTGGACCAGCGAGTTTCTTCAAGCGCTTCATTTCTGGGCCACGCCCAATAATTTTCAGTGGGAGACCAAGACGATTGAAAGCCTCAATAGCAATATCATGACGCTTGTAAGCAATGAGACGGCCAACCATGAGAAAGTATTCTTTCCGTTCTTCTGACTTAGCAACAAAGAATTGATTGACATTCACTGGGGGATGAATGACAGAGGCTTCTTTGCGGTAGTACTTTTCAATACGCTTGGCTACAAATCGCGAATTAGCCAAAAAACGATCCACTCGATCAGCACTCGCCTTGTCCCAGAGACGAATTGGACTCATAAAAAATGGCACCAATTTTTTCACCAGTGCTGGAAAACCGAAATCCTGAGCATACTTCTGACAATCATCCCACGCATAACGCATCGGCGTATGCATATAGCAAATATGGAGCGTTTCAGGCCGAGTGATGATGCCCTTGGCATAACTCGATGAATCAGAAAGGACGATATCGTATTTGGTAAAATCAAACTCCTCAATAGCGAGTGGCATCAGTGGCGGGAAAAAACGATGTCGTTTCCGAGCAAAAGGAAGCTGCTGAAGAAAAGAGGTGTAGATGCGCTTGTCGGCAAACTGTCCGCGCATCGCCTCATCATCGTGGATCAAGGTATAAATCGGGGCATAGGGAAAAAGCTCAGTGAAAGCCTCGAGCACCCGCTCTGCTCCCCCATACTGCACCAAATAGTCATGCACCAAAGCAATTTTCATCCCGTTAGAAGCAGGTCGCGTTCGCGTAATCTGCAAGTAAATATATATGGATTCTTAAAATGGAACTCCTCGCTCAAGCCTTGATACTAAAAATGCGACCGCGGCTTCTAACGGGATTCATATGTTTCTACTCTATCGTAAAACGACCTTTCGCACTACAGTGACTCGTTTGCTGATAGCGCCCTCCCCTTCAGAAGCATCAATTTTTGAAACATAATATCCCAGATACCTTGATTACACTGCGCCGTGACCATTTCCTCATCCTCTGCGGTCAAGGTCACCGGATCAATCTTCTGATCCTTCATAAGGTGGTACATGATTGAGCGCGGATTAGTTCCATGTCCCAGCCCAAGAGCATGGCCAAATTCATGTACAAGCACCGCTCGAAGATGCGGCAAGTCATCGTATTGATAGATGTTGATTTCCTCCACCACATACTCGCCCTGATCAAATTCCCCTCCTTCTCCATAACGATCCACAAATTCGTCCACTTGCTCATTGTATTCATTGACGAGCGCCACTTTCTGTTTCGAAAAAGCATTCACTTGTCCTGCCAAACGATTCACTTCCTGCCGTTTCAACTCCAGTTCCTGACGATTTTTTTCCAGTGTCTCAGATATGTCCTGCAACTTTTCATATTCCTCTTTCGGAGCACCGCCTCGCTCATTCCACTTCTCCACTTCGGCATTGTAAGCGAAAAGACGTTTCTTAAAAGATGAGAGCATGCGTTCATACTCTTGACTTACCTTCTCATACGAAGCGAGTGTTTTTGTCTGCTGCTGCTCGAGCGTTTCTTGCGTGGTATTCGTTTTTTCAAGAGACGCCTCCAATTTATTCGCTTCAAGAGTCTGCTCCTGTCGCTCATCAAAAATAAGATTCAGCTTAAATGCCGCTCCCGGAACAGAATGGAAAAGCTCTCTCCCAAGAACACCCTCCCAAGAACGCTCTGCCGTAGCTACTTCTTTGAGGAAAGCTTCCTGACTAATACCAAAACGAGCATCGAAGGTGCCAAGTGAATACTCAATCGGCTTCTGACAAGGCAGGGCTTGGCGCCATAGAAAAATTCCACCTGAAATTAAGGCTGCCAGAAAACCATATTGCAGCAACTTTTTCAACATAGAGGCAACATCCTAAACGCGAAGACGTCCGCCACGACTCGCGGCTAAAGCCACGATACGATCGAACGCAGCATCCATTTCCGCACTCGAAAGGGTTCGATCTGGCGCTCCGAAAGAAAGATGGAAAGCGAAACTTTTTTCACCATCCTTCTCGTAAATATCAAAGAGTTCTGACTGCTGAAGCAATGGCGCCCCACCTCCAGACAGTAACCGTTCGACTTCGCTCACGGTCATTTTTCGAGGAAAAACGAGCGAGATATCACGAAGAGCATACGGAAACTTTTGGAGCGGCGTAAACACCGTCTCTCTTTTCTGTAACTTCAGTAACTCTGAAACAACGAATCCCCCAATCGTAACCCGCGGCTCAAGACCAAAGGCTTTCAATACTTGCGGATGAATTTCGCCAATGACACCAATGACCTGTCCATGTGCTACATAACAAGCACTGCGCGTTGGATGAAGCATCGCGAGTACCGGGATTTCTTTGTACTTCTCCGGTGATTCAAGCGTCATCTGCGAAGCATCAATATGAAGCGCCGAAAGCAAAGCCGCCATTTTCCCCTTCATTCCGTAAAAATTTGACCCTCGCTCGCTCTTCTTCGCAGCTACCGACAGGAGCGACAGTGCCGTCACTTCAACCGGCTTCTTCGTTTTCCCGTCCTTGGCAAAAACCTTCCCCCACTCGAAACAATCAAAGCTTTCAAAATGTCGGATATTTTCCGCTGCCTTACGCAAATGAAGCGGAGCCAGTGTCATACGAAGATACTTCTGATCTGGACTGAGTGGATTTTCAAGCTCCAGATGATGCTCTACTGGTAAACGTGTAGCGGCAATTTCTTTCTCGCCATAAAAAGAATAGGTCATGAGCTCATCGAAACCGGCGGAAGCTAAATACTCCTTGGTATCACGTTCGAAAATCTTTTCCGGATTCTTTGGACTGGCAGTAAGCGGCAACAGTGGCGCCGCAGCCTTGATACCATCATAGCCATGCATGCGACCAATTTCTTCAATCAAATCCCATTCGTCACGGAGATCAGGACGCCTCGTTGATACCGTCACAGAAACTATATTCTGATTAGCCACCTTTTTCACTTTCAATCCAAGAAGAGCCAGATGTTGCACCACTTCGAAAAGTGGCAGCTTCACACCAAGAACATGCTCTACTCGATCGAGCGAAAGATTCACTTTCCATGAAGCTACTTCTTTCGGGTATACATCACGCATGCCGACGATCTTGCCACCACACAATCCCGGTAAAAGAGCGGCCGCCTCTCGCAATGCCTCACCAACCAGATTCGGATCGAGATTGCGCTCGAAACGATAACTGGCATCAGTCGGGAGATTATGACGATTCTTGGTGCGACGAATAGATGACCCTTCGAAATTTGCTATTTCGAGAAAGATATTTTTTGTCTCTGCCGTGACGGCCGAGAACTGCCCGCCCATCACTCCTGCCAAGGCCAAGGCATGTTTCTTATCAGCAATCACCAAATCATCTGAAGAAAGTTTCCTGGTATCACCATTAAGCAAGACCAGCTTTTCATTTTTCTTAGCTCGACGCACGATGATAGGACTATGGAGCTTATCCGCGTCAAAGGCATGCATCGGCTGTCCAGTCAGAAGCATGAGATAGTTGGTCACATCAACAATGTTGTTGATGGGCCGTAGTCCCGAAACGATGAGGCGCACCTTCAGCCAGAGTGGTGATTCACCTACCGTGACACCTTTCAGCAGGAGCGCTCCATAACGCAAGCAGCCTTGTTTATCAGCAATGACCACTTTTGGCGCTTTATTATACGATGAGAGGCGAACTGGCTTTTGTAATTTCTGACCAAAATGTGGTGCATAGCCATCAAGCGCTGCAATCTCACGCGCCAAGCCCTGATAAGCCAAAGCATCAGAACCACGATCCGGCAAAATCTTAACCTCAATAATACTGTCATCGAGGCCCACAAATTTCACAAACGACGCTCCCACTGGCGCATCTAGAGAAAGGACGAGGATGCCAGAATGATCATCCCCGAGACCAAGTTCTTTAGCCGAACAAATCATGCCATTCGACTCAATACCGCGAAGTTTCGCCACTTTAATTTCGATGCCGCCAGGAAGTTTCGTGCCAGGCAACGCCACGACTACTTTCTGACCCTCAGCGATATTGGGCGCACCACAGACAATCGTGCGGACATCTTTCTTTCCTACCTCCACCTCTGCCACACGCAGTTTGTCGGCATCTGGATGTTGCGTGAGGGCTACGACTTTCCCGATCACTACATCATCAATCCCGAGTGTAAATTTTTCGATCCCCTCCACTTCAAAAGCATGCGCCATCAAAAGCTTTGCTAATTGCTCAGCACTTTTTTTGGTTCCGGAGAGTTCTTTGAGGATACGATAGCTATATTTCATATACTAAAATTGCCGGATAAAACGGAGGTCACCTGACATGAGGAGGCGGATATCAGTAATCTTGTACTTCATCATGGCCAGTCGCGTCATACCAAAACCCCAGGCAAACCCTTGATAGACACCGCGCTTGTATCCAGCAGATTCAAAAACCTTTTGATTCACCATGCCGGCCCCACCAATCTCAAGCCAACCACTTTGCTTACACGTGGCACAGCCTTTGCCTTCACAGAGAATACAGCTAATGTCGAATTCAAATGATGGCTCAGTAAAAGGAAAAAAGCTCGGCCTTAGACGAATGCTCACTTTTTCGCCAAAAAACTTACTGAAAAACTCTTCGGCCACATGCTTGAAGGTTGCTACAGTCACCTGACCTTCGACATCCACCATGAGGCATTCAAACTGATGAAATGTGTGCTCATGAGAAGCATCAGTCGCTTCATTACGAAAGACTCGTCCCGGGACAATGACGCGGAGCGGCGGCTTATGCGCCTCCAAATAGCGCACCTGAACACCGGAAGTATGAGTACGTGGAAGATAGCGATCCTTGAGTTTTTTCTCCGGCTTCACCCAAAAAGTATCTTGCATATCACGCGAGGGGTGATCCTTAGGAAAGTTGAGAGCATCGAAATTGTAGCGTTCCATTTCTACTTCTGGACCATCGGCAATGGCAAAGCCCATGGAAGCAAAGATGTCTTCGATCTCATGTTCCAGACGAGTAATCGGGTGCAAATGACCAGCACGAACCGACGTTCCTGGTGCGGTGATATCTATCCCTTCAGCTTGCCAATCAACACTGTTTTCGAGGAGTTCTTTCTTCTTGGTATCAAACAGAGCGATCAACTGCTGCTTGGTACTGTTCCCCAGTGGTCCCACGACCTTTTTTTCTTCTGGAGAAAGATCGCGCAGTCCTTTCAAGAGGTTATTGAGCTCACTTTTGCGACCGAGATATTTCACTTCCCATGCCTCAAGTTCCGCCATCGTCATGATGGCAGGAAGTGACTCCTCGCCCGCTCTTCCAATTTTTTCAATCTGTTCTTTCATGTCCGTATTCTAATTGAGAAAAGTGTTCTTATCAAACTTTCAACAATTTCCTAAAGGGTTCTCACAAACTTTACAGCGCGACTTGAAAGTGTGCGAGCACGGTGCCGTTCTGTTTCAGGACGGATCGCACGCTTTCACGTCAATCAAAGTCTCGCCGGGACTTTGATGGCGATGAAAGTTTCGTGAGAAAACTTAGTGGAAAGTTATTTTTACAAAATCCTTCTTTCCCACCTTCACTACCTTCCCGTCATGCATACCTTTCTCAAATATCGTATCTGCAGATAATTTATCACCATCAATAGAAACACCACCCTGTTCTGCCTTGCGACGGGCATCCGTCTTACTGTCTGCTAGGTCAGCTTCTACCAACATATCAATCAACTTTCCTCCCTCAATAACAGTAACTGTTCGAACGTCTTCTGGCACACTCCCTTTCGAAAAAGTATCCACAAAATACTGTTCAGCCTTCTTAGCCTCATCTTCACCATGATAAAGCTTTACGATTTCAGTCGCCAAACGCACCTTGGCATCACGCGGATTGCCACCAGTTACCATCTCTTCAGCCATTTTGGCGATTTCGGCCATCGGTACGCGCGTACAATGCACGAAGTAATCGGTGATCAGATTATCAGGAACGCTCATCACCTTGCCGAACATATCATTCGGAGCATCCATGAGATTGATGGTATTGCCCCAGCTCGAACTCATCTTGCGACCATCGGTTCCAAGAATCAGGTTGGTCATCAAAATATCTTGTGATTCCTGCCCATGAGCCTCCTGCAAACGGCGGCCAGCCAGCAGATTGAAACGCTGATCAATACCACCAAGCTCCACATCGGCATTCACCGCGATACTGTCAAAACCCTGCATGAGTGGATAGAGCACCTCACGGAGTGACACGCGCTTCCCTTCATCGAGACGCTTTCTGATATTTTCCCGAGAGATAAATTCAGCGAGCGAAAAAGCATTGGCCTGCTGCCCGATTTCCTCATACCCGAGTTCCCCGAGCCAAGTGGAGTTGTAATGCACCTCAGCTTGCTCGAGATCGATAAGTTTCCCCAGCTGCTCCGTGTAGGTCTTCATATTCTCCTCAATGGCATCCTTCGCGAGCATTGGTCGTTCACTGTCTTTGTCTGAGGTATCGCCGATAACTCCCGTAAAATCCCCCACAATGAGAACAATTTTATGTCCCAGAGCTTGCAAATCACGCATTTTCAAGAGCACCACAGCTCGACCGATATGAATATTGGCACTGGTCGGATCGATACCAAGCTTGATCCGCAGCGGTTTATCCGAAAGCAGTCTTTTCTTTAGGTGTTCCCGATCAATCACCTCCGCTACACCGCGAGAAAGAATTTCATCAATCAGTTGTTCTTTGTTTTGCATACGGGCAAAAATTATTTTAACCCAAAACGTGCTTTGGCGAGACGATACTGGTCGTCAGACATTTGGCCAGCCTTGCGCATCGCTTCGAGCGAGGTCATGATCTCGTCTTTGTGTTTGGCAATATTTTTTGGTGTCATGGTCTTCTTGATCACCTTGTCCCGTTCAGCTGGGCTCATTTTGAGAAAACGTTTGTACGCCAACCGCTGAAGCATACCCATATCCTTTGGGTCTGGCATTCCGGGAACGCTTGGCAGTTCATCTTTTTCTTCGCCCTGATCGTTTTTCTTAAAGGGATTCCAATTCATATAAAGTAAGGAAAAGTATATTACAAACTACTACCTCCATCATAGCACCAACCTACTTCTTCTTCGTCTTCATGCTATACCGTGTGACGAGCAGTGCTGAAGCGATATAGATAGACGAGTAGGTTCCGAAAGCCACTCCTGCAAGCAGTGCCACCCCGAAATAACGAATACTCTCTCCGCCAAAGAGTACAATAGCCACCAGCGTGATGATGACGGTCATCGAGGTATTGATCGAACGACCAAGCGTCTCATTGAGGGAGCGGTTCACGATCATTTCAAAATCCTCTTTCCTACTCGAGCGCATCAAATTTTCACGTACTCGATCATAGACTACAATCGTATCGTTTACGGAGTACCCCAAAATAGTCAGGAGTGCTGCAATAAATGGCACACCCACTTCGATATCATAATACCTCCCCAGTAAAGCAAAGAGGCCGATCACAATAATAATGTCATGCGCTAGAGCAATGACCGCACCAAGACCATACTCCCACGAGGTGACGATACCCGATACCCGACGAAAAGCCCAGGCGATATACAGGGCAATACCAATGATGGAAAGCGTGATACCAGAGAAAGCATTCTTTTTGATCTGATCGGAAACCGAGCCCCCAATAAAGTCAGTGCGGAGCTGTTTGATGTCAGAGTCCAGAGTTTTCAATTGCGCCACTACTTTTTCGTTGGCAGCTTCATCAGAGGCCAGGTAGCGGAGGAGCATACCTCGGTTGTCGGTTGGCTGAACCGTCAGACTCTTGAGCGAAAGCTCCGAAAGACTCGCTTCTATTTCCTGTACCTGTGGCACTGGATCTTTGGAGAACTGTAGCTCCATCAAAGTTCCTCCTTTGAAGTCGATTCCAAACTTCAGCCCCCACACGGAAATCATCGCGATACTCACTATCGTCAGAACGATAGAGAGAGCATAAGCGTATTTTCTTTTTTGAATGATTTGCAACATAGGCTATTCGAGGGGTTTCTTAGGGGAAACAAGGAGTTTCGGGTGACGCTCCATCCAATCACCAGCAAGGAACGTGGTCGTGATACGGACGAGAACAACGGCAGTGAAAAGCGAGAGGAGTACACCAAGAGCCAAGATCACTGCAAACCCCTTCACGAAACCCGTCCCGAGACCAATCAATATGACCGTCGTGATCAAAGTCGAAACGTGACCATCGCGAATACTCGGCCAAGCGCGGCGGAAACCTTCTTTGATGGAACGAATCACGCCCTTGCCATAGGACAATTCTTCACGAGTACGCTCGAAAATAAGGACGTTGGCATCAACAGCGATACCGATCGAAAGAATGAATCCAGCGATACCCGAAAGTGTCACCGTGATAGCAAATGGCGTAAAGACCGAGAGCTTGAAAAGGGTGAGCAACATGGCTGTATAGAGAAGAAGTGCCAGTACCGCCACCACTCCCAGAAGACGATAATAGAACACCATGAAAATGGCAACAGCCCCGAGGCCAACCAGTCCGGCAAACAAACTTTCCTTCAAAGCACTCTCTCCCAAAGAAGCGTCTACACTCTGCTGCCCTACCAAGGTGATTGGTACCGGGAGCGCTCCTTCATTGAGACGTTTTACCAGGTCACTTGCTGTCTGGGTCGTGAAATCTCCCGTAATAACCGCCTGACCAGCGACAATTTCATTTTGCACTGTTGGCTGACTAATAATTTCATCATCCAAGAAAATTGCAACTGGCTTGCCAATGTTACGCTTGGTAATTTCAGCGAAGAGCTTCGTTCCTTCATCATCAAACTGAAGGGCAATCTGTGGCGAACCAATCCCCTGGGCCTGATAATCGACGTACGCATTTTTCAAATTCTTCCCCGAAAGACCTGTCACTTTCCAGGCGAGTTTCGGAAAATCAGCCGCCGTATATTTCGTAAACAAAATATGCGCACCATGCACTTCACGTTCATCGCCTTCACCACGTTCCTCAATCTTCTTGATCACGTGCCAACCAAACTGTGTTTCAACGAGCTTTGGATACACTTCTCCCGAAAGCAAAGCGGGGTCAAAGAGTACCGTATCAAACTCATCCACAAAGACGCCCCTTTTCACGAAATCAAGATCCCCGCCAGTATCTCTAGATCCTGGATCCTGACTCAACTGAGCGGCAAGTTTTGAGAAATCCTCTCCCATGATAGCTTGCCGAATCGCGTCTTCTGCCCTTTCCTTATTACTCTGATTGAGCGCATCAATCTGCTCTTGATCTTCAGGACTCACGCCGTCAGCCTGTTCACGAAATTCCAAAAATGGCGTCTCTTTGATCATCTTTTTTGCTTGCTCAATATCTTTGATACCAGGAAGCTCAACGATGATGCGATGTTCACTTCCTGAACGGGAAAGCTGCACCAGAGGCTCACCAACACCGAAAGCATTGACGCGGCGCTCGATCACCGCTTCTGCTGCCACTAAGGCATCGTTCACTTTGGCACTTTCAATCTGTGAAACATCAGCCTTGTACTCCAAGTGGATACCACCCTGAAGATCAAGTCCTTTATTCACTTTCAAGCCATCAAAAAAACTAAAAACAGGCGGCATGAATTTCACTGCCTGTGGATATGAAATGATGCCACAAACTAAGCCAAGAAGAAGCACCAAAGCGAATTGGTAGCGGATTTTTACCTGCTGTTTCATGCTCTCGAGTATACCGGAAAGTCAGAATACAGGCAAACAGAAGCCAAAATGACATCATGGCCACCTTTGTATTGACTGAATAAAGATTTTATGCTATATTAATTTTTCCCCCAAATCCTTGGGTGGAACGTCAGCGATGACGCCCAAAGCACCTTTACAAAGAGGTCACCATGTTAATACTCCCTCACCATCAATTCACCCAATTCTCTTTCCCTGGAAGAGAACGGTGTAAATTACTTGGCCCATTCATACAAGGCCTAGGGACTCAAATTCCGACACAACCAAGTCCGTCACTCGTACTCTACAACGACGGCGAACACTTGTACCAGGAATTGAACCACCCGTGGCCAGGACAAGAAAAAGTCTTTGACTGGCTTCCTTACCGGGAATATACCGGGGTCCGGAATTGTCCTAATGCTACTCGCTATCCGGAAATCGGAATCATTACCAAGGGTCACGACTTCGGAAGGCGAGCTCAAGTTCAAATTTTTCGTGGACTCCTGCGCAGCTATGAAGTGGCCATTCCGCCACTGCATGCCATGCATTTGATCCAATTTCCCTTTACGGACGCTTTTTTTGTCCGATGGATAGGTCGGACTCACCGACAAGCAAGAGTGGCCATATAAAGTCGTAAGGCTCAATCGAATCTGATCGACACTTACAGAGGAAATCATTCCTCGAACGGAAACGAACGATTGCAAATGAGTATGGGATATTTCTAATAGTTAGGAATATATCTCAGGAATCATTTTTAAAGCAAGAGTTCGTTTTTGAATTGCCAAAATCAATTTTTCTTACTTACTTCCCGTGTTTTTCTTCCAGGCGTTTCAAGACGCGGGTCACTTTCGACAGCGCTTCCTTTTCATAGGCCGCGTAGTCTGAGACGAGCGAAAGCTGTCCATTTTCCAAAAGATAGTTGGCCGAGAGCTCGACTCGTTCCAAAAATAACCGGTCGTGAGTGACGAGAAGAATGGTCCCAGGATAAATCGCCAGTGACTCCTCGAGCGCTTCAATAGCCTCCAGGTCAAGGTGATTGGTCGGTTCATCAAGCACCAAGACGTTGGCATGGAGCATCGAGAGGAGAGCAAGGATCAGACGGACGCGCTCACCAGGACTGAGATACTTAATCTTGTCATCCAACACATCCGGTGAAAATTGAAACTCGGTGAGCATCAGTGACACCTGAAAGGCGTCAAAGTCCGGCAAGCGCTTCTTGAACAGTTCGCGTGGCGTTAACGCCTGAGAAATGTTTTCGTGCTCCTGCATGAGGTAGCCAAAAATTACCTTCTCACCACGAACCACCTCACCCCCAAGCGGTGTGAGCGCTCCAGTAATAGTTTGAAGGAGGGTCGACTTGCCCACACCGTTGTTCCCCAAAAAAGCAACACGGGTGCCAAGGGGAATTTCCAAATCTATCGGACCCCCCGAGAAAGATTTGGCCTCTTCAGATTTTTCCGGATAGCCAAAAACCAATTTTTTCAAAACAATGGTGCTCTCTTCATTCTTCTCGGTGGTAAGAACAATATCAAGTGGTGGGCGCTCCATTGGGCGCTCGACATCATCCAGTCGTTTCTCGCGACCCTGAAGCGCCGTAGCCGCGCTATCAAATTTCCGGATAGCCCGTTCTTTTTTGAAATTAGCGGTGAGTTTATCGTGATCTGGCGTCTTCCGCTCTTTCACGCGCACCACCCATTCTTTTTTCTCGTCGATTGATTCAAAGAGCCGCTCCCGCTCAGCTTCTTGCATCCGATACTGTTCCTTGTGCCGACGAAACGCATGTGCCTTCATCTCGGCGTATTCACTCCAACCACCGGTATACATGACCGCTTCACGCTTGAACCAATCAATCTCGATCACCTTCTTCACCACGTGATCAAGAAAACGTCGATCATGGGAAGCGATAAGACACGTCGCCTTGGAACGCTTCAGGTAATTTTCCAGCCACAAAAGCGCTGGGAGATCGAGGTTGTTCGTCGGTTCATCAAGAAACAAGATATCGACACCGCGAAGGAGTACGCCCGCCAATGCCGCTTTGCGTTTCTCACCACCAGAAAGTTCGGCGAGTGGTCGATTCAGTCCGACGTGCGAAAGAAACAGTCCTTCGAGGATACTTTTGGCCCGACGCTCGAAATCATAGCCGCCAAGACGCGTATAATCCGCCTGAACCAGTTCATACTGCGCGAGAGCCTCTTCTTCATCTAGTCGTGTCTCAAGTTGCTTCATCTCCACTTCCAATTCTTCCAATCCAGCCATGCGACGAAGATACTCAATCAGGGTCTCGTCCGGCAACGCACCAGTTTCCTGTGGTAAATATCCTACCAAACAACGATTCGGCACGATGCGCTCCCCTCTTTCAAAAGACTCCATACCAGCGGCAATCTTAAGCAAGGTCGATTTTCCGACACCATTCTGTCCCACGAGAGCCACTTTCTGGCCTTCCCCAATGGAAAAAGAGACCTTCTCGAGGACACGATGAATACCATAAATTTTCCGAACGTTTTTGAGCGTGAGCATAAGGTATATAGAGTAACCCGTTTCCTAGAAAAAATCAAGTGCTTAGCTCCCTCTGCGTAGCTTTTCCATAGACTTGAGATTGTATTTTCTCTTGACAAAGACGATTCTTTGGAGCTTAATTGGGAGTTAAAGATTCACGTCCGAAACCGCTCACTTCTGGCGCACAGAAGAGTCCTTTTCCAGAGGAGAAGAACATGGCCACAATTATCACGGCAAACCGACTGTTCAAGCCTGTCGTGACAGCTGAATTTGATTCCTGGGATCAACCTTGCGATTTCCTTGATTTCGCTGAGAGACACAAGATCGGTGGTAGTGGGTCAGTATGGGAACGATTCGATCTCGAAGCGCTGTGGGTCGCTTCTCTTCCGCACCGGTCATACGTCGGTTGTGACGTAAGCCACTGGGGCGGCTCCAATCAAGAAATCGTGCAATGCTTCTACGGGTCTTACCTCATCGAACCCAAAAACATCGTTGGCTTCACCAGGGCACAGATGAACGGCGAGCCCGGTCTCCTGACAACAAGCAGCAATCACGCCAGTGTGATGTACGCCCTGGACAGAAACGGACTCAAAGTCAGTATCCGTTTCCGCTGGAACAACGGCCTTCGACGCTGGCTCTGGGAAGTGTCTGATTTCGACAAAGACTGCGGACACCTTCAGGGCACCAGAATCATCTTCCCTGGTACCATGGCCATCATCGCCAGTTGAACACGCCATCACAAAAGCCGCACAGAACAACAATTCTCACGTGCGGCTTTTTCATTTTCAAAAAAGAAGTTTCTCGAACCAAAAATTCTCTTGGGCGACTTGGGAGTGAACTTGCATGGTTTTTGCGTAAGCAAAAAAGTTTGCTCACACGTCAGTCAAAACTACGCTGGGGTTTTGACGGCACAAGAGAGTTGTTTGGTGAGTGGAAATTCTTTAAGATTCACTATAAACTTTTCAAGTATTCTTCTGTCTCTCGCAGTACCCGCTTGGCATTTGGAAACGTCAGACGCTTCAGAGCAGGTTCATAGCGCTCCCAGGCAAACCCTTGGTGCTCATGCGAGAGCGTCACATTACTTTCTTTGGTTTCGGCCGGATAAAAATGTACTTGTTTGAAAATCCACAGACCATCTCCTTTTCGCAGACGCTTCTCGCGCTCTGTGCCCTTAGCAACATAGAAATAGCGCATACTCGAACGCTGCGGGAACACTCTCAAGTCTTTGATCCCTGATTCTTCCTCTGTTTCACGCCGTAGCGTCATTTCTTCGGTTTCGCCCGCCTCCACATGTCCTTTGGCAAAATCAAAGTGCCCGCTCGGATAATGAAGGAGCAGATACAGGCGCTTTCCTTCGACCGTACGAAAAAGAACCGACCCCACTGAGACCTCCCAGACCACCGGGCAGCCAAAAACACGCAACAGAAAGTAGAGCGGCTTCCAAACAGGTAATTTCATAGATTCATTGACAGAAGTGTTTCTTACTCCTACTGTAACATAATATAGAGAATTTCCTCAAAAATCCCCATGACCATTGATTCTGTCAAAAAACCTCTCTTTTCCATCTTTTTAGAAATTCTCTTCGTTGGAACACTCATTGTAAGCGGTATCGCCATCGGCTCTCTTGCTGTTTACTTCTTTGGCATCCCAAGCATCGAAAATATCCGCTCCTACCCCTGGAAACTCCCCACTCATATCTATGACCGAACTGGTACCGTAGAACTGTACCGCCTCTACGACGAGGAGAACCGCATCCTCCTTTCACACGACGCCATTCCGGACTCTTTGCGCCTTGCTACCATCGCTTCAGAAGACGTCCACTTCTACAGCCACAAAGGTGTCGATCCGGCCGCCATCTTCCGTGCCCTCGTTGCCAATCTTTCAAGTGGCGAGATCGAACAAGGAGCCTCAACTATCACCCAGCAGCTCGCCCGCGCCCTCTTCCTCACAAACGAACGCACCCTCGGAAGAAAGATCCGCGAGGCCATGCTCGCTATCAAGATCGACCGCACCCTTTCGAAAGACGAGGTTCTCGATCTCTACTTAAACACCGTCCCCTACGGAGCCAACACCTACGGTGTCGAAGCGGCTTCCCAAATGTTTTTCCAGAAACATGCGAGCGAACTCTCGCTTGATGAAAGCGCCCTCCTCGCCGCCCTCCCCAATGCTCCGACCTATTTTTCTCCCTACAAAGATCATGTGCAGGAACTCAAAGAACGCCAGAAAGGCATATTGAACAAAATGTATACTCAAAAGCTCATCCCGAGATCAGAGTTCAGAGAGGCACTGACTGTTGATACCTTAGTAGAAATCACGCCTCGTGAGGAACCGATCATCGCTCCACATTTTGTCTTCGCTGTCATTGATGAACTGAAGAAGAAATATTCCGAAGCAGAACTCCGTACCAATGGACTGAAAATTATCACTACGCTTGATCTCGATCTTCAAAAAACTGCCGAAGAGGTAGTGCGTGATGGCGCTGCCAAAAACTTGGCTCGTGGTGCCGAAAATGCTGCTCTCGTAGCACTCGATGCCAAGACCGGAGACGTCCTCGCTATGGTTGGCTCGCGTGACTATTTTGACCAGAGTATTGATGGCCAGGTAAATGTCACACTCGAAAAACGCCAGCCTGGATCTGCCTTCAAGCCCTTTGCCTACGCTACAGCCTTTGAAAAAGGCTATCAACCAGAAACACCTATTGACGACCACCAAATTAATTTCGGTCCTGACGGTTCGGGCCATGACTATATTCCCCAAAACTATGACGGAAAATTCCACGGCCTCATGACGATGCGCCAGGCTCTCGCCATGTCACTCAATGTCCCCGCTGTCCAAACGCTCAGGCTCGCCGGCATCTCTGACACGATCGATCTCGCCACCAGTCTCGGCATCACAACTCTCACCGATCCAAAACGTTACGGCTTGTCGCTTGTTTTAGGCGGCGCAGAAGTGCGACCGATCGATATGGCCAACGCCTTTTCTGTTTTCGGACAAGAAGGCTACACTCATCCGACCAATAGCATTGCCAAAATCATTGATCGTTCTGGTCAGGAAGTTGCTTTTCGTGAGCCAGTGGAGAAGAAAAAAGTACTCGATACAGAGGTGGCTCGAAAAATTAATTCCATTCTTTCGGATAATGCCGCTCGCACTCCTATTTTTGGCCCTCGTAGTCCGCTCGCTTTTCCAGACGGAATAAAAGTAGCTGCCAAAACCGGTACGACTCAAAATTTCCGCGACGCCTGGACGGTAGGCTACACCCCTTCCATTGCCGTCGCTGTCTGGGCTGGCAATAATGACAATCGCCCCATGGCCGCTGGAGCAGATGGTATCTTTGTCGCCGCTCCTCTCTGGCGCGCCTTCATGGATGCGGCCCTGGAACGTTTCCCCGAAACTGGCTTCGTTGCGTACAAGGAAGAGGCAACAAAAAAGGATATTCCTCTTCCCGTTGTACCAGGAAGAACTATCTACATCGACAAAAAAACTGGGCGCGAGATCCCAGAGAGCCAGGCCAAGAAACTGAAAAAAAGTCGCGTCGAGAAATACATTGTCGAAGCCGAACCAATCAAAGAAGAAGGATCCTTCTAATCTTTCCGCAGCGCTTCCATAGGAGTGAGTGAGGCGGCGCGGTAGGCTGGAGCCAAACCAAAGATGATGCCGACCGCTGTCGAAAATCCCACCCCAAGAAGAAATGACTGGAGGGAAAAAGAAAGCGGAAGCGGAAAGCCGAATGAAGCAAAAAGATAGCCGAGCGCCACCGTGAGCAACATCCCGAGAAGAATACCAATCAGTCCGCCAAGAAGCGTGATGATGAGCGCTTCAAAGAGGAACTGTTGCAAAATACTGCGCGACGTTGCGCCGACAGCCTTACGCAAACCGATTTCAGACGTGCGCTCAGAAACAGAGACGTACATGACATTCATAATACCAACACCGCCGACCACGAGCGAGATAGAGGTCAGCGCCAAGAGCAAGATAGAAAGCGAACCCAAGATATCACTGAACGTCGCTTGAGCCTCTTTCGTAGAAGTCACCGAAAAATCATCTTTGTCAGGGTTATCGATATCGTGCCGCTTCCGGAGCAAGGCTACGATATCCGCCACGGTTTCTGCTTCCCGGCTCGGTTCATCCATCTTTACTGAAACAAACTGCACATAATCGACGCCGAGGAGTTTCTTCTGGAGCGTTTGCACCGGAACGTACGTAAAAGTATCAAAATTGAGAAATGCGACCGCGCCACGTGATGCGAGCACTCCAATGACTCGGTACTTCTCACCCTTCAAGGTGATGTACTGCCCCACCGCATCACCGCCACCGAAAAACGTCTCTTTGGTGTCACTCCCAAGTACTGCAACCTGAGCAAGACTGTCATCCTCTTCTTCAGTAAAAAAACGTCCGCTTTCGAGCTTCAAGTTTCCATCAACCAGCGCTACGTCCGCTCCTGTGCCGAAAAGCGAGATACGTTTCCCGATTGATCCGTAGGTGGCGCGCTCCTGACCGATCGTCCCCGCATAGACCGCAGACACATTCCCAAGTTTTTTTATCGCTTCACCATCCTTGACTGTCAGTGTCGTAATCTGTGTTCCTTGGGCCCGAGACGTTGAATTTTCACTCGACATGGCCGTGGTATTCGGAATTTTTACCTCGACCTGAATAAGGTCCGAACCGAAGCTTTCGACCTGACCCAGTATGAAGCCTTTCACTCCTTCACCCAGGCTTGTCACCACCACCACCGCAAAAACACCGATAACGACACCGAGCAATGCCAAAGCAGTCCGCGCCCTATGAGTGCGGATCGTTTTTATGGCGAAGAAAAGTGGAATGAAAAGTTTTTTACCCATATTTTACTCGTAACGAAGAGCTTCCATAGGACTGACTCGTGAGGCCTTGAAAGCAGGATACAAACCAAACGTGATACCAATAGCAAGAGAAACTGTAAAACCAATAATGACCGAGGAAAGCGGCACCAAGAACTGCCATTCATAGCCCAGTCGCGGAATGATGAGTGCTGCTATGTAAGCAATAAAAATACCAAAGAGAATACCAATACATCCACCGATAAGCGTCACGCAGGAAGATTCGATCAGAAACTGAGTCATGATATGGACCGGTCGTGCGCCCACCGCTTTGCGCAAACCGATCTCACGGATCCGTTGAGATACGGAAATAAGCATGGAATTCATGATACCGATACCGCCAACCAAAAGTGAGATCGAGGCGATGGCGATGAGAAAGTACTTGAGCACATCAGTGATACTGGTCAAAATCCCCAGTGCTGCCTTGGTGCTTCGTACCGAAAAATCAGATTCTTCATCTTCATCCAAATCATGACGCTTACGAAGCAGCTCCGTCATATCAGCCATCGTCCGTTCAATATTCTCCGGAGCATCGACTTTGCCACGCGCAAAGTTAAGGTAGTTGATACCCAAGAGAATCTTTTGCGCTGTTTCCAGCGGCACGAAGATAAGAGCGTCTGGATTAGAAAAAGCTGCCGAACCACGCTCTTCCAGTACCCCGATAACCTTGAAAGGATTTTTCTTGATTGTGACGACTTCTCCGATGGGATCACGATCCGGAAAAAGATCTGCGGCACGCGTCGCTCCGAGCACGACGACACGAGAGAGATCATTTTCTTCTTCAGCAAAAAAGAAGCGCCCTGATGCGACTGCGATATTTTCCACTTCGATCATATCCGGAGAAACCCCCTGGAAACTCGCTTCAAACGATTCGGTCGGTGATTCGACTGTGGCGGAACCACTGACATAGCCAGAAATCGCTGAAAGATGCGGAACATTACGCCTCTCACGGAGCGCCTTCAGGTCATCGTTCTTGAACGTGGTCGTGATAATCCCGAGCGCCGAGGCCGGCGGCCCCTCTTCTTCAGAGGCCCCCGGAAGAACTGCTATCAGATTCGATCCGACATTCTCCACTTGGGACAAGACCAGTTTCTGAGCACTGGCTCCGATAGCCATGACCATAATCACCGCCGCCACCCCAATCACTACACCGAGCACTGTCAACAAAAATCGCAGTTTCGAACTCGCGAGTGACCGATAGGTTATTTTGATCGGATCTGAGAACTTCATAATTCTTGCGGTACCTGATACTCCAACAAAAAGCTCGTTTATTTCAAAAGTTCTGTCTCGGCAGTGGCAAAACGGCGCTCTCGGACTGATTCATCAGCCACGATTTGACCGTCTACCATACGAAGGATGCGCTTGGCATGTTCGGCCGTCGAAGTTTCGTGAGTCACAAGCACGATAGTTTTTCCAGCCTCATTTAACTGTTGCAGTATCGCCATCACCTGCAGCCCTGACTTGGAGTCGAGGTTGCCAGTCGGCTCATCGGCAAAGATAATTTCTGGGTTATTCACCAGGGCGCGCGCGATAGCGACGCGCTGTTTCTCTCCTCCCGAAAGCTGGTTGGAAAGATATTTCTCTCGGTGGAGCAATCCGACCGCCTCCAATGCCGCCTTCACCCGCTTCTCATTGGATTCCGTCACGATATCGTCATAGAGTAGCGGCAGCTCCACATTCTCAAAGACACTGGTCTTTGGAAGGAGGTTAAAAGCTTGAAACACAAACCCGATCTTCTTATTGCGAAGCTTGGCAAGTTCATCATCCGTAAAACCAGTCACGTCTTTCCCATCGAGTTCATAGGCTCCGCCACTCGCACGATCGAGGAGTCCAAGCACTTGCATGAGCGTCGATTTCCCAGAACCAGAGGGTCCCATGATGGCGAGAAATTCCCCCTTCTCAATAACAAAACTCGCACTAGACAGAGCGCGCGTCGCTACGCCTTCATTTTCATAGACCTTCTCAAGATTGTGGACAGAAATCAGGCTCATTTCTTTTGTGTCGCCCCAATAGTCACCTCGTCACCTTCTTTCAGTCCTGACTTCACTTCTACCGTTCCTTCATCGCCCTCGAGACCAGTAGTCACTTCCACTCTTTCGAAGCTTTCAGGACCACGCTTCACCTCTGCGTATGTTTTGATTCCTTCTTTCGCCAAAGCACGATACGGTACCCAGAGAACACCAGTACGCTTGGCCGTCTCGACATCAATATTGCCCGTCATGCCCTCTTTCAGACGCTCATCAGCCTTACTGAGACGAAACTTCACTTTGTACGAAACCACGTCCTGTACTACCGTTGCGGCTGGATCGATACTCACTACTTCCCCTTCGAAGATATCATCGTTGGTAAGCGAGTCGAAAGTCACTTTCGCCTTCATACCGAGCATCACCTTGGCGATATCTGATTCCGGAACCCGTGATTCAAGCAGATAGCTACCTGGCTTGATCACACGAGCAATGACCTCACCCAACGTCACCACCTCACCCACGCGAGCATCAAATTTCGAAATCTGCCCAGCCATCGGCGAATGCATCACGCTTTCTTTCATTTGCGCCTCAAGTGTTCGAGCTTTCTCACGAGCCTGTTCGGAAGCGATTTTCTTTGCTCGACGTTCTTCTGGATCATAGTCATTCTTGTTCCGGAGATACAACTGCTCATTTTGCACCGCGATATCAGCCGCCAAACGAGCATCTTTCAACTGAGAGAAAAGCACCTCTCGATCAAGTGAGGCAATTGTTTGCCCTTGCGTGACCATGTCACCGATGTGCGCCATGACAGCATCAATCGTTCCAGCGCCAGGAAAGGAAAGGTCGGCATACTCTTCTGGTACGAGCTCACCAGTCACACTCACCGTTTCCGCTACATCGCCACGCTTCACCACCTCGGTCTGCACTACTTCCCCGGTCGAACGATGGCTGAAGTAATAGTACCCGCCTCCGATCAGAAGGAGGCCGATAATAACGATAATGATCTTTTTCTTACTCATATTTTTACAAGAGTGATTTCTGTTTTGTAGCCTGGTCCATAGCCTTATTAGCCTCGGCATCAGCCACGGTGTTAAATTCACGGCGCACATGGACAAACTGTACTTCAGCGAAATCAAGCGTCAGATTCCAGACCTGAAAAAAGAGCGGCTGGAGCTTTTCGTTTTCGATCTTATAAATGTGATTGAGCTGCCGACAAGCCAATTCTGAATCCATCCGACATTCTACCCTCGTTTTCTTGGCTTTTTCTTTCCCAACGAGCGCCTTGATTTTTTTCAGTCCCGCGACGATAGCTGCGTACTCAGCCTCATTGTTCGTCTTGATACCAAGAAATTCTCCAAACGCCTTATCAAGCGTCTCGATATAGACACCCAAAGCTGCTGGTCCCGGATTGCCCCGCGACCCCCCATCGCTATACATAATAATTTTCTCCATACATTCATTATATCAGAAAAACCTATTACTAAAAAAAGCGAGTGGAACGAAAGTTCACTTTCGTTTCCGAGCGAGTGCCAGTAAAATCAGGCGAATGCCTGTTATTTTCGCTTCATATCTACAAGTTTGAGCTGAAGCGAAGTCGAGCCGTTCCAAGTATTTTCGTCCAAAGTAAAAGCAACATCGAGAACATCATTTTCCTTGAGATCAGGAAAGTTTTTCCCGAAGGAAAAGCCGATGGCATCAAAACACTTCACTCCGCCTTGTGGCACGAGTGAGAGCTTGAGATGTTTCGCTCCGTTTCCCACGAGCCGCGCCTCACGTACTACCGCGTTCTCGAGAGCAAACACGGGCTCCGGATTCCCTTCGCCAAATGGTGCAAATGCCATAAGATCCCGGTACAGCTTTGGGGTCAGATGCTCCGGTCTTACTACGACATCGATCCACTGCTCCGGTTCCGTCACCACGTCAACCAATTTCTTTTCGACGAGCGCATTGAATTTCTCATAAAATTCATCCATACGATCATTCTTGATGGTCATCCCAGCTGCCTGGGCATGGCCACCATACTTCTCGAGCATATCACCACACTCCTCAAGCGTTTCGATGATGTTGAGTTCCGGAATGCTGCGAAATGATCCCGTGCTGGTCAGTTCACCCTTGGTCATGATACAGGTCGGCTTGTGGAGCTCATGAGCGATACGACCAGCGATCAAACCTACGACACCATAGGGAAAGTGTTCGTCAGCAGCAAAAATAAATTTTTTATCAGCATATTTTTCCAAAGCGATTTTTCGTACCTGATCCGTTACTTCCGTACTAATTTTCTGACGTCTCACATTACAGTCCTCAAGCTCAAGAGCGAGTATTCGAGCTTCTGCCTGGTCTCGTTCCATGAGAAGACGGTGAGCCAACATAGCGTGCGCCATCCGTGAAGCCGCGTTGATACGCGGCGCAATCTGAAAACCAATCATCCGGGCATTCGGCTGGTTGTCCTCATCAATCTTGATTTTTCCTACCGCAAACATCTCCTGAAATCCAACTCGACGCGTTTTAGAAAGGACGATCAGGCCATACTTCACGATCACGCGATTCTCACCGATAAGCGGCATGACATCGGCCACTGTGCCAGTAGCCACCACATCAAGGAGCCACTTCAACTGATCGGTTTCTTCCGGCAAATAACGCTGATAAAGCGCCTGCGCCACCTTGAAGCTCGTCCCGGCACCGCAGAGCTCTCGGAAAGGATAAGTTTCGGTCGGGACTTTCGGATTGACGATAGCGTACGCTTCGGGCATCACTTCCGGCACATGGTGGTGGTCGACGACGATAGTAGCAATACCACGCCGCTTGGCTTCGGCTATAGCATCGTGGTTCATGATGCCGCAATCAAGCGTCAAAACCAGTTTGATACCCTTGCTTTCGAAAAAATCGACAGCCAGAGTATTGAAGCCATGGCCTTCGTTTACCTTTTCTGGAATGTAGACTTCGACCGGTACACCAATCGCCTGCAACGCTTCACGCATAATAACCGATGAGGTCACGCCGTCCGCATCAAAATCACCAAACACTCCCACTGTTTCCAGATTAGCTCGTGCTTCACCGAGACGTGTCACGATCTTTTCCATATCCCGAAAGAGAAACGGGTCATGGATATCACGCTCAAAATTTGGCGAGAAGAAAAGATCACGAGCCTCCTTGTCGACATAGCCACGCTCCTTCAAAAGCGCTTCCGTCACCGGGTGGAGCTCTTCGTTCCCGCTGCTCTCCGGCAGTTTTGCAATTTTATATTTCCATTGAGGCATAGTTCAAAATATACTACTTCATAACTTCCAATAGGTTTCCACTCCCAAGAATTCTCTTGGGCACGCCTGGAGCCGAAAGCATGGTCTTTCCGTTCTTACGGAAAGTTTCGGCGAAGAGTAGCGAAAACCCGCTGGGGTTTTCGTGGCACAAGAGAGTTGCTTGGGAAGGAAAACCCCTATAGACAGCAAAAACAACAGCTTTTACAGTCTAACACAAAAGAAAAACCCGCGCTTTTCACGCGGGATTGCCCCTGAATATCAGACTCATTCCAAATCACGAAGCGCTTCAATAGCCCGTTTTTCCTCTGAAGAAAGCTTTTTTGGAACAGTGAGAGTAACAGAAACCAAGTGGTCACCGCGGCCATAACGCTGAAGATGTGGCGTCCCCTTACCCTTAATACGGAATACTTCCCCTGGCTGAGTACCGGCTGGAATCTTCATGATCACTTCTCCTTCGATGGTCTCAATCGAGACCTTGGCTCCGAGCGTTGCCTCGGTGTAGCTCATGGCATACTGCGAAACAATATCGTCACCACGCCGAACCAGGGTCTTGTGCGGCCGGACATGAACATTGACGAAAAGATCTCCTGAGCGACTCCCTCTTTCTCCTGCCGCCCCATGACCGGAAAGTGAAAGCGTCTGACCATCACTGATACCAGCCGGAATATCAATCGAGACTGATTCTTCCCGTTGTGTTCGTCCAGCCCCGTGACAACTCTGACACTGCTCCGCATAAGTCTTGCCTCGTCCCTGACAACGATCACAGACCACTGCTTGCTGCATCGTCCCGAAAATACTCTGCATAGTACGGCGTACCTGACCAGCGCCATTACACTCCTTACACGTTGATTCTTTCGAACCGGGTTTTCCACCCGTTCCACGACACGTCTCACATTCTGACATTTTCCGAAGTGCGATATCACGCTTGGCGCCACGTACCATTTCTTCGAAGGAAATTTCGACATCGACTTGGATATCAGCGCCCGCGTGCGACCGGCCACGGCCACCCATACGTCCACCAAACAAATCCGAAAAGACATCCTCAAAGCCAGAACCATTGAAGTCAAAGCCCTGGCCATTGAAACCAGAAAAATCAAACCCACCAAATCCCTGGCCGGCACCGCCACCCTGCCCCTGGCTATGATAGTCCTGACCGGTATGATCGTAACGAGCGCGCTTTTCTTTATTTGAAAGCACCTGGTAAGCCTCATTGATCTCCTTGAACTTCTTCTCGTCGCCAGTACCCTTGTCAGGATGGTACTGGTGCGCCAGTTTCCGGAAGGCTTTTTTGATCTCGTCTGGGGATGCGCCACGTGCGACACCGAGCGTACTGTAATAATCAGCCATAGATACGGTAATAAAACTCTGTTATACGCCCTGTATGATAGCGGAAAAAACAAAAATTAGCAATCCCTACAGAAGAGTGCTAACGTAGCCATCCAACTACGGGAGCAAGATATCCTGCTCCTTCATAACCTTTTCCAGCTTGATCCAGCCAAAAAACAAGGCTGCCCGGAAAAGAAGAAAGCTCCATACAATCCAAAGAAATGATACCACTGATCCGAGAGGCAGGAGCGTCAGGAAAAGGAGTAGGCTCAACACAAACGGAATGATGGTTGGAGAAAAATGTTCCGAAGCCTGCTCTCCACTCAAAGCCGTAATGATCTTGTGCTGGATCGCTAAAGAAAAAACATCAGAAATTTTTTCGTCTCCAGAAACAACTCTTCCGACCAAAGAAGCAATTTGATCACGACCCGCACGGAGATACAACTCTTGTGAAACAGCCTTTTCATCAAGTACCTGGCCCAAGACTCCCTGTTTCAGATAATCCGCCAAAGTTGGCGATGCAGCTGCTTGAGAGAGAATATCTGGCGGAAGCGTTTCATCTTTCTTCAGGCTCAAGAGAAATTCATCCACCGTCGTCCCTTCAGTTGCGAGACTTTTCCACTCGGGATAAAGATAGGATGAGGTTTTGAAAACAGCGGTAGCCGTTCCTTCTCCGATACTGAAACGCTTCACCAACTCTTCCCAAGATTCTTTCTGTATGGAAACAAAGTACGCCCCCGAAAGAGCCAAAGAAAGAGCCAAGACAAAGGTGAGTGATCCCGCTCTCACACTCCGAAAGAAATGAAAACGCACCCGATCCGCAATCTCTTGCTGGGTAAATCTCGTACTCAAGAAAGCTAAGAATCCAGAGAAAACAGCGAGACCAAAATAATACCACGAATGAACAAAGAGGAAGCTGGGCAAGAAAAGAGCCAGTGCCCCAAGCAACTGAAGCCAAAACGCCTGCCAGACCACCGCACCAAGAAGAAAACCTGCCCCAAGAAACGAAAACCAAATCAGCGCTAACGAAGTATTGTAAGGATCCGGATTGAGCGACGCTTCAAAAAACACCTTCCACGAACCAAGAGAGAGGAGCCCGGTTACTAGAATTATAAAGACTCCAAAAATTTCACGGTGAGTGAATTTCATGGCATTGATTTAAAGACCATGGAGCGAGCGATTGCGGATATGCTCCTCAAACGTCTTGGCAAAGAATGTTTCTCCTGTATCGAGGTCGACCAAGAAATAAAAGTAGGGATTACTCTTTGGAAAAATAGCTGCCCGGAGCGACATGAGACTCGGACTACTGATTGGTCCTGGCGGTAAACCCTGATTGCGATAGGTATTGTATGGCGAATCAACTTCTGTGTCTTTGATGGTTGGCTGAAGCCGTGTGGTGCCATGGATATAATTGACCGTGGCATCACTCTGGAGCGGCTGACCGATAGCAAGACGCTTCCAAAAAATATCACTGATCATGTCACGTTCTTCCATAGTCCGACCCTCTTCTTCGATGATGCTGGCCAAGGTCACGATAGAAAATAGGCTGTGCCCGGACTGCGCCACCCCCTGCCTGAGAGCAGCGTCATACCTCTTACCAAAATTCTTCAACATTGAAACGATGATGTCCTCTGCTTTTGCTTCGGGAGCAAAAAAGTAAGTGTCAGGAAAAAGATACCCTTCGAGCGAGGCATTCTGTGGTAAATCACTCAAGAAATCAAATTCTGTTCTCCAAGAAGGATTTGGTTTCTGTGCCAAGATAAGAAACTCTTCACCGGGAAGACTATTGGCCGTCAGTCGCTCAGATATCTTCTGCGCTGTCCATCCTTCAGGAAAAGTCACTTTAATGTCTCGAGAAATCGTCTTTCCAGAAGTCACCATGAGCGCTATTTCCGGAACAGTCATCGCTCCTGAGAGCATGTATTGTCCAGCGATCACCTGACGCGTTTTCTCTTCGTGAAAGAGATACCAGAAAAAAGTGTAGCGAGAAAAAATAACACCACTCTCCTCGAGGCGCTTGCCCAGAGTCAGGACGTCCTCATTAGGCCTGACATCGAAGCGCTGCTCACTTTTCAGTGTTCCGGTAAAATGATCCGTGGCATACGAACCAAAGAGAAAAAACCCGACTACCGCGAGAGAGAAGAAAGCAGCAATGAAAATAAAGACGCGCACACGCGAGAGAATTAGAGGCCGATTACCTGAATGACGACATCGCGTTTACGTGAACCGTCAAATTCCACAGCGAAAATATTTTGTCGTTCAGTCAGTATGAGTTTTCCTTTTTCTACCGGAATCGTTTCACTGTTCCCAAGGAGAATAGCCTTGCAATGAGAATGGCCGTTACTTCTACCATCTGCTGTACCGGACTTTCGACGGAGCTCAAAGAGGTCGTGGGAATACTGGGCGTCAACTGGCACGATCTTGTACAGTACACGCATGAAATCCTGAAGCAGCATCGGCTCATTGTGATTAATAGCCACACCCATCGTGGTATGCGGCACATAAACCAGCACCTGCCCCTCACGGATACCGGAACGGTCAATGACCTCCTGAACCTGGTCAGTGATGTCTATAAACTCGATCTGCGCCTTACTCTCCAGATCAATTCTCTCCTTATGGATTTTCATATTTTTTTTATTTTTCTCTCGAAGCCCGAAACTTTAGGCAGCTGCCAATGCTTCCTTGACCGTATCCTTGGACTGGACACCGATGAATTCCTTCACTACTTGGCCACCCTTGAAAACCTTCATCGTTGGAATAGACATAATACCGTACTGTTCCGCGATCTCTGGGTGCTCATCGACATTTAACTTGCCTATCTTGGCAGTCGTGACTTCGCCGGACAATTCTTCAATTACCGGCCCCATGACCTGACACGGACCACACCATGGTGCCCAAAAATCAACCAATACCGGAGTATCATTCTTGAGTACTTCCTGATCAAAATTCTCTTTCGTAAATTCTACTGCCATAACATTACACTGAAAATAAATTACATCTTTAGTATACTCAAAATAACCCTGAAAGGCAAAATCCCTAGAGCACTCCTAATTGTTTTAAATCATTTTCCAATTTTTCATAACTCTCGAAGAGAATTGGCGTATATCCAACTTCATGAGCTGTAACCAGGCTCTTCTCCGTGTCATCAATAAAGATGAATTCACTCGGCTCCACAGATAACATTTTGCAGAACATCCAAAACGCCTCTTTCTGGGGTTTCATATACCCCATTTCTTCAGAAGAACCAATGACATCAACAAGTGGAGTTATACCTTGTGAGTCCAGCCGCTCCCTGAGAGTTGTGTTGTAATTACTCAATATGCCAATCTTATACCCTTTTTCCCTTAACGTCTTGATGAGCTCAAGAATATCCTGATTCACTTTCTTTTGCGCGTTTACCTCATTGATAAATCGGACGAAATCTTCCACCTGTTCTGCCTTACCCATATCAGAGGCTACGGACCGCCACAAATCATCCATGCTCACTCCAAGGAGATTGACCTTGTGATTGTGCTCAAAATACACTTTTCCTAATTCACTTTTTGGAACGTCTAAAAAATCAGCCAATTTTTGCATGAAAACACCACCAGGCTCTCCATACACTACTCCACCATAATCAAACCCAATTGCTTTATATTTCATAAATTACGACGCTATTTTTTCAACACAGCAAGAAAAGCACTCGACGGAATAGAAACTCTCCCCTGGCCCATTTCCTTGGCTTTTTTCTTCCCCTTTTTCTGCTTCTCCAAAAGCTTCTTCTTGCGTGAGAAGTCACCACCATACATGTAGCCGGTCACGTCCTTGCGGTAGGCAGCAATCGTCTCCCGAGCAATCACCTTGCCACCGATAGCCGCCTGCAGAGCCACGGCAAAGTTCTGGCGCGGCAACACTTCTTTCAATTTTTCCACCACGCGCTTGCCCTCACTGTGAGCATCACGTTTCGGCACCATGCGAGCAAAGGCATCGACTGGTTCATTGGCCACCAAAATATCAAGCTTGATAACATCGCTTTCTCGATAACCGATCAATTCATAGTTCATGGAAGCGTAGCCAGAAGAAGCGCTTTTCAAATCATCGTGGAAGTTCACGATCACATCCATAAGTGGCGCCTCAAAAGAAAGCAGTACGCGCTCTTCGTCGATATATTCCGTATTCTTGTAATCAGCTCGGATAGACTGGCACAGCTGCATGACACCACCGAGGTATTCACTTGGCGCTACAATCGAAAGCGCCACATACGGTTCGTACATAGCTTCGATACTCGCCGGATCTGGCAGATCAACCGGCGAATACAGGGCAATATTTTTCTCCTCACCTCGAATTTTCATTTCATATACCACCGATGGCGTCGTAATGGTCGGTACCAGACTAAATTCTCGCTCCAGACGCGCCTGAATAATTTCCAAATGAAGCAGCCCTAGGAATCCACAACGAAAACCCCGACCGAGTGCCTGGTTACTTTCCGGCTCAAAAGTGAAAGCGGCGTCATTGAGTTTCAGTTTATCAAGGGCGTCACGCATAAGCGTGTAGTCGTCGCCATCCACCGGATACATACTGGCATACACAGCTGGTCTGATTTCTTTGTATCCCGGCAGCCGCTCTACCACGGTCTGGTCACGATCTTTCTTTTTCCAGGTCACGGTATCACCGACCCGGCAGTCAGCCACGGCCTTCAGCCCAGTAGCTACATACCCAATATCACCAGCACGCAAAACATCGGTCGCCACAAGATTCGGATGGAAAAGCCCAACCTCGACTGTCACGCCCTCTTTTTCCGTCCCGAGCATATGAAGCACATCGTCACGCTTCACAGAACCATCAACGACTTTCACATACGCCACGACGCCCTTGTAGGTATTGTAGACGGAATCAAAAATAAGAGCCCGCAGCGGCGCCTCCTCATCACCCTTTGGTCCCGGCACTCGCTCAATCACACGCTCCAGTACCGCCTGCACGCCGAGACCGGTCTTCCCAGAAGCGAGGAGGATATCTTCTTCTTTGACACCCAGAATATGCACGATTTCTTTCTTTGTTTTTTCCACCTGGGCATTTGGCAAATCAATCTTGTTGATTACTGGAATAATCTCTAATCCCTGTTCAATGGCCAAGTACAGGTTCGCCAAAGTCTGAGCCTGCACACCTTTGGTGGCATCAACGAGCAAAATTGCCCCTTCGACAGCCGCCAAAGAGCGGGATACTTCGTAGTGAAAGTCGACATGTCCTGGAGTATCAATCAGATTGAGCATGTACTCCGTTCCTTGGTAGGCATAATGCATCTGGACTGGCTGAAGCTTGATAGTAATACCGCGTTCACGTTCCAGGTCCATTTGATCGAGCAACTGCTCCTTCATCTTGCGCATTTCTACCGTTTTAGTCAGCTCAAGCAGCCGGTCAGCCAGAGTCGACTTTCCGTGATCAATGTGCGCAATAATACAAAAATTGCGGATATTTTGTTGACGTATACTTTTGTCCATTCCCCAAGCCTAGCCGAAAAATGCCCTTCGAGCAAGGAAAAAGAAAAAAGGCGTCCTTGAGATTCCAAGAACGCCTCCTATGCCATGTTTGTAATCAGTCCACTTCCCAGGGACCAAGCACTACCTCCAATTGCTCCTTGGCAACCCCAGCCTTATTTGCTGCCGCATTCCGGCAACAAGCCCTGACAGCTCGCTCAGGACTACCGGTTACCGTAAATGTGTACCGATCGCCTGAGTGACCACAAGGGCAAGGGCGATGGAGTGCCAACTTCATTCGGTCCTGCTTACTTACTTGTTCGACAAACACAGTGTTACCCTTCCTTTCTTTGCCAGTGGAAAGAACAAAAAAGCCGGTCTGCTTTGGGGCGAGACCGGCTTCTGTCTACTGTTTCGAACTTCCTCTACCCACGCGTAACAGCAAAAAGAAACTGACCTCGCTTCTCCCAAAAGAAGAAGCCGGCAATCATTTGCATAAAAAAGCGCTCTGTGGAATTCAAAATATGTTGCATAAAAGTATTCTCAAAATACCAACTCCACTCCCGATTGTCAAATATCATTCCTAAAAGAAAAAATTGTTTACACCATGGTGTAAACAATTTCCATGAATCCCTTTCTGCGACACCAGACATTGCCCTAACCGATATAAAGGGCGTTGGTCCGGCTTCGGTTTTGCAAAAACTTCTCTTTAGCGTCAATAGCTTTTTTCTTGTCCGCAGCTGTTGACGCTTGCTTAACTGCTCGATCATGGGCCGCCACATCACGATGGAAGTTTTGGTGCGAAACATGTACCGCATATTGACCCCATGCAGCTCTCCGACGAGCTTCTTGCTCCCAACCCACCCAATCGAAATCCTCTGGCTGGGGTTCGGATCTCTTACGACTCGACATGATTGCCTCCTATTCCATCTCTCGGTGAGAGACTCTGAAGAAAAGATACAGCATAGAAACGACCTGTCAAGAGATTTATTCACCAATCACCTCGCTCAGGATGGTCTTCGGCCAAGGCGGCGGTTTCTGGTTGACGGAAGACGCGACAGAGGAAAAATCGTCTGACGCGCTCCAATTCCTCGATCTGAAGCCAATACGAGAACAGGATGAACGCTCCCCCACCGATAGCGAAACCGGAAAGGAGCTGCAGGAACACTTCGATGAAGGTATCAAGCTCGTTGGTCGTCAACGCAAAAACTGATTTGGAAAACTGAGCAACTCCACCTGCCAGAAGTGAGGCAAGAAGAATTTTCCCCACTGGAACCACAATCATCTTGTCGTCCCAAAAGGAAAGACTTTTTCGAAGGAGAAAATACAGGAGTGCAAAGTTCAATATGGTACTCACAGAGAAAGCAATCGCCAACCCCTGTACCGCGTACTGTGGCAACAAAATCGGAATGAGAATGATATGTACCGCTTCACTCACCAAGGCAACGTACAAAGGTGTCTTGGTATTTTGGAGCGCAAAGAACGCCCGAGCAAACAGCGGAATCAAACTCTGGGCAAACAGACTGATTGCCAGAAACTTCAGTACTTCAAAAGTTGTGATGGTATCCTGCCAGTCGAAATTTCCAGATCCAAGAATAACACGAACACACTGGGCGCGGAAAATAATCATAAAGATCGAAAGTGGCACCACGAAAAACAAAATCTTGCGCGCGGTCCCGGCGAGCATCAGGAAAAAATCCTTGTCACTTTTCTTGGCCGCAAAGAGCGAAAGCGCCGGAAATGCTGCTAAAGAAAAAGCAATTCCAAACAAACCTAAGGGAACACTCTGAATGTTGTTGGCCAGAGTAAACGCCGCCAAACTTCCGGAAACCAAGGTCGACGCGAAAATCGTCATGACCAAGAGACTCACCTGATTCACCGCCATACCAAGCGAACGCGGAATCATGAGCTTGAGCACTCGTCTCACGTTTTCATCCTTCCAGGCTGTAAACAACGCCCACTGATACTGGAACCCAGCTCGATGCAAGCTCGGGTACTGAACAACCATATGAAGGAACGAACCCAAGACCACTCCCCAGGCCAGGCCGGCCGGACCAAAAGCTGTCGTCAAAAACAAGGCTCCAAAAATAATACCAACATTGTAGAAAACCGGAGCGAAAGAATACGCAGCAAACTGTTTGAATGAAACCAGAACACCCCCAAAAACTGAACTGACTGCAAGAAAGAGTGGGGAAAGGAGCATGATACGAGTAAGCTCCGTCACCAGTTGTTGCTTCTCGGGATTAAATCCTGGCGCCAAGAAAGCCGTCAACTGAGAAGCAAAGAGAATCCCAAAGAAAGAAAAACAACCGAGCGAAAAGAGCGTGGTGTGGAGCACGCCCGACGTCAACTTCCAAGCCGCTTCTTTTTTCTCCTCTGTCAGAAGCTGAGTAAAAACTGGAACGAAGGCCGCGCTCAGAGCTCCTAGTACCAAAAAACTGTACACCAGGTCCGGTAAACGAAAGGCGGTGTAATACGCATCGAGCACATCACCGGCACCAAACTGCGACGCAAGGACGCGGTCACGGATGAAGCCCAAGAAACGACTGGCAATACCAGCAAAGGCGATCAGGAGCGCCGCGCCACCAACGGTCGCGCTCGGCGTACTCCCCCATGAAACAATCTGATTGACGACTTTTTTTACCATGTTTTTGTAAGAGAAATCACCGAGAACCGAAAACGATCCCCTGAAAAACGTCTGTTTTTAGATCAGTTTCACGACGGAGTTCACGTCCATACGGTACCAGATTCGGCGCAGTCTGCCAAATGGGATTGAGATTCTGAGGAAATGATACTGATGAAAGAAGCGAACTGCCCATAGAACCTGCCTGCTTCTGAAAAAGCACCGAGTAAGAATCTGCCCCCTCTTCAGCTACCGCCTTAGCATCAACACGGAATGGTAGGAGGTAGCGATATTTGAGCGTCACTGACTCTTTCGGACTGACATAGGCCCAGGCACCGAACACTGTCTTATTCCCATCCACCGATATACGCACACCTGTCTTTGGATCAACGGTCATACTCTTTTCCTCACGTTCCACATCGGGATCCGTTTTGAATCCCAAACGATCATAATCAAGTGGCGCCGGCGGAAACTCCCACGTCGTCCCTTCAGATGAAAGCAGTGTCGAACCCTTAGGCACATAGACCCGTACATAATCAGCATTGACCTTGTTCCACCAATCATACGGCGTATCACCACCACGATGCGTACGGACAATAGTCACTGTGTCGATCACTGATCCATCATCTTGTATTTCCGCTTGATGTTTGATGCTCTCATCGATCACGCCGTCTGTTTTATAACCATTGATGTTACTGTGGATAACGGAGAGATAATCTTTTGGTGTATCAAGCACGCGCCCAGACCAACCCACTTCATCGATCAATTTTTCTGTTTCGGGATGACGAGCATACAGAAGGATGTGTTTTTCGTTTATTCCCTCAACCAATGACTCGGCGATACGACCAAGTGTCTTCCGATCCTGCAAAGCAAACACTTTTTCAATCAGAAGTTCGGAAAGATCAGCGAGTATCTGCTTCGGTTTATTCTCCTCCTTGTCATACTTTACTTCTACCTGTTCCTGAATAACAGGTATGAAATTATCCGCATCGACTGTCAGGCCGTACTGCGGCAAAGTAATCGGTCCGATAACAGACAGCAGTCTCTGCATGATCACTGGCGTAAGCGTCACCACGCCATCCACCGTCGGTCCGCCAGTTTTTTCGTAGAAGAATATCGCCTTTTCAGCAGAGGTTGGAAAATCCGGAAACCAGTTACTGTCATGGAGACTCCAGCCAGCGCTGACCTTCTGCAACGGTTTCGGCGGAATGATATTTTCCTTGAGCTGTCCGTCTGGGTTGAAAATACCATCGACAAAGAAACGACGCACCACGCCATCATTTACATCAAGAAGTGCATACGTCCCGATGAATCCTCCGGTGGCCCGCATCTCGTGGTTGTTCTGAAGAAGAAAGAGATAGGTGCGTGGGCCATTGCCTCCGAGAAGTTCGTGAATCAACTGCTCATTCTTTTCGAAGCCGGAAAGAAGACTAAGGAGCGTCGGGAGTGCTGTACGGACAGAAAGAAACTTTTCCCGCCTTGCTTCCGGAATATCGTTCAATCGCACCAAAGAAAGCTCTTCCGAAGCCTGTTCAAGTGACGTGCGGGCCCGATTCAAAGGGTCTTTCGCCTGGGTCAGGAGATCAAGCAGCGATATTTTCTCACCCTGTGCATAGGCTTCCTTGGAAAGGGAAACGTCTTGTATAAGTTTCGAAAGCGGTTGCCCGGCTTGCGCGAAATGACGACCCGCTTCGATTGCATGCTTTCCCGAAGCCAATCGAGAGAGTCCCGGAATAAAACGGGTCGCATCAATCAGGATACTTCCTGGGAAAGAAAGCGTCGCTTCTGCCTGTGCAAACGACTGATGGGCGCTTTCGAAATGTCTACTCGCGCCATCATATTGTTTCAACCTCAAAAGATCAGCTGCAAGAGCAAGATCTGCATAACCACTCTCGACCTGTTCCAATGTAGCATCTTTGGCTGTGACAGCAGTCCGAAAAAGCACATATCCCACTATCCCAAAGAAAGAAAGAAGCGCTATCACCAAAAATACTTTTCTCGATCCCGGCAATAGCGGCGAATGTTTTTCTTCTACCGGTTCTGCAGAATAGTACACTTCTCGAGACACCTCCTCTTGTGGAGAAAATGAATCTGATCCCAGGTCCAAAGAACTCTCTTCTGATGAAGAATATTCGTATGAGACAGGATCAACACTTTCCCTTCCCGAGGAACCCTCTCCGAAAGTTGAGGGTTTCATATCAGAGAGCGATGGCCTTTCATTTTTCTGTAGAGGAGAGGGTAGCATGAGGAAATGTTTTGTTTTTGAGGACTCGTTGATATACCAGGTACGTCGCAGCAGCCATATCTCGGAAATGAAATTTTGCTGCTTGGCGATACCCTTTTTCTCGGAGCACTTCTTTCAAATGAAGATCTCCTTCTGCTGTTTGCATCGCTTGTACCAATTCTTTCTCTGACGTCGGATCAAAATAAAGTGCTGCATCACCGAGAATTTCCGGAAGTGACCCTCGATCAGAGGCGACTACGGGCGCGCCACAGGCCATAGCCTCAAGCGGCGGTAAACCAAATCCCTCGTACAGTGACGGAAAAACATAGATCCGAGCAAAACGATAGAGCGAGGAAAGTTCTTGGTCACTGAGAAATCCAGCAAAAATAACATTCTCTATTCCGAGTGATTCCGCTTCAGCTTTGAGACGAGCATAGAAGAAATCTTCTCTCCCTACCAGAACCAGCTTGTGTTTTGGAAACACCTTGGCACAAGCAAAAAGTATAGAAAGATTCTTGTGCGGATATGCATTGCCAACGTACAGGAAATACGGCTGTATTATATCACGGTACGATAGAGTCTTGATACTCGACTGTTCTCCAGAAAGGAGCCCTAATCGCTCGAAAAGCTCTTCCTCTTGTTTAGGAGGAGAAAACTGACAAAAAAGATCAGCTGCTTCATAGGTCACTGTCATCTTCGAAGAAGCTATTGGGTAATGTTTGGCGATGTCTCGCTCGGTAAAATGAGAGACGGTGATGATATGAGCTGCCCGATATACTGCAGAAGCAATAACCATGCGATACACAGCAAACTTGATCCAGTACAACCATGGAAAACGCGTCGTATTACGCAAGGTGGGATAGTGTACCAAGATGAGGTCGTGGATAGTCACCACGAATTTCTTGCCGTATAAAAGCGGGACATTGAAATGCGGAAAGTGTACCAGATCAAGATGCTCACGATAGAGCAAGGAGACGAAGAGTGTTTGTTCGGCAAAACCATACCAAGCATACTGAGCTTCCATCTTTCTGAAACGCGGATTCTTGGGAGTGTATTCTGAAAAGTTTTCTCGACGCAAAAAAACCACGTAGTCATTCTCTTGATCGAGAGACTCCAGATGTTCGATAAGTTTCTCAGTGTAGCGGCCTAGACCCTTACCAAGGGAGCCATAGAACCGAGCGTCGATACCAATGCGCATAGCAAATTCTCGTCTTAGGATACCTTGCTCTGTTCCAGAGAATACAAGAGCAATGCTTCAGAGACAAGAATCTTAAAGACCTCACCGTCCTCAAGATGATTTTTTGTTTTGGCAAAAATAAGAAAGGCCGCCACGCCCTGAGCTTGCTTTGGTGAACGCACCACGATATCCTCCCCTTCTTCCCAAAAAAATTTCCCTGTTGCCAAAAGCTGCTTCGGGGTGAGGGCTAGAGGAAATGTTTCTCCTCCATCTTTTTGGATCATCTTTTTCATTTCCTTCGTTTTGACATCTACAAAACACAAGGCGACATGATCCGTTTTAGAGAGGAGACTCGTCGTCTCAAGTAAAGAAGCATAGACATCGCCCCGTCCCTTCAAAAACGCCTGAGAAGCCATCTGCGGCAGGCGAAAGATAAGCTCTTTGACGATATCGAGCTTTCTATTCATTTCACCAATATACGAGTAGGAATCAGAGAGATCGCGTGTAATCATGTTGGCCTGCTTCTGCAGGTGAAGCTTCTCTCGAAACACCCGCAAAAGCGCCTTCTCTTTGGCCAAGTAAATCATGAAACCGAAGATCCCGAAACAGAAAATAAGCAACGACTCCACATCTTGTTCATGAAGAAAAAGCCAATTCTGAGAAATAAGTCTCGGAGTCAGGATAACGAGAATAAATATAACGAGATAGACCCAGTACATGCCCGTATCGCGTAATGAATGAGAACTACTCTTTTGATGATGCGCTGACTATATCTTCAATCCCTTCAAGTAAGCACGGAGCTTCTCGCCCACTTCCGGATGCTTTAACCCAAAGTGAATCGTGGCTCGCAAAAAATTAAACTTATCCCCCGTATCCAACCAGGTACCCGAGAGAATCCGACCGTGAAGCGGGCGTCCTTTTTCCAGCATGAGATCAAAAGCGTCAGCCAAACGGATCTCGCCAGACTTTCCATCGCTCATAGTCGCGAGTGTCTCAAATACTTCACGAGTAATGATGTACTTCCCTGGAGCAACGATATTAGTCGGAGCATCTTCGGGCTTTGGCTTTTCGACAAAACGCGATATCTGCCACGTGTTCTCATCGATCTTTTTTCCATCAATCACCCCGAACTTCGACACTTCGCTGTGCTCCACTTCTGTCAGACCGATAATCGGTGTCTGAAGCTCTTCATAGGCATCAATCAATTGTTTGGCCGCAGGTACTTCACTGTCATAAATACAGTCTCCAAAAATCACCAGCACGGATTCATCGTCATCGACAAGGTGAGCTGCCTGTAGTAAAGCATGTCCATCACCAAGCGGCACCGGCTGACGCACATACGAGAAACGGGCGAGACCAGAAATCTTCTGTACTGTTTCGAGCAGATCGTGCTTATTTTTTTCCACCAAGGTATCTTCGAGTTCATACGAGACATCAAAGTGATCCTCGATAGCCCGCTTACCACGACCCGTGACAAAGATGATTTCTTCGATACCGGCCGCTACGGCTTCTTCCACCAAATACTGCACCACTGGCTTATCCACTACTGGGAGCATTTCTTTCGGCTGCGCTTTGGTCGCCGGCAAAAAGCGGGTACCAAATCCAGCCACCGGGAAGATGGCTTTTTTGATCTTATGAGGAGCAGCATTGGTCATAACAAAGGAGAGTTACTTCTTAAGAGAAACGATTTTCTTGTACTCGGCATTGAATTCTTGAATCGCCTCATTGATCATCGGGTGTGATTGCTCTCCGAGTTTTTTCTCTCGAGCAAAGGCTGAAGCTTCAAAGAGCGACTCATGCGTCCCCATATCAAACCAAGCACCCTTGATCACCCGAACGTCCAGCTCCTGCTTCTCCAGATAGGATCTCTGCACATCGGTGATTTCGATTTCGCCACGATTCGACGGAGCAAGCGCCTTGGCTATTTCCACCGCTCGGCTGTCAAAGATGTACACGCCCGGGATAGCATAGTTACTTTTTGGCTGCTCTGGCTTTTCTTCGATAGAAAGTACCTTGTTATCCTCACCGAATTCCACTACTCCGAAACGTTTTGGATCAGTCACTTCCTTGGCAAAGATCCGACCACCCTGTTTAAATGTCTGGATCGCTTCAGTAAAATCATCTTCGAAGATATTATCCCCCAGTATCAGTGTCGATGACTCGCCATCCAAAAAATCCTCAGCCAAGAGATAGGCTTCCGCCAACCCGCGCGGTGACTTCTGCACCACGAACGAGAGATTGACACCGAACTTACGAAACATTGATCCCAAAAGATTGAGGAAGTTTCCTGAGTGCTCCGGCGCCACGATGATCAAAATATCCTTGATACCCGCCTTGATCAAAGTGTCGAGCGGATAAAAAATCATCGGTCGATCATAGACCGGTAAAAGCTGCTTCGAGGTAATGGCCGTGAGCGGCAGAAGCCGCGTCCCTGTACCACCAGCGAGAATGATTCCTTTCATACGATAAGGTTACTTATATACTGGAAACTGCTTACAGAGCTTTGTAACAGACTTCCGAATGTCCTGCAAGACCCTCTTGTTCCCGCCAGAACGGAGTGCCTCATCGATGCAGCCTGCTACGATCTTCACTGCTTTCTCCTTCATACCACGTGTGGTCAATGCCGGCACACCGATGCGCACCCCACTTGGATCCATCGGACCACGTGGATCATCTGGGATGACATTTTTGTTGACCGTGATCCCAACCTCATCGAGCATCTTCTCAGCAACTTTCCCAGCGATGCCATACGTTTTGACCACATCCATCACTATCATGTGATTTTCTGTGCCACCAAAGAGGAGGGAGGCGCCACGCTTGGTCATTTCTTTCTCAAGCGTCTTGGCATTCTTCAGAATTTGCTTGGCGTACTTTTTGAAATCTGGTTTGAGCGCCTCACCGAAAGCGACCGCTTTGGCGGCGATAACATGCATATGCGGGCCACCCTGAGTCCCAGGAAAGACTGCTTTATCGATCGCCTGCGCAAAATCTTTCTTACACAGAATCATGCCACCACGTGGACCACGTAGCGTCTTGTGCGTGGTAGCAGTCACAATGTCGAAGTACGGCACCGGACTCGGGAGCGCCTTGCCCGCCACCATGCCAGCGATGTGCGCCATGTCCATCATGGTGATGGCCTTCACTTTCTTTCCGATCGCCACAAACTTCGCATAATCAATCTGTCTCGTGTACGAAGAAAAACCAGCCAGAAGCAACTTCGGCTTCACCTTTTTCGCGAGGGCTTCCAGTTTTTTGTAATCAATCGTGCCTTCAGGTTCCGTCTTGTAACGGACAAAGTTATAGACCTTGGCTGGCAGGGTAACCGGATGACCATGGGTGAGGTGTCCGCCATGCGACAGATCCATCCCCAGTACGGTATCACCGGGATTCAAAAGTGCGGCATAGACTGCTAGATTCGCCTGAGCACCAGAGTGCGGCTGAACATTGGCATGTTCCGCACCAAAAAGTTTCTTCACTCGATCGAGAGCGAGCGTCTCCACCGCATCGGTAAATTCCTGACCGCCGTAGTAACGGCGACCTGGATATCCCTCGGAATACTTGTTGGTCATCACTGTCCCAAGCGCCTCGAGAACCGCTTTCGATACATAATTTTCCGAGGCAATCATTTCCAGACCCTCTTCCTGACGTTTTTCTTCACCAACGATCGTGGCTTGTACTTCTTTGTCAGCCTTCTTCAAGATATCGTGTTTCAACATAGACGTTTTCAAATCAAATAAAATTTTGAACTGGTTCCAAAATTCTAAATCATAATACCTCGTTTAAAAATTCTTGGAGGGCTTCGGTATACGATCGGAGTTTTGGTCGCTTGGTGTTCAAAAGTACTGAACAACTGGGGCGACGGGCGGGACGCGGAAAGGTATCACTGGTCACTGGTATCACCTTCATACTCTTACCAGCCAACCGATACAGTTCTTCTGCTGCCTCATACCAAGTAGCCGAACCTTCATTCACGAGATGGTACGTACCAGAGGCACTCTCGGACTCGAGAAGCTCCCTAGTAGCCTGTGCCAGATCAGGGGCATAGGTGAAGCAGCTCTTCTCATCATCCACTGCCTGCACCTCTGTTTTCGAGGCACCCTGCTCAAGCATAGCGGCGAAGAAACTGCGTTTCGCCTCAGGACTCTTTCCCGGCTTCCCAAAAAGCTTGGAGAGGCGGATCAGGTAGTAGTGCTTGGCCTTTTGGCGCACGGAAAGTTCGCCTGCGTACTTACTCTCCCCATAACGGGACAGCGGATTGGGCACTACCTCTTCATTATACCCTACTTGGCCGGAGCTACCAGCGCCGCAGCATCCGCCCCCACAGCAGCCCGTCCGGGCCTTATTTTCTTCTAAAGCGCCGTCAAAAACGTAATCCGTAGAATAATGAACCAAAAAAAATCCAAGTTTCTCACTTATTTCAGCCAAAAACTTGGGGACATCACGATTGAGAAGGAGCGCCTTCCGATATTCCTCGTCACTCTCTTCACACTTATCGACAGCATTATAGGCGGCGGCATTGATCACGATATCTGGGCGCAGCTCTGCGAGTTGTTTTTCAAAACTGGTGAAATCAGTGATGTCAGCATCCTCCTTGTCCCACGCTGTCACTTCATAGGCGTCATCACGCGAAAACGCCTGGACTAATTCTTGTCCAAGCATTCCAAGACTCCCGAGTATAAGCACTTTTTTCTTTTCCATCATTGTCCTATCTTAGCAAAAAAACTCCCTCCTTGCAGCCCATGAGCATGAGATCCGAAGGGGATGCTGTACGCCCTTCCCCAGAGATCAATTTCTACTTTCTCGCCAGTCTCTAAGGAAATCACGAGATACTGATGGGGCGAGAAAAGCCAGATCTGCGTCCAGCGCGCTTCAATATCTTCAGAAGTGAATTTTCCACTCGCCACAAGAACCGTTCGGAGTAGGTAATTCATGTGATTACAATGAAGAAAGCCCTCTTTTTGCCACAGCGTTTCAACATCAGTGATAAAAAACCGATCCAGTCGCAGAAACGTCAACATACGATATCCACGATACTTTTCTGAAAGAGCATCGTACGCATACTGAAGCGCTTCTCTTTGATTGGGTCTTTTTGTAACCTCTTGTACCAAAACCTTCATCTCTTCAGGAAAATTTCCAAATGCTAAGATTGGTAGCCTCTTCAACCAAGGGTCAATGAAAGAAAACTTCATAGCTGCTTGTTATACTTCTCACGGATTTTCTGCACTTTATGATCGAGCGCCTCCATGATATCAACATTCATTGCTTTAGCAAGAAGAAATGTCACAATCAGCACATCGGCAAATTCACTTTTCAAAGCATCTGCTTCTTGTACTGCCGCTTTATCCTTGCGCTGACCCCCAATCGAAGCCAAGACCTGATCACAAAGCTCACCGTACTCCTCACCAAGTTTAATTGTCCGACCAAAAACATGCTCCCGCTCACTAAAATCCCCAGCCCGGCGCTCCCGAAAAAACGCATCCTGCTCATCAATAAATTTCTCTAATTCCTCAATAGTCATACTTAGCGTTTTTCGTACTGTTCGGAATAATACTTCTGGTACTCCCCTGATTTCACATTCTTCCACCAACTCTCGTTTTGCTTGAACCATTCGACGGTTTTAGCGAGACCCTCTTCGAGTGTCACTGATGGTTCCCAACCAAGTTCGTTCTTGATCTTGTCGAAGTTGATAGCATAGCGACGGTCATGACCAGGACGGTCCTTCACATACTCGATCATACTGTCATCCTTACCAAGAAGTTCAAGTAATTTCTTCACAATCCACATATTTTCTTTCTCCCCATTGCCACCGATACAGTACGTCTCGCCCAGTTTGCCCTGATGAATGATGAGATCAATAGCGCGACAGTGATCCTCGACGTAGAGCCAATCACGCACCTGCAGCCCATCGCCATACACCGGCACAGACTTGCCTTCGAGGATATTCGTAATAGCGAGCGGAATGAGTTTTTCAGGGAAATGGTAGGGTCCGTAGTTATTGGAACAGTTGGAAATCGTCACCGGGAGACCATAGGTATGAAAATACGCCCGTACCAGATGATCAGAGGCGGCCTTGCTGGCACTATAGGGACTGCGCGGATCATATGCCGTCTCTTCGTCAAAAGGTTTGGCATCAGGTGTCAGCGCACCAAACACTTCGTCAGTCGAAACATGATGAAAACGCTTACCGTACTTGCGCGCGGCTTCGAGTAGTACATACGTCCCATGAACATTGGTTTCAACGAAAACTCCTGGATCTACAATAGAGCGATCGACATGCGATTCTGCGGCAAAGTGCACTACGATATCGCATTCAGATACCAAACCGTCTACCAACGCCACGTCTGTGATACCCCCCTTCACAAACCGATGACGTGCGTTTCCTTCGGCCGCTTTCAAATTCTCCAAATTCCCCGCGTACGTCAGATCATCGAGCGTCACCACGTCATAATCCGGATGAGCTTTCAAGATGTAGTGCACGAAATTGGATCCAATAAATCCGGCGCCGCCTGTTACGAGAAGTTTCATAATTTATGCGTTAAAGAAAAATTCTTTGGCAATATCTTGGAGCAGTGGGTGCTTCTGATCTTTTTCTGAAATAATCGGCGCAATATCTCCCCAATTAATACCAAGTGCCGAATCACTCCACAACACTCCTCGATCATGTTCCTTGGAATAAAAATTCGTGCACTTGTAAGTAAAAAAAGTGTCGTCCTCAAGTACCAGAAACCCATGTGCAAAGCCCTGTGGAATGAAGAGTTGCTTATGATTCTCTCCGGAAAGCTCCACCATGACATATTTCCCAAAGGTTGGCGAACCCTGGCGGATATCCACAGCGACATCAAGCACGCGACCGCGAAGTACTGAAACCAATTTTCCTTGTGCCATAGGCGGCGCCTGGTAGTGCAATCCTCGAAGCGTCCCTTTTTTGGAAACTGAGAAATTATCCTGCACGAAATGCTCATCAGCTGGTAGCCCCAACGCTTCCTGATAACGCTTTTCCTGAAAAAGCTCCATAAACGACCCGCGCTCATCAGCGAAGACATCCGGCGTAATAATCAGCACTCCATCTAAAGCGGTTTTTCCTACGTTCATAAAAAATATTCAAAAAAATCTTTCAGGTTTCAGGTGGATTTCTTTTCGCTTTTTCACTTGTCTGAAGAAGTCTCTTGGTTCGAAAAAAGAGCTATGTCCCGCCGTTGATTGGGGGCGACTTTTTTCGGTAACCAAGAGAACTAATGAGTCTGAAAACAGCGAAAAAAATCGTTCCTGAAAACTTGAAATGATGAAGGTCTCTTCCTTATTCTAAAATATCCCTCTAATAATAGCAAAAACCGCCCCGGATGAGGCGGTCTTTTAAGAGACTAGAGACGGATATCGTTCATGACATCATCGAGAGTCTTTTTCTCTTCCGGAGCTTTCGGCTCCTCAGAAGCTACTGGAGTAGAAGCGTAGGATTCACGCGGCTCACGAGGCGGACGGAGCGATCCTTCTGGTTCATTGATCTTCAGGTTTACACGGGCGTTGTTCCGGGCACCAATCACGCGGAGCAAAGTACGAAGCGCCTTGGCGGTCATACCTTCACGGCCGATGACCATACCCATGTCCTGCGGATTCACATCAAGTGTGATGAGCACTCCCATTTCATCAATCTTTCGTTCTACCTTTACATCGTCTGGATTATCAACGAGCATTTTTACCACGTACTCGATAAAATCACGATCCTTCATTGCGTTGTCAGTCATAAGACTAGAGACTCACGGATTACAATTGTTTATTCCCCTATGGCTATACTACTCTTTTTCCTCAGTCGATGCAATACTCTCTGCCAATATTTCTCGGCGCGACTTCTGGAAGAAATAACCGATGATCAAGAAGGTCAATGCTGGAGCCAACCACTCGGGAACATGCACACTGAACCCCTCGGCAATCATTACCGTACCCAAACAAAAAACGGAATACATGGCGCCGTTCTTCAAATAGATGTATTTTTTGACCCGATCAATATTAGCCGCTGTCAGCTGACGGACGATGATAGCTCCAATACCGCTCCCGAGAAGAATGAGCGGTACGGACAAGGTAAAGGCAAAGGCTCCGAGTACGCCGTCGATAGAAAATGTCGTATCGATAACCTCAAGATACATGATCTTGCTCCAATCAGACATATTCCCTCCTATCAACTTCCGTTCAGTCTCTTCGGCATGCTGACGGAAACCATGTGTGATGAAGAAAGCTGTCGATCCCACCACCGCTCCAAAGGCGAGCATAGGGCTTGCTTGCAAAGCGTACCAAACGATTGTCATCAAAAGTACGGAAACAATGGCGTAAAACCAAGCTCCCTGCTCCATGAAAAAACACTCCGCCCGTAGACCATAGTGTTTCGCCTCAAGAAAAAGCCAGTGCAGAAAAAGAAAAAGCAGAAATACGCCCCCACCCATCAAGAGAATCGGGGCAGAATCCCGAAGCGCCCCCGCTACCGCTGGGTCATTCGAAAAGGTGGCCGTAAAGGATCCAAGAAACCCGAGACTCGGAATGGTCGCGAAAACGATGAGCCATGGCAAGATGCCTCGTACCACAAAGACAGCAAAAAATATTCCCCACGTCATGAAGAAACGGCGCGCCTTTTTCCCCATGGCAGAGAGCACTTCGGCATTGATCACGGCGTTGTCAATGCTGGACACTGTTTCAAACAGGACCAAGCCAAGAATAATCACCAGCATCGAAAAAAAATCCATAAAACTTCACTATTATTTTATTCCCTCCGTCCACTCAGCTGGCGGAGTAAAACGCTTCTTGCGCCAATCTGCCGACTGTCGACAGAGAAACGAACCAGCTGTCCGCGGATCAACCAAAAGCTGCTCTGTTACCAGCTCCATGCGCACTCCTTGCGATCCTTTGATGAGAATCAAGTCATCAGAACGCACGATACTCATAAGCGCCTCTACCGCAGACATTGGATCAGGCAACCACAAAACCTGCTTCCTGGAAAACCCTTCCTGGAGCAAACGCTCATGCAAAGCACGCATATGTTCCCCGACTGTCACCACAACATGAACCCCGGATTCACGAAGCGCGGAAGCAAGTCCAGCATGCTCTTCATTGGTATCTGGCCCAAGCTCCAGCATATCACCTAAAACAGCAATCTTTCTCGGTGCCATGAGCTCTCCCATGACTTCCAGTGCCGCCCGTGTTGAAGCCGGAGAAGAATTATACGTATCGTCCAAAAGAAAAGTATTGTCTCGTCCCGGCAAAAGACGTAAGCGTCCCGGAAGAGGTTCGAAATTTTCGAGAGCATTGATCACATCCACAGCGTTCAGTTTGAGCGCCACAGCAAGAGACAGTGCTGCCAGTGCCGCTGGCACATGATGCTTGGCCACGATCTTCGGCAAACGAAGCGGTACTGTTTTTCCATCAAAGTTCACCTTGAAAGAGAGTCCTTCAGCGCGCCTGGCTTCACGATGAGAAACAAAATTATCCGCATGAACATCGGCCTCTTCACTGAAACCGTAAGTCACCACCTTCGCCCTCGTTCGTTCACGCATCTTCAGCGTCCGCTGATCATCAGCATTAAGAATCGCAATCCCGTCTTCAGGCAACGCTGCTATGAGCTTGCCTTTTTCCCTGGCGATATTGGCAAGTGACCCAAAGTAGGCCATGTGACTCGAAGAAACCTGTGTCACGATACCAATTTTCACCGGCACAAACCGAAGGAAGGCTTCCATGTCTCCCGGACGATCGATACCCATTTCTAGTACCAGTACCTCAGGATACCGGACCGGGAATACCACGATGACAAACCATTTACAGAATACTCGTAACCAACCAAAAATTGAGCTTCCTCCCCCTTTTGTCCCGATGACGGTCAAGGGGAGGCCGATTTCATCATTGTAGCTCCCCTCGGTCTTTCGAACATCATACGCAACACCGAGAGCGAGTGCCACTGCCTCTTTCGTTGAGCTCTTTCCCACGGAACCAGTGATACCAACGATAAGCGGATGATACTTACGAAGTACCATTTTTGTCATGAAACGGAGGATTTTTTCGAGGAGTTTTCTTTTACTCGTCATAAAGATTCGGGAGTATTATTTCTTTGGGGTCTCTTCGGTCGGCTTGACCTTGGCGTACTCTAGCAAGAATTTCATGATCTGACCAAATGTCGGGGCCGCGCTCGACTCCGCCCACTCCACATTCTTCGGATTATCAAGCTTCACCAAAATGGCAAATTTCGGATCATTGATAGGCGCATAGCCCACAAAAGACCCGATACTCATACTTTCTTCGTACCCCTTAGACCCACTCTTAGCCACCTGTGCCGTACCCGTTTTTCCCCCGACCAGATATCCTGGCACGTCGGCACGCTTGCCATGGCCATTTACCACAACGCTCCGCAGCATGATGCCTATATTCTTACTCGCCTCCTCACCGATCACTCGTCGTACCTCTGTTGGCTCATACTTTTCTTCCCGGCCATCAGAATAAATCACCTTATCGATGATATTTGGTTTGAGCAAACGACCACCGTTTGCCAAGGCGCTATAAGCCGCTATCATCTGGATTGGCGTAGCGGTGATACCTTGCCCGAAGGAAGAAGTAAAAAAACTCAGCGTGCTTCGTTCATTGCGCAAGTTCTTCAGGTTCCCAGGGAGCTCTGCCGGCAAATCAATACCCGTCCGCTCTCCAAAACCGAAACGTCTCAGATATTCGCCGAACAGTTTATTCCCGACGAGCTTCTCCACAAAGATGACTCCGGTATTGATAGATTCATCCAAAACCTTGAACATATTGCTCCGCCCATACACCTTATCCTCGGCGTTCCGGATCGTGTAGCCAGCCTCTACGACGGCCCCAGGATCGACATACTCTGTCGTCGGCGATACTTTTCCCTCTTCCAGACCGATAGCCATCGTGATCGGTTTCATGATAGATCCTGGTTCATAGGCACTGCTTACGGCCGAATTGAGAAATATGGAGTAATCCTCTTCTTTGGCATACGTATTTGGATCAAACTGTGGCGATGAGGCCATAGCCAGAATATTCCCGGTCATAGGATCCATCACGATAGCCGTTGCCCGATCAGCCTGATAACGCTCTACGGAATCCTTGAGGATTTTTTCCGTCTCATACTGGATGACCCGGTCAAGAGTGAGTACGATGCTGTCCCCATTTTCGGCGTGGGTGATAGAACGATCAGAGAGCGGAATCCAACGGCCACTGGCATCTTTTTCCTGAGAGAGCGTCCCTGTTTCCCCACGAAGACGCGCATCGAGTGATGCCTCGACACCATAGCCACCAGACCCGCTGTGTTCGCCGAGACTGGCAAATCCAATTACCTGAGCAGCCAACTCTCCGGCCGGATAGTAACGATACTTTTCTGGTAACAACGCAACACCCTTCAATCGAAGCTCCTTGATCCGAGAGACTTCCTCATCACTCAAGCGCTTCTTCACTATTTCGAAAGGATCATCTGGTCGGTTTAGTTTATCGCGAATTTCTCCAGCATCAACACCGAGGATCTGCGAAAGTTCGAGGGCGACCGTATCTTTCTCTTCGACATCTTTCGGAACAACGAAAACCATCTGGTACTCCCGGTTCACAGCAAGCGGATAGCGCTCTATTTCGCCGTCGTGCATGTAGATCTCGCCACGATCAGCCGAGAGCTCCGTAAAGGCATTGTGCTGGTTTTCTGCCAACGCTACCCACTTATCATGAGAAAAAACTTGCAGAAAAAAAAGACGGGAAAGAATCAGTCCACCAGCGAAAACAAGGCAGAAAAAAAAGACCCGCACCCGTGCGACACTGCCGGGTAACTGTTTGTGACTCTGTTTCTTTTTTGGTTGATAGTTGGGGGTGTTTCGCATAATACTTGATCTTTCTCTCTGCGCGAAGCGAAATCCCTCCTAGCGCAGTGCAACCGGCCCACGCTCTTCGATGTATTTTACGTTCTCAAGCTTTTGCATCTGAAGCTCCTGACTTGATACCTCCTCGATACGGTGCAGCGACCTGAGATCCGCTTCCGCGATACGCAGCTCAGCATTCTTTTGTTTCAAAATATTGATCTCTTTTTCGAGCGTTCGCATATGATACCCCTGAACAGCATTCTGGTTGACCGAATACAGATAACAACCACCGGAGACAAAAACTGCTGTGAGAATCGCCACAACGAACAGGTGCACCGAACCGGAGAGCTCTGTTCGAGCACTCCCCTTTGGTTTCCATGAAGCAATCATTTTTCGACGGGAGACTGACATATTTACTTGTATTTTTATTTTTTCTGCCTACGTCCTACACTTTTTCAAGCACTCGGAGCTTGGCACTTCGGGCACGCGGATTGCGTACAAGTTCTGCCTCTCCTCCTACAATCGGTTTTTTAGTAAGAATCTTTGCTTTCGGTACCTGACCACACCGACAAACTGGAAAATTTGGTGGACAGATACAGCCTTCAGCCTGATCTTTCATAAACTGCTTAACCCGTCTATCCTCTCCGGAATGAAAAGTGATAACAGCGAGCCTTCCTCCAGAAACGAGCCTCTTCATCGCCTGGGTCAGAAATTTTTCCAAATGATCAAACTCCTGATTGACAGCGATGCGGAGCGCCTGAAATGTCTTGGTGGCCGGATGAATCTTCTGCGCGTAGCGGAGCTTTTTCGGATACACTGCCTCGATCAGTTCTCGGAGTTCAGAAGTTGTCCGAAGCGGCGCCTCTTCGCGCTTCTTCACTATGGCCTGCGCAATACGGTGCGCTTCTCCTTCATCGCCATAGTCTCGAAGCAATACTTCGAGCTCCTTTGCTTCGTACTCGTTCACGATCTTTTCGGCCGTCAGTTCCTTGGTCTGATCGAGTCGCATATCAAGCGGACCATCCTCCTGAAAGCTGAAGCCTCGTGATGCCGCTTCAATCTGATCAGAAGAGAACCCCAGATCAGCGAGTATAGCATCGACCGTTTCGACACCGAGCCGTTCCAAGAGCACGTCAATCTCCGAATAGTTTCCTTGTACCAGAACAAGTCTCTCCTCCTCAGAGGCTTGCCTGAGAACATCATCGGATTCTACGCGCTCCTTGAAACGACCCAGTGCTTCGTGGTCAGCATCCAAGGCAATCACTCTGCCGGTTGGCATTACTTCTGCAAGCATCATGCTCGCATGTCCGCCACCGCCCAAAGTCGCATCCACCACCGTCATTCCTTTTTGAAGGTGCAACTTCTCCTTTACCTCTTCGAGCAATACTGGAATATGCTTCGTCATATCTTTCTTTTCAACCCTCAAACATTAAAACTTGATGAAAAACTTTGATGTTTGATTTTTGAATACTCTCTCTTTGTTTTCTGTTGCTTGCTCACTGCTTTCTGTCTAATAAATACCGAGCTTGCCCAAATCTTCCGCAATCTTTCCAGTATTCTTTTCCGCCAAACTCTTGTACTTACTCCATTTCGCGCTATCCCAAATTTCCAAACGATTGAAGAGTCCGACAATCGTCACTTCCTTTTTCAATCCACCATCATGCTTCAGATACTCCGGAAGAAGAATCCGCCCTTGGCTATCAAGCTCCACATCAGTTGCGCCAGCGAGCATCACTCGGATAAAGCTCCGTGTTCCCGCTTCACCAACCGGTAATCCTCCAAGCTTGGTTGCAAGCTCCTCCCATACCTTCACTGGATAGACGAAGAGACAATTATCCAGTCCACGCGTCACCACCACCTTGTTCCCGAGCTCTCCACGAAACTTCGAAGGAAGCGCCAGGCGCTTTTTCGGATCAATCGTATGTGAGTACTCTCCGATGAACATAGAGTTTGAGGAGGTAAAACGAAGGCGGTGTGAAATTCCCCACTTTCACCCACTTTTTGTAACTACCTCCACATTCTATACCACCAGAAGACACAACGTCAACACAAAAAGTTATACACCAAGGAAAGAGCTATTTCAAGCCATAAAAAAAGCGGCCGACTCTGCGTCGTACCGCTAGTTGTTCTGATTTCAGAGGCCACTGTCTCTCAGATGATGTCGTAGATTGGCCCGGTCTCGTGAGCCTGCCAATGACCGGCCACTTGTTCATGAAGCATGCGCCAATCTCCCGGCGCCGTTTCATAAAACCGGAGCTCTTCGGCCTCATCACTCTCGAGAATCAGGATACCTCCTTCATGACTCATGACCGTGGCGCCAATGGCATCACGCTCACCGCCGTTTTGCATCTTGAAATGCACCCGGATACCTTTTTCCATGACGTCTACTCCTTGGCTGAGAACTGCCCAGATCGTACGCTGACCCGTATCAAAAGTCAAGACTGTCGGATATCTGCCAATACTTCCTCTGCATGCAACTCGGGCTTCACATTTTCGTACACCTTCGAAATTTTTCCTTCCGGATCGATAAGAAACGAGGTGCGAAGAATTCCCATATACTCTCGACCCATAAATTTCTTCTTCGCCCAGACGCCATAGAGATTCACTACTTCCTTTTCCTCATCAGCCAAAAGCGTGAATGGCAACTCATATTTCGTCACAAACTTGGCATGCTTCTTTACTGGATCCGCGCTCACACCCAGCACCACCGCCTTGGACCGTTTAAACTTTGGAAAGTTATCACGAAACCGACAGGCTTCCACAGCGCAGCCCGGCGTATCGTCTTTGGGATAAAAATAGAGCACTACCCACTTACCAAGGTACTCTTTCAACGTATGCAGCTTCCCATCTTGATCTGGGAGTGTGAAATTTTTCGCTTTGGTTCCTTTTTTTGGAAACATACTTATAACGTGTGAGGAGTTAATACAAAATTCTAGCACAAAGTAAAAGCCCTCGCCACGAACGATGCGTGACGAGAGCGGCTTCTCCTTTCAGATCTCTTACCTTTTCCCGATGACTTTCTCAATGCGTCGATAGAGTGGCCAGAAACCTTGAGGCAGTTTGTGCGCCCCAGACCTGAGAACCCTCATCGTCGCCCGAGCATCGCCATGAGCGCCATCTACGTAGAGACGTAACGCCGACCTCCAAAGCCGAAGAACTTGCTCGTCCTTAAGCCTTTGTGGACTGCGGCGCACATCTTCTCCTTCGGAGTGCGGGCAATAACTCCCTTCAACTCTGTCTTCAATCAACAATTGTGTCTCCTGTGTTTTCTTGAAACGGATAAGGCCCCATGGAGAGACCTCACCAAAAAAGCCCAGCTCAGGCTTTAAGAATAGTAACCCAGAACCACTCCCTCGTCAAGAGATCTCGTTTTTCGCCTTGATTTCAAGGTATTTTCGACCTTTCAATCGTTCTGGGAAATATTCCTGGGCCGCCTCTTCGTTAGTCTTAAAGTCTGGAGTATACTTGTAGCCTTTCCCATACTCAAGCTCTTTCATAAGTTTCGTAGGAGCATTGCGGAGATGAAGCGGCACTGGTTCATTCGGAAAATTTCTTACGTCCTCTTTAGCTTTTCCATACGCCACATAGAGCGCGTTTGATTTTTTGGATACTGCCAAATACACCACCACCTGAGCGAGATGCACTTCACACTCTGGCATCCCCAGCATCTGACAAGCCTGAAAAGCTGCCACCGCCTGAGGCAAAGCAAACGAGTTAGCAATACCAATATCTTCTGAGGCAAAACGCACGAGCCGTCGTGCAACATAAATCGGGTCCTCCCCCGCCTCGAGCATCCGAGCAAGGTAGTACAATGCGGCATCGGCATCATTCCCTCGCAACGATTTGTGCAAAGCAGAGATGATATTGTAGTGCTCCTCGCCATTTTTATCGTAGAGAAGATGTGAACGCTTCACCACTTGCTCGACCGTCAAGGCATCAATATGAGTCTTTTTCAACGCTGCTGCTTCAAGCGTATTGAGCGTCATTCTCGCGTCACCGCCCGAAACCGCTGCAATAAATGAGAGTGCCTCATCGGTAGCAGTGACTTCTTTTCCGAAATACTCCTTACTTTGCTTGAGCGCCTGTTGCATCAGATTAACCAGAGTCGACTCGCTGTGCTTATCAAGTACCAAGACACGTGCCCGAGAAAGAAGAGCGGCATTCACTTCAAAACTGGGATTTTCCGTGGTGGCACCAATCAAAATAACCGTACCACGTTCGACATGCGGCAATAAACTGTCCTGTTGCGATTTATTAAAACGATGGATCTCATCAACAAAAAGAATGGTCTTCTTCCCTTGCTTCTTGTTTTCTTCGGCTTCGGAAAATACGGCTCGCATATCCTTCACTCCGCTTCCCACAGCAGACAACTGACGAAATTCTGCCTGAGTCTCTTTGGCAATCAAGAGTGCCAAAGTAGTCTTGCCGCTTCCCGGCGGGCCCCAAAAAATAAGGGAGGGTATACGATCCGCCTCAATGGCTTCACGGAGAAATGATCCGTCACCAAACACCTTTTCCTGTCCCAAGAAATCCTCCAGCTTTTTCGGCCGTAATCGTTCAGCCAGCGGAATATATGTATTTTTATTCATAGAGCAGAAGTTTCAAAGCGTTCATCTTTGAGTGCAAGTTCGAGGCGTCGGTGAGGAACTCCGTAAGCCGTACTCGTAGAGTACCGTGTCGAGTACCGGAGCCGAGAACAAAGAAATGTGCCAAAGATGGACGCTAAGAGAGAATAATACCGACTGGGCAATGATCGGAGCCTAGTACCTCAGGGAGAATAAAAGCTTCTTTGATTCGCGGCTTGAGAGACTCACTCACCAGGAAGTAATCAATGCGCCAACCGACGTTGCGCGCTCGAGAATTCGCAAAGTGCGACCACCAAGAGTAGTGGCCATTCCCTTTCTGAAAGAGACGAAAGGTATCAACAAAACCAGCATCAACGAAACTCTGAAAACCTTCCCGTTCTTCGTCGGTAAAACCATGCTTCCCAATATTCCCCTTGGGATTGGCCAAATCATCTTCGGTATGGGCGACATTCAAATCACCACAAAAAATCACTGGTTTCTTTTTCTCCAAGTCCCTGCAGTAGGCCAGAAATGCCGGATCCCACTGCTTATGACGCAAGGGTACCCGACTCAAATCTTCTTTGGCATTCGGAGTATAGACAGTCACCACAAAAAAATCTTCAAACTCAAGGGCAATCACTCGGCCTTCAGAGCACGGGTCGCCATAACCATCCGCCACCAAATTGAACTTTTTTATAATTTTTTCCGGAAAACCATTGCGAACGGAGAGTGGCTTGGTCTTGGTGAAGATAGCAGTTCCGGAATAGCCTTTGCGATCGGCAGAATTCCAATACTCCTCATATTCCGGCAGATCAATCTCAGCCTGCCCCTGCATCGCCTTGGTCTCCTGAAGACAGAGAATATCCGGTTGGTATTTTTCAATAAAAGGAAGGAATAGCCCCTTCTTATGGACGGCTCGGATGCCATTCACATTCCAAGAAATAAGAGTGATTGGTTTTTTTGGCATATCTGATAAGAGAGAATCTTGTTTACTTCACTTACATAGTATCAGTTTTTTAGAGAAAAGTAAAAGCCGCCGAACCAGAACTGGTAAGGCGGCGGGGGTGGCCTCAGGTTGAATTCGTCACTGAGAGCCAGATGACCTTCAGAGCGACGGAACTAGTGAGACCAGCGCTGAAAGGATCAGAACTGCAGAGACCACCAGCGCAAGCCCAGCAAGGCGACGCTGACGGCAAGATGCCTCGAACTGCTCGGGGCTACGGAAAGAATCACCCATCATGACCTCCATTTGGGCAAAGGAACACTCATAACTGCCATAACTGCCTCGCAATTACTTGGCCCCATTGTACACCTAAACCAACATTCTGTCAAGATAGGCATGCACTTTTATCCCACTAAAAAGCCTTTTTTCCTTTAAAAGCCACGGCATCGAGTTCATGAAAGCGGCGTTGCTTCTCTTCAATAGAAATATCATCCACCCCTTTGGCAGCAGCCGTGCCGGGGCGAGGCGAAAACCAAGCAATAAACGTCTTGGCAAAATCGACTCGCTTTACCAGGTCAATAGAATCATCGAAATCTGCCCGTGTCTCCCCAGGAAAGCCAACAATAATATCCGTTGTAAAAGTGATGCCCGACACTTTGGCACGAATACGATCAATAAGTTCGAGATACTCGGCTCGCGTATACCAGCGGTTCATACGCTTCAAAACAGCATCGCTCCCCGACTGGACCGGGAGATGAAGGACGCGATCAACATTCTCGTGACGCGCCATGACATCGATTAACTCATCGGAGAAATCCCAGGGGTTAGAAGAAATAAAAGAGACCTTCTTAAATTGAGGGATCTCTGCAATACTCTCCAAAAGATACGGGAACAAGGTCGGGATGCGATGACGGTTTAGATGCTTCACCATAACTGGCTTCACCTTTCTCCCATCCGGTAATTCATATTCCTCCCCTTCCTTTATTTTTTCTTGCAGAAAATCAGCACCGTAGGAATTCACATTCTGCCCCAAAAGCACCACTTCTTCATACCCCTGCCTAGCAATATCTTGAGCCTCTACCAAGATATCCGCAAAGGATCGCGAACGCTCCTTACCCCGAGAAAAGGGTACGATGCAAAAAGCACAGTAGTTATTACAACCATTGGAAATAACGATCGATGCTGACTTCCCCTTGGCACGCACCGGTACATGCTCGAAACCGACTTCTTCAAGCGGCAGGAATTCGGCATCGGGTAGACGACCCGTCAGACGCTTCATCATTTTCCCCGAAGGTTCCCGAGCAGCTGCTCCAACCAAGCAACCAGTTATGACGATACGTGGCGACGCATCACCCAATTGTTCTTTCAGACTCCGTACCAAGCCATACACTCGCTCTTCAGCCTTATCACGAATGACACAGGTATTGAGTATCAAGACATCGGCTTCTTCTTGTTTTTCGGCTGGCAAAAAACCACGCGAGCGATAAAAACTCTCGATCCGTTCCGAATCAGCGACGTTTTGCTGACAACCAAAAGTCTTGATGAAAAATTTCTCGCTCATGCTTCTGTTGTTTCAGGTTGCTCAACATTCTTCTCCACAATAAGTTGCCCGCAGGCAGCGGCAATATCATCGCCCATCGTCCGACGGCGCGTCACGACCACTCCAGCATCTTCCAATTGTTTCTGAAAACGAACGAAATCCCCGGGAAGACTATCCTTATAAACACTGCCCGTGAAATTGTAAGGGATGAGATTAATACGTACCTTACCGACTCGGTGAGCGAAACGAATCAATGCTTCAGCATGCATCTCGGTATCATTGATCTTTGAGAGCATGACATATTCGAAGGTCAGATGCCGACGACGGCTTTCAAACTTTTGAAAATACTCTTCCGTCCAGGTAGCTAACCCATCCAGAAATCCATCATACGAGCTTGGCATGATTTTCTTCCTGGTCTCAGAATCAGCGCTGTGCAGTGACACCGCAAGTCGCACCGCCGGCCACGTCGGATCAGTAAGCACCTTGCGCAGCATAGGAAGCAACCCGACGGTCGAGACGGTAATACGCGTCATACCAATATCAGTATATGTAAGGAGGAGTCGCAACGTTTCTTTCACGTTCTCATAGTTGGCCAGTGGCTCTCCCATACCCATGAACACGACATTACTAATCCGTTCTGGCAAGTCTGGCCGCTTGGCAAGAAACATGTTCCAGAAACGAACCTGATCGACAATCTCATCAGCTGTCAGGTTACGAGTAAAGCCCATGGTACCGGTGGCACAGAATGTGCAGGCCATAGCGCAACCGATCTGAGACGAAACGCAGACCGTCCACTGCCCCCGAGCATTTTTCATAAGCACCGTCTCGACTCGTTTCCCTCCCTCTACTTCAACCACCGCTTTGAACGTGTCTTTCTTCACACTTTCAAATACCTGCGTCTCTTTAATTGCCAGCCAAGGAAGCTCCTTTTCAAGTGTTTCTCGCATCGCGAGCGGCATATTAGAAACATCGGAGAACCCTTTGAAAATAGGTGAAAACAACGCTTCTTCCATCTGCTTAAGACGGAAGGTTGGCGCGTTCGGAAAAAGAGTCTGAAATTTTTCTTTTCGAGAGAGCGGTGTCATAACCTGAATACTCTACCATAGAGAGACAGCGCCGTCAATGAGACTTCCCTTTACTCAGAAAAAATATTCCGCGAAAGCTGTGGTACTTTCTCATGGCGCACCGCTCGATCCTTGAGACTAGCCACCAACCGCTCGAAAGAGCTCTCCTTAAACGAAGTCGCCTTGAAGTTTGCTTCGATAAATTCCTTTTTCTTATCGTCGCTCCAATGATACTGGTAGAGATTGCTATACCAAAAGTATCCTCCTAAACCGAGCACCATGAGAAAACCAATAAAAAACATAATCTTGTAGGAACGATACCAGGAAGCCATGATCCGTTTCCAAGAAAATATCTTTTTCAATGTTTCAAAACGCATCTGTCGCATAACACTACTTGTTATCAAGATAAACGACGGTATCAAACGAAGCTTCAAGATTTCCTGGGATAACCCCTTCTTCTGGCTGCTGAACTGGCAGAGCAGTATCGCCTCCAGAGAGAATGAGGAAAGGATTCCTTCCGGGATTGTCAGGACGTACGCTCTTTTCTTCTTCGGTCCGCAATTTTACACCGACACCAATGACATCAAGTCCGAGCGGCAACGTCTCCATCTTATGAAGAAAAGCCACAATATCTTTGTACTCACCCTGTGTCACGACTGTCACATGAAGGAAGCGATCGACAGGGAGTGTCTCTATGAGAGATTGGGGGACTTTACCATCCTTAACTGCAACATCTGTCGCGGGAGCTGCCTTCTTCACTGGTACTTTGACTGTTTTTTTATCTTCTATAGCGCTACTGCCACTCGATCGGATGGTGATATGCACTTTCGTTTCATCCGCCAACCGTTCCAGCGTCCTCACAAAATCAACGATGACATCCTCGGAAAGAAGAATGGCAAGCGCTTTCTCATCCTTCTCGATATTCTCAAACTGCTCTTGAAGCTCCGGAAGTTTTTTCATTTGCTGCTCACGATTTTCCCGAGTCGCATAATACTCCTGAATGCCATCGGCTTTTTCAACAATAAACTGCTGAAAAGGGATAATCCCGAACCAGGCAAGGAGTCCGATGCCCGAAAGAAGCACGAGCATGACCACGAGCGGTGAGGAGGTTTTGTATTTTTGGAGTAGCTCTCTCATAATGAGTCTTTTCTTAAACATTCTGGCGTCACGGTAAAGTCCATCTGAAAATCAATTTTTTCCTGCGAAAAAAGATTAGAGAGAGGAATATTGACATTACCAATACAATCTTCTGCTCCCTTCAGCTTTTCCTCAAGGAGGAGGAGGTCTTCTCTTTTTTCCGCTCTCCCAGAAAGCGATACCATGTAGTCTTTGGTGGAAAGATTATTGATCGTTACTCCAGATGGGAGCAGCGTATCGAGCAAGACGAATATCTGTGAAAAATAGAGGTGTGAACGATCCACAGAACCGATGAGATCAACCGTTTCATTCACTTCCAAAAATTTCTTCTCATAGGAATCGAGTTGCTTCTCTTCTCCCTGCGAAGAACGAGCGGTATCCTCAGCAATCTTCTCTAGACTCTGTAATTGAAAATCAAGGATAAGAAAAATACTAATCAAGATAGTGAGATAAAATATCTCGAGCAAAAAAAGAAGAAACAGCTGCCACAAAAGAAAGCGGGAGCGGAGACGATTTTGAACCAATTCTTTCTTCTCTTCCGGGAGAAGATTAAGCAAAGTCTTCATATTCATCCAAACCTCTTAATGCCAAACCGATAGCTGTCGAATACTGTACCGAGTGACGCCGATCAATAATTGGGAGATCTCGACCGAGGTTCACATTGACCCATGGATTGCCAAATTCTACCGATCGACCGAGACGCTTTGCTAAATACGGCAGAAAGCCATTCATATTCGAACCACCACCACACAAAACAATTGAATCGACCGTACTCGAATACTTCAGGTTATTCAAATAGAAATCGATAGATTTTTCTATTTCATTGGCCATACTCTCAAGTACCGGTTCCGCTGCTTTGAACACCGGGCTTTTAAGAGCGAGTGATCCGAGGCCATGCTTCAGTTTCATCGCTTCGGCCTCATCAAATGATATTTTGAGAGACTTCGATACCGCCTCAGTAATCATCTGGGATGATAACGGCACGCTCGATGTGAAACATGGAGTACTCCCAATAGCAATAAGAAAGCTGGTCCGTCGATCGCCGATATCGACAATGAGCGTCGTACTTTTTTCATTCTTCTCAGGGAGCAAACTTCGTGCCTGAGCAATCGATTCTGTTTCCAACCCAATAACCTGCAGACCAGCGCTCTCAAGCACGTCGGTGAACTGATCTACCACGCTTCTCGCTACCGCTACTACCAAAACACTCATTTTTCCTTTTTCTTGAGTCAGATTCAAATCAAGAATCTGCCAATCATAGTACACCTGGTCAAGTGTCAGCGGAATATTGGCTTCGATTTCCCACTTGATCGCTTCTTTCACTTCATCTTCATCCATTTTTGGGAGAACGATAATACGAAGAAAAGCCTTTGTTTCAGGAAAGGAGCAAATAACCTGACGTGTCTTTATCTTTTTCGGCCCAGCCTTCTCGAGGAGATTCTGGATGGCGCTTTTTACCGCTTCAGGATTTATAATCTCACCATCGACAACATTTCCGAGTGCCAAAGGAACCGAACCGAAACTCGCGATTGAGTCACGATCTCCAGAACGATCAAGCCAAACAGCCTTGATAGAGAGATCGCTCAAATCAAGGCCGAAGGAACTCGGGAAAAGATCGAATACTTTTTTTCGTAAGAAGCTCATTGTCTGTTTTTCTTTTTCTTTATCATAACACATTTCACGCACTCGTTTCATCCTCTGACACTACTCTTCTTGCCAAAGGTCCATCTCATACTGGGTTCCGGTCGGGAAGTACGGTGGCGGACAATAGAGGAGATTGTTGTCATAGTAGAGGTTACGGTTCCGGTACCCGGAAACATGATTCCCTTGACTATCCGCCCACGCGAAGCCATAGCGCTGATTGCTGGCGATAGCGCCATAGACCGTAATCGTATCCCGGATCGCCGTCGGGCCCGTATAGTTGGATCGCCCGACCCGTCCCAGCTGCGCGATAAGCGACGCATCAAGACGTAAGACATTATTACTGGCACGATAAACTTCCACATCTTGTTGACCAATGAGACCGACCATGTCCGAGCAATCATAATTCGTGTAACGGATGTCTTTTCCGAGATACATCGTCTTTTTGGATGAGGAGATGAGATTGGCCGCGACCACCGTTACGCGCTTACCATCGACCGCTCCCTCGATCCACACGTTGTTTTCCACGTAGATGATTCCTTCATTTGGAATAGTATAATTCGACCAACCGCCAGTATAGCTATTTATCTGGTTGGTCGAGGCGTTGAAACTCTGTACGGTGGCGATGTCAAACGTGTCGTCCGCTTTCAGAATGATGTGCCGTCCTTGGCCGCTGTTCGTGAAATACCGACTACCATTCGTTCCTGCTTGCGCTTCGCCTTTTATATAAGAAAGGTCACCGAGCACCCCGTTGAAGTCCGTAGCCGTCACCGGAAAAGAACGTCCGGCTTCGAAAACATCCGCTCGATCCGGTACAGCAGCGGGCGGCAGAGGATCAGTCGGAGCATCATGTGTATGCACGCCGAACTCGTTTGCCCCCGTATGGTCAGGGTCGTTATAACTCGAGACCGCACTACTCACGACATTGTGCGCCAATCCATCAAAACGAATTCCTTGATTGGAATGAATCTTTCCGAATACCTCCGTCCCGGCTCCGAAACGCATGGTGTCATTAGCAAGTACGGCATACTCGCTCCACGAAGGCTTACGGAAGCGTACCTGGATCACACGCACTGCGTCTGGATAGCGATACGTCCAGCCAGTCGCTCGCACAATGACCACGGTCGATCCCGTCTCCGGGGGCGTTACCTCCAGGCTATACTTTCCGACAGGGTCGCCTCCCGGATCAGTATATTCCACTTCGTATGGCGTAGCGACACCATACGGATTCCCCGTCGCCCAGAAATCCGCTACCTGCTGCGCTGTCCGCCCTTCTACCTGATGCGCCAAGTACCAGCGATAGAAATGAATACCTGACTCAGCGATCTGAAAAGCCTGTTCGCGCGCATGAATCTGTAGAGCATACTTGGTTTGGCTGGCAATAAAACCAATGATGGACGTCAAGATAATAGAGATCATAAACATGATCACCAGTCCATAGGCTAGCACCGAACCCTTCAGCATGCGGGTTTCTTTACTCATAGTTATGGAGATTACGGAGATCGACAAATGATTCGATATTGATATTGTCTGGAGCGTGGACAGGATTGATATTGACGAAGAGATGCACACGGATCATCTGGATATTACCGACATTCGTCGGTGTCGACAGCGGATTATTGACCGTATCACCAGGGTAATCGTCATTATAGTAATAAAAGATCGGGTTATCACTCTCGTTCACGACATAACTCGTCACCACTGTCACCTCATCATCACTGTTCGGATAGGTCACTGGATTGCCAGCAATCGGATTGCTCACCCCCATATTCAGCTGATCATTCACTTGGTCCAAGAAATAGTGCACCCGCTCTACTACCCCATCATCATCAACGTCACAGTAAAAAACAAGATCAAAATCATCCGCTGACTCGATCGGATAATCACCATTATCCGCCTGCTGGACAGCCCGAAGCTGGATAACAATCTTGTTGGTGGCGCGCGATGCAGCCGCCGACGCCATCCCTTCCTCCAGAACGAACTTGTTTGTATCCCAGGTCTTGATGAAAAGATAGGTAAAGCCCTCCATAGCAATCAGTGCCACGCTGATGGCAATCAGAAGCTCGAGGAGCGTCATAGCTTTGAGTGGTCGGTGTCTTTTCATACGTTCTAGTTCGCGGTCAAACCTATTATTTCAGTTTCCAAAATGCCATTCACATCCACGCTCCCAGTTTCAGTGCCATATCCGGCAAGCGATACCGAAATATCATATGTTTCTGCAACGAGTTCCGGAAGCGCTGTCGGAAAATAAGCGTATCCGTACTGATCAGTCACTACCGTCGTGTCATATAAAAGAGTTGTATTTGTCAGCTGGACACTGGCTCCAGCAAGCCCTGTCCCATCAGCCTGATTCTGCACTTTTACCAACACCGAACCGATATTCTTATCAAGCATGATGACACTCACGTCGGTCGCGCTGCCCGCTGTCGCTGAAAATTCATTGGCAGACGTCGTTCCTGGAGACAGTTTCAAGAACTCATAGTCCGTACTGCTGGTCGTGATCGCATAATCACCATAACTCTCGCCCGGATAACTTGCTCCTCCTGAAGCATCGGTCGTGCCCGTATCTGAAAATCCCGTCACGTCCTCTCCGGTCCCTGGATCGGTCCCCAAGACACGACCGCCCGTCAGAGTATATCCGATACTCGGAATCGCCGTACCAAATGGATCTTCTGTTGTCAGGGTAATATCGGACGACTGATCCATGACGATCGTCTTCTGATTCAGAGCATCCGCAACCACGGAGGCATGCACATCGACCGGATTAAAGACCGAAGTCGGATAGGCAGGATAGGTCGTCGCGCCATAATAGCCGCTCTTTGAGACGGTGACCATGTATGCTTCCGTGCCAGCTGGAGCACCAGGCAGCATCAGGTTCCCCGTAGAATCCGTACTCCCCGTCACATCGACTCCGGCAGCACCGTTGACGATATGGACGCTAGCACCAGTCACGCCCGTACCACTAGCATCGAGCACATTTATGGAGAGGACTCCACCACCGGTCGATGACTCAACGCCGTTGGGTGAAAAGTTCCCGAAAATAGCTACCGTCTGATCCGTACCAAGATTTCCCCAGGACACCGTAACACGCACCCGCTTATAGTCAGTAGGAATCACATCACCCGTAGAGACAGTGCTATCAAAACTATCGTCGACATACTGAACAAATGTATGGACCTCATAACGTATTGTATTGACGCTAATCGTCTCGTCTTCGGCCAAATCGCCAGCCGGAATACCGCTCGTTGTTCCAATAGCATCGTATTCAATACTCCGGATAATCTCCATTTTCTGATTCGCAAGCGCCGTTGCTCCAAGGCGATTTTTCGATTCGATTATGAGACGCGTCCCGACTGAGTAGGTTTGGAGAAAAACGATACTAATCAAAGAAAAGAGAAACAAGAAAACCAACGCCTCAATAAGCGTAAAACCACGATACGAATGTCGAATTTTGAATTTTGAATTTTGAAAAAAATACCGCATCATTTTATCTTATCCATTTTCTAAGACTTTCATTTTTTGAGGGCAGTTGTAGGCGTCGGTGAGGAGCTCCGTAAGCTGTACTCGTAGAGTACAGTGTCGAGCACCGGGACCGAGAACGACCAAATGCACCAAAAAATGAGGGTCTCACTTTATGTTTTCGAGTACGGAATACATCGGCTGTAACATCGCCACCGCAAAAAATCCCACGCCACCACCGATAAATAGCATCAGGATCGGCTCAATAATCGACGACATGTTCTTGGTGATCTGCGAAACCTCTTCTTCATAAAATTCCGCCAACCGTTGGAGCACTGTTTCTGTTTTACCCGTCTCCTCTCCCACTTCGAGAATCTGCGGCACCAGAAGAGGAAAAATAGCCGGGTACTTTATAATAACTTTGGAAAGGTCGACACCTTTCTGTACCTCAGCAATCGCTTCTTCCAGGGCATCTTTGTAATACACATTGGAAAGAGTCTTTGAAACAATATTCAAAGCATTTACCACCGAGACACCGCTCTTTAAAAGTGAACTGTAAATGCGAGCAAAGCGAGCGCAGTTCACTTTGATAACAATATTCCCCACGATAGGCATATGCACAAAGAGGAATCCAAAAAATCGCTTCCCCGCTTTCGTGCCGGAAAAAAGCTTCACCGCTACAATCGTGATAACAGCCAAAGAGACTGTAAGAATGGCGTGACCACGGATGAAGTCAGAGAGCGCCATAATGGCCCGAGTGGTAGCCGGCAACTCGACATTCATATCCTTGAACACACCGGTAATTTTCGGCAGGATATAAACCAACATGAGGATACCGATACCGATCATTGCCACCACGATCACTGCGGGATAGATAAGGGCGCCACGCACTTTCGACAGGAGGTCATTTTCTTTTTCCAACTGCAAAGCCAAGATATCAAGCACTTCCTCGAGATTACCGCTCACCTCTCCGACGTATACCATGTTGACGAACAGCTCGTTGAAAACAGCCGGGTAGGCTCCTAATCCTTCTGAAAGCGTCTTTCCTGCCTGGAGATCATCGTTGACACTCTCGAGAATCTTCTTAAATGTCTTGTTCTTTGTCTGGAGAGAAAGGTTCTGGACCGCCCGAGAAATCGTCAACCCCGAAGACACCATGACCGCCAGGTTACGGGTAAAGGTCATCTTTTCTTTGAGGGGCACCTTCTTGAAACGATCAAGGAATTTCACCTGAAGACTCGATCCCTCTTCTTCTTGTTTGAAAGATGTGAGAAGAAGTCCCTGGGCACGAAGATCCTGAGCCAAAGATTTTTCATCCTTGGCCTCTATTTCTCCACCAGAAGACTCACCCGTCACAGCGTTTTTCGCCGTATAGAAAAATTTCGGCATAGAGTCCGAGTATTGGTATGTGTTTTCGAGCTCTTTTCAGATGGGCTGTAGTCACATTATACCACATCCTACAGTGTAAGACGCTCTTTGAACGCCTGGAAAACACGCGGGCCCCTTGGTCGCGGCAAAAAGACCAGTGCCTGGTCGGTAGCTTCGATGAGACTCCCTTCCAAATGTGTTTTTGGATTGCGCTCTATCTTCTTCTGCTGCCACGAACGAAGCCACGCTTCGCCATCAAAAAAATCAAAGACTTGTTCAAGAATTCCCCGAACACGTCCTGAGAAATCGGTTTCTTTCACAAGCCAGAGCCCCGGTAAAAGGGTCGGAGTAAAGTTCGGTTTGTACGTCTTGATCCAGCGATTCTTCAGTTCAAAAATCTGAAACAGCGGAAAAGAAAGAAGCGGGATCAAAAAACGGTACTCGTGAGCAGAAAAAAGATCCTTGGTCGCAATCTCCAGATTATCATCCGTCACGAAATAATTGAGACAAGCGCGGTTACTCACCTTCTTCCCGTGACGCCGCTTACCAATACCGTGCAAGAATAACGTCAAAATCGTGCGACCGATCCAAATCTTTCCTGATTTAAGAACGACAAACATGTCCCAGTCGCTTCCTTTGACGCCGTTTTTCATAGCCAAGCTTCCCGTAGCACCCACCATACGCAGATACGGTACGAATGCGAGCACACTCGCCAAGCGGCGCATACGCTTCAACTTCCCAACTGAAAGTTTTTCACCCTGGATCCGTTTCGCTATAAGCGCCTCTCGTCCATTGAGAAAGTACAAACCATTTTTTTCAGAAACCTTTCCTGAGAGTTGACCCGAGTGAAGCACCTTCCATACTTCAGAAAGTGTTACCGGCGCAGTCAGGGCTGGGCGCTCTCGATCGTATTCCAAAAGATGCTTCCAAATTTCAAAAGCCGTCAACGGAAAATCCATGACATCATAATACGTCACCGTCGCTGTAATATTTTTCGCCAATAGATAAGTCATGCTGCCAAAGTATAAAAAATACAAGGTACCAAATATCCCGAAAGAGTCTTCTTATTTTAGCATTACTAAGCCCTTACTTGCACCATTGACTTTTTACTCTTTTTATGCTATGCTGGACATAAAGTAGTACCTCTGTTCCACAACCAACCTGAAAGGAGCGCTCCCATGCGGATGCAGCTTAGCCAAGTGAAGCCAGACGACGTCTTCTCCCGGCTGGTTCTGCCGGGAGTGCGATTCGTGATGACGCATCATCGATACATGTGCCAAGAAGGCACGACCATGCCCCAAAGGTGCAACCCAACCGAGGAAGTTGAAGTCTTCAAGGCAGCGCCGCAACCGACGCCCTGGCAACGCCTGAAGAACTGGCTCTCCAGCCTGTGAAACACAGGCACCCCCTCCCCAACGCCCCGCGTGCAAACAACGGGCGTTTTTTCTTTTCCAAAATTCTAGAATCTCATTCCAAGAATTCTCTTGGGCACGCCTGGAGCCGAAAGCTGGTCTTTTACGAAGTAAAAGTTTCGGTGAAGAGTAGCAAAAACACGCTGGTGTTTTTGTGGCACAAGAGAATTACTTGGAAGAGAGTACGTGCGAGGATAAAAGAAAAACTCCCTTGCGGGAGTCTTTTCTATAAGTATTTCGCGGTAAAACTACGTTTACAGTTTTTGAGTTTCTCTGGAGGGCCAGCATAGATCAATTCACCGCCTTTTTCGCCGCCTTCTGGTCCCAGTTCCAATACCCAGTCGGAGGAAGCGATCACATCGATATTGTGTTCCACGACTAGTACCGTATTTCCTTTATCAACCAATGCTTCGAGTACTTCAAGTAGACGACGCACATCTTCGAAGTGTAGCCCAATCGTCGGTTCATCCAAAATATAGAGCGTCTTGCCGGTTGATTTACGTGCCAGTTCAGTCGCAAGCTTGATACGTTGGGCTTCACCGCCTGAGAGATTGGTCGCGCTCTGTCCTAGTACCAAGTAGCCCAAGCCCACTTCTTCCAGTACCCGCAGCTTCTCTTCGATCATCGGCTGATCCATGAAAAAGCGTCGCGCTTCGGTCACGGTCATTTGCAATACATTCGCGATATTTTGACCACGGTATTCGATAGAAAGCGTTTTCAAATTATAGCGCGTTCCCTGACACACTTCACATGGGACATAGACATCCGGCAAGAGGTACATTTCGATCTTCTTCAGTCCCCCACCCTGGCAGGCCTCACAACGCCCACCACGCATGTTGAAACTGAAATGACTGGCTGAGTATTTCTCTCGCTCCGCTTCCGCGGTCTCAGCAAACAAATCGCGGATCAGACTGAAGACACCAGTGTAAGTCGCAGCATTGGAACGCGGCGTGCGACCGATAGGGTCCTGCGTCACGGCAATCACCTTGTCGATATTGGACAGTCCTTCCATTTTCTTGTGCGCTCCCGGTTGCGCCTTGGCATGATAGAAATATTTCGATAAAGCACGCGAAAGGATGTCGTGCACCAGAGACGACTTGCCTGAGCCAGAAACTCCAGAGACTGCTACCAGTACTCCAAGCGGAATCTTCACATCGACATTTTTCAGATTGTGTTCCGTAGCGCCCGTGATAGAAATGCAATCACTTCCTGGTTTACGTTTTTTCTTCTTGTCAGAAACTTTCCGCTTTCCAGAAAGGTACTGCCCCGTGAGTAATTTGGAACGAAGCAGCTTGTCTGGTGTCCCGGCAAAGATCACTTCACCACCTTCGATACCGGCACCCGGGCCCATGTCGATGATATAGTCAGCACGCTTCATGATAGCAACATCATGCTCCACGATCACCAGAGAGTTGTTAGCCGTCCGTAGGTCTTCAAGTGCATTGATGAGCCGCTCTGTATCACGACTATGCAGCCCCACCGAAGGTTCATCAAGGACGTAAATGATTCCAGAAAGTCCCGATTTCATCTGGACCGACAAACGGATACGCTGCGCCTCACCACCAGAGAGGGTATCAGCACTGCGACAGAGTTCGAGATAGCCCAAGCCCACTTTTTCCACGGCTGAAAGTCGAGTTTGCATTTCCTGAAACAAGGGGTCGATCATACCCCGCTCCCCAGTCTTCAAAAGCATCTCGCGAAGCGGTTTCAAAATTCCCAGAAAATTCTCGGTACTGAGACGCACCATGTCGTCGATCGATCGACCGCCAATCTTCACCGCCAAAGTGGTCTGCTTGAGACGCTTTCCGAGACAGGTCGGACAGAGCTTGGTCTGCATGTAGGCCTCGATTTCAGCCCGCAAATGATCGGATTTGGTCTCACGGTATTTCTGTTCCAAAAGAGCGATAACCCCTGGGAAACGATCTTCCCGTTCATTCTTTTCACCATGCAAGATAACATCGAAATGCTTGGTTGAAAGTTTCTTGAGGGGTGTATCCAAAGAGAAGCGTTCGCGCTTGGCACACTCACGCAAGAGCTGCATCGGTCCAGATCCAGCATGCCGATCACTGTTCATCTTGCTCCATGGACGGATCGCGCCCTCCGCAAGCGACAGACTCTTGTTTGGAATCACGAGCGCCGAATCAAATTCCAGCGTCACACCAAGACCAGCACACTTCTGACAGGCTCCTTCCGGACTATTGAAAGAAAAATGACTTGGGGTAAATTCTGGCAAATGAATGCCGCAAGTCTCACAACGATACTCTTCGTTGTATACATGCTCCTCTCCCATGCCATTCAAGCGCAAGGTAAACGTCCCCTGTCCGACACGGAACGCGGTCTGCAAATCATCCATGATACGTTCTTTGTCAGGACGAGCACGATCCAGTACGAGACGATCAATCACGACCGCTATCGGCGAGCTCTCTGTGGGAGATGCTTGCGCCAAAGCTTCCGCCAAAGAAACAATCTCCCCCCGAAAACGAACCCGCACATAACCCCACGTATTCACCAGGTTCAGAGCCTCTTTCTCAGTTTTTCCGGTAAGCTGCGTACTTTCTGAGATGAACACCAAGGCCATCCCATCAGGCAAGGCCAATATTTCTTCGAGGATTTCCCGCACACTCTTCCGAGTCAACACCTTACCGCATGTCGGGCAGTGCGGCACACCAAGCTTGGCAAAAAGAATGCGCAGATAATCATACACCTCAGTCATGGTACCGACGGTCGAACGCGGACTCCGTGAGACACTCTTCTGATCAATCGAAATAGCTGGTGACAAATTGCGGATCGCGTCGACATCTGGCTTATCGAAGCCGTCCAAGAAATTGCGCGCATACGAAGAAAGCGACTCGACATAGCGTCGATTCGCTTCGGCAAAAAGTGTATCAAAAGCAAGAGAAGATTTACCAGACCCAGAAAGTCCCGTCACGACGACGAGCGCGTCGCGTGGAATATCAACATCGACATTCTTCAAATTATTGACTCGGGCACCTCGGATTTCGATGACTGACTTTTTCGCGGCCATAGAGCGTGAAAGGAGGCGAGAAAAAAGATATAACAGATACTCATCTGATTTTACCGACACTCGCTCGGTAATAATTGCTTTCCATCGTATCAGCTTTTCAAGCGACTGTCAAAGCTCTGTGCATAACTTCACTTTCCGAGGAACTCCCTGCCCCGTCGCTTCCGGTGAAAAGTGATCGCAAAACGATGAGCCTCACTGTTTACCAAGAGGATCTCCTTCTCAAAACGCTCAATAAGCGCCTCTGGACCAATTAAGCGTTCCGGCTGGTGACGCTCGTTTTTGACCACTCCGACAACCGGTATGGTAATTCCTGCCTCAGCCAGTACTGCTTCTGCTTTCTTAAATTGGAGGAGTGCTCCATCAACCACGATGATTTCAGGGAGCGGCCACTCAGCATGCTTCAGACGTCGCGTCAGGATCTCGCCGAGCGCTGACAAGTCATTCCCGTTGTGTTTCTCGCGCAACTTGAACTGACGATATTCACTCGGATTGGCGCGGCTTTCCTCCACAACCGTCATCACTCCCACCGACGCTGTCCCGCCCAAGTGTGCCACATCATAGGCTTCGATCCGATGAGCGTGTCGCTCACGCAGATCATCCTTGATGAGTGCCATATCCTGGATATGTCGCAGTCCAAAAAGCGTCCTCTTTATTTCTCCTGCTCGTTCAAAATCAAGTTTCTTGGCTGCTTGTTTCATCTCTCGGATCAACTGCTTCACGATATCATTCTTATGCCCTTCGAAAAAAAGCCGAATGTGGTTGATAGTCTTGCCATATTCGCGAGCCGAAACTTTTCCTGTACACACGCCCGGACACAGACCGATTTGTGCATTGAAACATGGTTTTGGACTTTTCGACTGTTTTTTGTTGACTGTTTTTTGTTGACTGTCCCATGGCGTACCCTGGCCGCGTCCCGCGACCGCGGGCAGGCATTTGTCACGGTAAGGAAAGAGCTTGCGCACAATCTTGAGCGCCTCACGCAGTGCCCCGCCAGCCGGAAAGGGACCAAAGATATATTTCACTGGTTCCGTAAATTTTTTCTGCTCAATATCACGGCCACGCACGATCAGGACTCGTGGGAAAGTTTCTTTGGTAATAACAACGTGATTGTAGCTCTTATCATCTTTAGCATCGGTATTGTACGGCGGCTGCTCCACCTTAATGAGATTGCCTTCAAGAATGAGCGCCTCCAAGACTGAATCAGTCTGACGATATCCGATATGCGCTATCTGCCCCAACATCAGTTGAATCTTTGGTCCACGCGTTTCTTCGAGATCCTGCATAAAATAACTTTTCACTCGATCTCGGAGTGAAGTGGCTTTGCCGATATAGAGAAGCTCTTTTTTATCATCCAAAAAGAAGTACACTCCCGGTGTCTCCGGCAATGTATTCTTTTTGGCAAAAGCTGCCAAGGCCACTGATTTTTCCCACAACTTAGCCATAGTATTGACTTTTACAGTAAAATGGAGTATAATACATTATTGTTGTTTTAACAACAGACGCTTTCACCCCCACCACCACCGAAAACCCACGGAGGCAATTGTGACGACTTACGCAGAAGCGTTGACGACGGCCGTCTTCGAAGCAATCAAGGACGAGGATCTCAGACACTTTGACCACAACTTCCGGCGAGCCTACGGCAGAGCTGCCAAGAAAGAACCGGACATGACCAGCGGACAAATCAAGGCCCTCTTCGGGTCGGTGATGTGCCGCACGCACACCAAGGTGCGAGAGTATCAGAAGAATCGTCCCGAACAGGAGTCCCTGCTTACCGAAGCCAGTGGCAGCAAAGGTCAGGTTGTTCAGCAGGTACCGGAGCCGCCACGCGTGTTCACTCAACGGCCTGATCCATCCACTGTACATCAGTACATCATGGCCCTACGCCAAAGATTCGGGAGACCGACCAGGCAAGCGAAGTAGTGCTTGCCGGACATCAAAGAGACGCCCGCACCCAACAGGGAGCGCGGCGTCTTTTCATTTCATATATAAATGAAGCAAAGAAAAAAGGAGGTGACACGTTCATCATCTCCTTCGCTTCAAATTTCAAGACCTCGCCCTTTGTTTTCATCGAGAATGGCGTCGACAGATACTGCAATGAGCACGTAAACCGCGCCGTACACCCCCTTCGCGTCGCCGACACGAAAGCACAGCTCTTCGAAACTGATCCGGGTCATCACGGGGCTCTTGCGCCTCCGAAACGGCAGCTTCTTCGGAATGAACAGTTGGTACGGACCAAGGTTATCGACGCCGTACTGAATGCTGCCGTCTTCACTTTCCTTCGTTGACAGCACTTGCGCCTGTTTGCTCGAAAGAGTCAGCACAACCGCGAGCTTGCGGCCACTTTCTTCCGAAAAAAGCTTCCGCAGCTCCGAAGAAACGAGGGTCATCATTGGTCGAAAGTCACTGCTCTCTGTAACCTGACATGGCGCAGCGATAAGCTCGAGCCCCGCCATGTTTTCTGCTTCTGGGAAGCGCTCAAGCAATACCTGGTACGCCTGAGCTATTCTCCTATTCACATAGGATTCGATATAGCCTGGCATACACCATTCCCCTTTTCATCTGTTAAGTTACGAGATTCCACTCTACGCGAAAGGAACACGATCGTCAATTATCCACCAGTAAACCGTTGATACTTCTCGTATTTTACAGTATACTAAGAGCTCTGAGTGACGTCCTCAGTAACATAGTTCTTTCGTTTGATAGAGGAACGTAACAGTTCGAGAATTTGTCCCCCTGGGGAGTTATAGGAGGAACTCTACAAAGAGTTCTAGTCCCATCTGAGAACCTATTCCCGAATGACAACTTCCTCACGAGAGACCGGCGCCCTTTTGGTTTCCGAGGAGACACTGTTTCCCCGAAACCAAGGCAGAACCCTGCTTCGATCAAAGTGCACCTTCTCTCTGTCAGACAATACAAAAACCGCCCCTCAGAAGAGGAGGCGGTTTTTTGTGTACTCAGAGTGTCCGAGCTACTACCTAGGCGCGTGAAACGCTGGTTGCAGCTGGTCCCTTAGGACCTTCGGTGATCTCGAAAGTGACAGTATCGCCAACTTTGAGTTCATCGAACATGACACCGACGAGGTCCTTGGAGTGGAAGAACAGATCCTTTGTCTCGCCATCGCGAGCAATGAATCCGAAGCCTCTGTCCGTAAGGGTCTTGATTGTTCCGGTCATATAAATGATGTTTTTGGTGAATTATATCGTGAAACTCGACTCTGTTTCCGCATCTACTAGCACGGGTTGATTATAGCACGAAAGGAAGTACTATGCAAGGGTGTGCCCAGTAGTACAACTTTAAACCCTTTCCGAGAACGATTTCCCTTAAAGTTTCGAAACCCATGGAAGCATCGAAAAACGACAGTTTCAAAAAGAAAACCAAGGTCATTTTTTTAAAGTTGTCCCACTGGGTGTGCTACAATAGGGCTGAAAGCCTTCAGAAAGAGGGTGCGAAAAATTGAAACCCACCTTGATTTTCAGGGAAAAATGTAATTTTTTCCGTTAACTCGTTTTTATGGGATTCAGCCGCCCTTCCGCATTGAAGGCTTTTCATATACCCAAAAACTCTCCATCTCTTCTCCCTAAAACCACACTTTGACGACAAAGACGATAACCATAGCGATGGCCAAGAGAAATTTCAGCACCGTGCCACCAAGAAAACCGAGGATACTCCCGATACCGGCATGAAGCGCCTCTTCCAATTTTTTCTTTCCCCAGAAATATTCTCCGAGAACAGCCCCGAGAAAAACACCAATAAATAATCCCGGGAGGCTAAGCAGAAGTAATCCCAGTAATCCGCCAAGTGTCGATCCCCAGATACCATACCGAGTCGCCCCAAAGCGCTTCGCTCCATATAAACTCGCGAGAATATCAATGACGAAAGAAAGTGCCAGCGCTACACCAAGCAATGTCAGCGTCGTCAGTCCGACGGTCGCCACACCAAAATACAGAGCGTAGAGCAGGATCCCGCCAAATACTAATACCATTCCTGGCAAAATCGGAACAATTGTCCCGACAAGACCAACGAAGATAAGAAGCCACACCATAACAATCACTGCTATTTCCATAGTTTTGTCTTTATAAATTTTCTCCCCTCCCGAGAATAGCTATTCCGGACGATGACACACGGCTTCTATATTGTGACCATCAAGATCAAAGACGAAAGCGCCGTAGTAATTTTCGCCGTAGTGTGGACGCAGCCCTGGGCCACCATTATCTTTGGCTCCCGCCGCCATGGCCGCCTCATAGAAAGCGCCAACTAAAGCTCGGTTTTCTGCCCCGAAAGCAATATGGAGTCCTTCTGGATTTTTTCCAGGCACCAGCCAAAAATCTGGATCCCCATTAACTCCCAGGCCCACAAAACCAGGAAACTCCATAACCACTGCGTACCCCAGAGGCTTCAGGGCTTCGACATAAAAGGCCTTACTCTTTTCGAGGTCACTGACCGGAAGACTCATGTGTGAGATCATACGATTTTTGAAAAAAATTATTACTTACAAAACTTCACGCACATAATCCACAGCTTTTTGTGGCGTGGTCAGCGACTTTACCAGATAAAAACGTGTTTCAAATTTCCCCACTTCCTTGAAAGAATCCTCGTTATCAATATTCGTCAGAACAATGACGGGGATTTTTCGCAGCTCCGCATCTTGGTGTAATTCCGCCAAAACCTCAACGCCGTTTTTGACCGGCATCTGAAGATCAAGCAAAATAATGTCTGGCCGTTCTTTTCGGATTACTTGCAGACCTTCTTCGCCGTTGGTCGCCAATGACACATCGAAACCCTCCTGATTAAATTTCATGAGGTAAATTTCACGGACGCTTGGGTCGTCATCAACGATGCAGACTTTTTTCTTCGCCCAAATTTCTTCCTCCATACATTTTCCCTGACAGACTTAGACACTGCTCAACCCAAGAAATCCTCGTCTTTTTCGAAACGCGCCCGCCACGCAATGAGATTGATGAAAAGATAGAGCAAGAGCGTAATCGTCAGGAGTCCCAGGTGCCGATCATGATTGAGCGCTGCCTGATCAACGAGGAGATAGGTGATGACAAAGGCGAGAAGCGGGAGCACGACATCGACCCAGCCATTGCCTGGCGCTTCAGAGAGGCGAACGTATTTTTCCAAAAGTTCCCAGAGGAGCGCCAACACCAACATACCGAGAAAGGTATACGACGCCGGCCAAGAAAATGAAATCGCAAACAAAGCCATGACAATACCAAACATGAAGTGCGGTACTGACCACCAATCAAAAAGCTTCTTGGCATCAAAAATTTCTTTTTTCAACTTTTGTTTCAAGCGTTTCATACTCCTAACCCCTCATAAAACCAAACAATGCAAACCGTGTTGGGAAATTATTCAAAACGGATGCGGAAAATTCGATCATCTTCTGATGTAGGCGTCCCTCGTCCGTCCCGATTGGAAGTCGTGAAGTAAATGAAACCATCGGGTCCTTCCATCACTTCCCGGATACGACCGAAATCTACTGCCTTCAGTTTCTCATAGTATACCACGCGCTTGGGGTTTTGCTCATCGAGTACCAGGCGCATCAGTCCCTCGCCCTTCAATGCCCCGAAAAAGAGATTGCCACGCCATTCGGAAAATTGTCGGCCAGAATAAATAAGGAGCGAGGCCGGTGCCTCGGCGGGAGTGAAAACGATGAGCGGTGCCTCAGTACCACTTCTTTTTTCTTCATGAGACACCAGTGGCCAGCCATAGTTCTTGCCCTTTTCAATGAGATTGACTTCATCTCCCCCGCCCGGTCCGTCAAAACCCGATGGTCCATGTTCGCTTTCATAGAGAAATCCATTGTCCGGGTGCCAGGCAAGACCCTGAGGATTGCGGTGACCATAGCTCCACACCGGACTCCCAGAAAAAGGGTTGTCATTTGGGATACCGCCATCAGCATTGAGACGCAGAATCTTTCCAGCAAGCGAGTTCTTGTCCTGTGCTAGGTTCTTGTCAGTGGCATCACCCGTACTGACATAGAGTTTCCCGTCCGGACCAAACGCCACGCGAGACCCAGCATGAAAGCGTGCCGCCGGGATATCATCAATCAAGATTGAAGGATCAGCTAATTCCGTACCCGTATCCAAGAAACGCATGACTCGATCGACGATGCCGCCATTTTTCGGTATCGCTACCACCAGATAGACAAAGTGGTTTTGCGGATAATCAGGATCAAGTGTCATCGAGAGTAATCCTTCTTCTCCGGTTTCCGAGACTTCACGAAATGTGTAGAGTGGTTCCGGCAACAGTGTACCCTTTTCTATCACCCGGATTTTCCCTGGCCGCTCTGTGACCAATATCCGATCTGGATCCGTAAACACCATGCTCCATGGCGTATCGAGACCGCTTGCCACCATCTCGACTACCGGTTCCTGATCGGCAGTCTCATCCTGTGCCGAAGCGGTATCCTCGTTCGCAGATTGTTCTTCCAACAAATTCACGCCTGCACCACGCGGTACTGGCGCATCCAAAAAGTTCGTCCGCTGCTCCACAAACCAAAGCACCAACCCTAACCCCGCTATAGATACCATGGCAATAAAGAGTGTTTTTTTCATGTTCATTCTTTAGAAACTGAAGATGAAGAAAAAGTGCTGTCAAAAAGTGTGACTGTCCGGTCCATAACTGTCGGCCAAGCGTTGATAAATTCATGCGGCTCCCCCGGGTAACGATAATATTCGATCCGCTTCTCCTTCTCCCGAAGTATCTGATCCAAACGATCCGACCACGCTATCGGCACACTCTCGTCTACAGTTCCGTGATGCAACTGGAGAGGAGCCTCTATATCAGAGAGGAAGGTCATAGCAGAGATACCGTCCCAAAATGCTGGGTTATCCTCTGGACTGCCGAAACGCTGTTGGATTTTTTCTGCAGTTTCGGGACGACGGGAAAGCCATCGATCGAAATTTTCCCGTTGATCAGAAGAGACTGGGGCAAACAAAACCGCCGCTTGAACCAATTCCGGTTTGATGACCAGCACAGATAACGTCACGCCACCGCCCATAGAGTGTCCTAGCATACCAATCTTTTCCGCATTGACGTTTTGGAGTCCTGCCTGCTTCAAAGCCAGGATACCGTTGATCACGTCCTCTACATAACCAAAACGTAATTCCACATCGGCATCTGGATCCTTGTCCGATCCAGCGTGGTTCCGATAATCAGAGTGCACAATCACGTATCCGCGACGCGCCAAGTAGTCCTGCTCCCGCTTCAAACCACGACCGGTGGTATAGATAGCTGGGTCGATGAAACCATGATTGAGGAAAAGTACCGGAAAGCCACCAGAGGGCGGCGTACCCTTGGGCATATCCATGATACCCGAAATAGTCAGGTTACTACTCTTGTACGTAATAGCTGATTGGGTATAAGCAGTATTTTCCGCAAACGTTTTTCCTATGAAAAAATCCCGGCCGTCATACTCCTTTTCGCGGTAGGCTGGTATGGAAAATGGCTGGAAAGCCAGAGACTCTCCTTCTTTCGTTTCTTCTGAAAGAGGCGCTTCAAGAAGTTTCTCCCCTACCTCTTCGATAGAGACACCTTCTCGTATCACCTGCTGCTTGTACCAATAAACAAAACTGAGACCAAGCAACACTATAACGATGAGAAGAAAAAACGTTTTCATATTTTTCCTACTCAATATTTATACTCACCCAAGAGAAGTGTCAGACACTTAGGCGCCCGGAGTTTGTGGAGCCTGGCTCATATCCATATAAAATACTTCCCAGATATGACCATCCAAGTCTTCAAAAGCGCGACTATACATAAAGCCTTGATCCTGCGGTTCACGAGGTTCGCTTGCTCCAGCTTCCAGAGCTTTGGCCATCATCTCGTCCACTTCTTCCCGGCTCTCCACCGAAAGCGCGTTCAGCACCTCGGTCACCTTGGTGGTGTCAGCGATTTCTTTTGTGATAAAGGTCTGAAAAAAAGCTTCCGTCAAAAGCATGGTGTAGAGATTTTCCCCGATCACCATACAGGCGGCGTTTTCGTCGGTGAACTGCTCGTTAAAGGTGAATCCGAGCTTTCCGAAGAACTCCATCGTCGCCTCGAGATTACTCACCGGGAGATTCACAAATATCTGCTTGACCATATCTGCAAAATTAGTACTTACGCCCTCAGTATAACATTTTACCGATGAATAACCAGAGAAAAATCAAGGACTCGACACCCTCTTTAATCATCACGGATCAGGCACCTCAAAAACCTTGTTTTTTCCAGTAGCACCAGAACGAAGAATCAACTGTGATTTCGGAATATTGAGGTGCTGAGCGAGAAGCTTCATGATAGCGTCATTCGCCTTCCCCTCCACGGGCATGGCTTTTACAGACACAACGAAATGAGTGGCGTCTTTCCGCTCCACACCTTCTTCTCGCGCCCTCGTCTTGGCTGTTACAAAAACTCTCATATGTTTCTTCAATTATATCACCTACAAAAACCAGTTCGCCCCCTTATATAAGACGTCACACCACAATTTTTCTCATTTCCTTTTGTTTCGTCCAAAAAATGCTATAATCGAAAAAGAATCCTTAACCCCCTACCTTTATGGGATCGATGGAGCAAGTGCCGCTTGATTTTGAAGCCGAAGAGAATTTGGAACGTTTAAGTACTGAAGAACTGAAGGATCGTTATGTGAAGAGCGTCGGCTACGAACCTGGTATGCGTTTTATTGGAAAAACGGAGCCAGAATTACGAGAAATCTATATAGAAGGAATAAACAATAAAGAGGCTGCTCTCCAGCGATTGCGAGATATAGACTCTGGTTATGACGGCATTGGTGACACCTGGAGTGGAAAATAGAAACAATAAAAACTGCCTTTCGGCAGTTTTTATTTTGAACAAAAGAAAAGGAGGGTTGATGATACATCATCTTCCCTCCGTGGTTCGGGTCAGGCGTTGAGCTGCCACCAGCATCACTTGCCTTCGATGCGGTCGGTGCCGGTGCGGTTGCCCACCGGTGCGTTGGTTGCCGCGGCAGTGTCGGTCTTCTTGCCGGCCAAGTTGTCGAGGAAACCGCCGACCCATCCGTGAACGGCAGCGCCTGCCTTCCAGCCGGAGCCAAGCGTCGTGTTGCCCTTGTCGTCACTGCTCTTGCCCTGACCAGCCATCCATTGGCCGCTGGCCTTCATGCCGCTCGAGCTGCTCTCCAGCACCGTAGCGCAGCCGCCGAGTGAGAATGCCATCGTGGCGAGCATCAGAGCCAAAGCCATACGAATCGTCTTCATGGGGACCCTGCCTTTCGTAAAGAACCGAACCAATCGTCGGTAGCCCTATTATACCACTTCCAAAGCTCAAAGTCAATGGTATAATAGGGCTTATACAAAAGAAAAAGCCGCCCCTTTCGGAACGGTTCTGTGGGAATATTCTCCCCTACTGCTTCGCCTCTGACCGAAGAAATGCTCGCGCACTCACCCAGTCTTTGACTTTCTCCTTGGTGAAGTGCCGATAATACGGCGAGAGCCTCTGCCAAATCTGACGAATTCTCGCCGTGACAGCCCCGACCTTCATACCAAAGTATTCGCCTGCTTCTTTGTAACTTCTCGTACTCCCGGAACCGGGGAGGCCATAGCAATAGCAGAACAGCTCATGATCTCGTGTGGTAAGTCTCTCCCGAGATGTAGCCCACACCATGTCAAGCCTGGCCTGGATGAGCTCTAACCGCCCTGCCACTGAAAGGGTAGGGCTCGAATGCGTCACAGGCTTTTCCTTCCCTGCCACTGAAGGAGCGAGGTCCGAATGCGTTGAAATGTCTTCCCAGGAGAACTCACCCTGAGCGATTTCTTCGAAATAAGGAACGCCCGCCATCGCCCGTTCAAACACCTCTTCGGTGAAGATATCCTTGGGCACTTTCTTCCATATACCCTCCTTGATCTGCCGGATCCGCTCTCTTGTCAGATTGAACTGCTTCCCCGTCTCCTCAAGAGTTCTTCTCTCCCGATCAGCATCGAGACCGTAGAAATAGATGAACACATCGGAACGGTCATGCGCCATACCGGTACGGAGATACCGAATCAACAGGCTCACTTTTCTGGAAATTTCCTCCAGTTCTTTCCGAGCCTCAATGACCAAAGAAGGCTCTATGCTGTTCGGGTCGGCGACGGTATCGCTGATGGTGAGGTCTCCAGATTCTCCCTTGGTTTTCATAGGCTGCTCAAGCGAGGCCACCCCTCTCTCGTGAAGGAGGCGCAACATCTTCTCTACCTGCTTCTCCGTCAGCCCTGTCGCTGCGGCAATGTCTCGTCGGGTTGGCACCACACCTTGAGCCAGTAAGCGCTCTTGGACATAGAGTACCTTTGAAACCAACTCTCCGACATGCGTAGGGAGACGGATGAGGCGACCCTGTTGAATGACAGCCTGAGCAATGCGTTGACGGATCCAGTAGGTCGCATACGTAGAGAACGCTGCCTTCGCCGGATCATATTTTCGAGCCGCTATCATGATCCCGATGGTTCCTTCTTGCATCAAGTCCTCAAATTCGAGGCCTTTTCTCAGGTATCGCCGGGCTATCACGTGCACCAATCCAAGATTGTGTCGAACCATCTTGTCGAGGGCGGCCTCATCTCCGACGCGGATACGCGCTGAGAGGGCATTGACCTCTTCTTGAGGAAGTACCGGGTAACGTTTCCGATCCGAAGGGAGACGACGTAGGGCCGTCTGACTATCGGAAGAAGGAGCTTCTCCGCTCAGATATCCCTCCCTCTCCAGAGAGGCCTCTGAGACGAAGTCTTGATCGACGTCTTTCATGCAAACCTCCTAGAGAAGTGAAACAAAAAAAGAGTTGTTAAAGACCCTTAGGAATATTCCCATGCTTGCATTTCTATCTAAGATAGTCAACCAGAAGCAAAGCCTCTATTTCTCGTCCTTCCAGGCCCACCACTGGAGTTTCTTGGGATCTGGTCTTTTGGTACTGGCATAATAAACAGCGCAACGAAACACGTAGAGCATGCAGCGATCAATATGCTCCCCACGCAACTGACACAATTTTTCGTACAGACGTTCTGGATTCTTCCCCTTCAGACAACTGGGTCGATCGATACCGAGATCCCGCAGATCCTGGGCGATACTTTTTCCCACTCCGGGAATACTTTCTAATCCTCGTTCTGGTTGTTTGAGAGTTTTCATATCCGCAGTATACACCAAAGAAAAAATGAAATGAAAAAGGATAGCGTCGAGATCGACACTACCCTTTGCTGATGCGTTGATCATGCATCAATCGTCACTGTCACCTTTCGGCGATAGCTGGCGCCAGGCCAACTGTCCGATACCCGCGACTGCCGAAAAGATCCCAGCGAAGATGAAAACCGCATCAGCTGCAGCTCTGATGGCATTGTCATGATCCCGAAAAACATCTTCTTCGAGGGCAGCACGCCACGCGCCAGCCGTCAGGTAAACGTAGATGACGATGCCGACCCAGAAAAGAGGAGACATCTCTATGGCTCCCATCCCGAGCAGAGACCTGGAAGTCTCAGAAGCAAACTCCCAGAACACAAAGCCCAGAAAGAGCGCCGCATTCACCACGCCAGCCAGCGCCCAACCATCTTGAAACACTTCGGTGAAGCAGAATGCCACTAAAGATATAGCGGCAATGATGACTACCGTGGTCATGACTGCCATGAACACTTCCGACCAGTTGAGGAGCGCCGTCATTGACCCAACCGCTAAGCCGAGAAAGATCATCGTTCCAAGCACGCCTGCCAGGGTGCTACTCGGCTTACCTTCCTGGTGTGCCGAGTAGAGACAGATGAGCGCCATCACAAGACAGGCCGCCGGGGCAGACCAAGTCGGATGGAGCCAAGCGTGACCGAGTGCCACCGTACTGCCGAAGATGAGCGCCAGCAGCGCCGAATAACCGGTCATGCCTCGAATGAAACCTTCTTTACTCCACTCCTTCGGCTCCTGGTGCGCCGAAGCAGACATCACATGTGACATGATGGACTCCTTGTAAAGTTGCCCTGTGAAAAAACCGACCGAGATCGGCACCGTACGACTCAATGAACTGCCAATAGTATACACCTCTATCGGATAAAATATCCTACTCCCCCACCTGTTATTCGTCAACTTGGTAAAGAAAAAAGCGAGGGATCAGTGATCTCCTCGCTCCATGTTGCATGCCTCCCCGGTCAGAAGGCCGGCTTGTCAGCGTCGGCTTGTTCGCCATCCCTGGCAGCCTTGATGGCCTTGAGCTTGTCAGCAGCACTGCGATACCTCGGGCCCTGCTTCAGCTTGCCCTGTTCGAGGAAATCCCCTGGATAGGCTTTGGCATTCCGGCCATTGCGTTTCCAGAGACGAAACTTGAGGACATCACTGCCTTGTTTCGAGGTCAGCACCAAAGTGACAAATCCGTCAGGAAGACGAAAGAACTTGCGCCTTCTCCCGTCATAACAGCGCACAGCTTTGCACTCGGACACTCCTTCGTACCCGAAGCCATGAGCGGCCAATGCCTCGCCAAGTGCCCTGTTGCTGTCGTTATTCTGACACTGAGCAAACCACTCCACTGCCGGGCCCTTCTTCTCTTCGCTTTCTTTACTACTCATGTCTGCTCCTTGGGAAGTTGCTGTACTGCGCGTGGGGAAGTTTCCCAACGACTCCGTATAGTAGAGGGAAAAATGCTCGTTGTCAATGATCAAGAGTGAGAGTAAATGAAATAGTACTCCCTTTGTGAATACCTTCTGCGCTTCGAACAGATGCTTTCAAGGGAAGAAGATAGCTCTCTTGTTTTTTCTCAGGAAACAAAGATGTCTTCCAGGTCGTCTTGCCAATGGTGACGCTCACCTGGAGTGATCCCCAGCCCCGCGCGTTCATAGCAAAATTCTTTCTGATCTCTTGCGCTTGTTTTTTCGGGAGTGTCACAAAATGCCAGCTTGCATTCTCTCCTGGATACAACCATACCTCTGCTTTCATTTTGAATTGGTTCTTTATCATAGATACACATCATGAATACCTTCAGTATATACCAACTGAAAACTTTCAGAAAAGAAAAAAGCCGCGGGTTGATACCTCGCGGCTTTTTCTTTTCAACAAAATTCTGATGCTTATTAGGCCTCGACGAGGACTTCGAACCCGCCGTACGCCATGCGCTTCATATCAAAAGGCATCGGCTTGTCCTTCCACTCTTCCGGGCTCATCGACGGATCACTCATCACTTTGGCGTTCACCTGATCGCGGTGCTTGCGTGACTTGAAGACAATGAAAGAAAAGATTACGACTTCCCCTCGCTTCAAGTTGGTCATCTTGGGGAACTGTGGCACCATCCCCATGCCTTTCGACCGGATGTCATCGCTCACGCACTCCTTGTAATCAAGTGCACCATACTTCTTCCAGACCCGCGCTCCTTCTTTGGCCATTTTCTTGTAAGCTGCGAGATCTTTTTCTTTCACCACGAGTACGAACCCGTCTACATACTTTGCCATAGGATTACTATTATTTAATTATTTCTTCGATATTTCTAGTATACACCAAAACAAAAACCAGGTTAGAGGAGCTTCATCGTAACAACAGATAGACCACGTAGAGCAGTGCCATGTTCTCAAGAAAAAGAAGCGGGATACCGATGAGGAAATACCACTTGCGGGTCTTGTGCCGGAACGTGAACATCCCAAAGAACACACCCACGCTCCCGAATAGTGTCGCCAAGAAAAAAAGCAGTCCCTCCGACACTCGCTCTGCCCCTTCTTTCCGAGACTTCCGCTTGTCGATATACATGACGAGCACCGCAAGCAAATTCATGAAAACGAAGAAGGCGGAAATGGCTTGGAGTATCGGGTCCATGGAATTGAAAAATTATTTAACGAGTGAATTTTCTATAAGTTCCAGCTTCGATGAACGGGGAAGTTTCTTGATACGAGATTCTTCGATAGAAGCTTTGGAGCGATTGCGAAAGGCTTTGGAATAGACCAGTTTCACCGGCCGCCTGGCTCGCGTATACTTTGCACCGAGAGCCGACGCATTATGTTCCTCTACTCTTCGTTTCAAATCTACGGTAATACCAGTATACAGCGTCTTATCCGCACACCGGAGAATATAGAGGTGATACATATGTGTAACCAGTTACGTAATTCTTTATTCACCTAACTCATTCGCCAGAAGTTCAGCTTGCTTCAAAACATTTTCGGTCGCTACCAACTGTTCATCGGGCGGATATCCATAACGATTCAAAATACGCTTCACATCTCGACGCAAACGCGCCCGGACACTCTCCTTGAGCGTCCAATCAATCGTCGCATTCCCCTTTACACTTCGGAATACCTCAATCGCTATCACGGCCAACTGCTTATCACCCAGTACTTCACGAGCGTTTTCGTTATTAGCAAGCGCATCATAAAATGCCAACTCATCTTCAGCGAGATCCAGTTCTTCTCCACGTTTGTCTCCTTCCCGAATATCTTTGGCAAGCTTGATCAATTCCTCAATCACCTGCGTTGTTGTGAGTAAATTGTTCTGATACTTCTTGATGGCATTTTCGAGCATCTCCGAAAGCTTCCGACTCTGAATGAAGTTTTTTCTCGTCCGTGTCTTGATCTCATCATTCAATAATTTCTTCAACAATTCCAAGGCAAGATTCTTGCGCTCCATATGGCGCACGTCCTCCAAGAACTCATCCGAAAGAATAGAGATGTCTGGCTTCTTGATCCCGGCCGCATCAAAGACATCGACGATACCTTCTGATACCACGGCCGCATCTACGATTTGCCGGATAGCCGTTTCAATTTCCAAATCAGACTTACCCGTTCCGGCTGGCTCAAACTTGGTCAATCGTGCCTTTACCGCTTGGAAAAACCCAATCTCATCCTTCAACTCCATCGCTTTCAGGTTTGGCACGGACAGAGCAAAGGCTTGCGAAAGTAACCCCACCTCACGGGTAAACCGATTCTTGCCATCATCGAGTCCGAGCACGTGTTCCTGTGCCTCAAGGATCACCGTCAATTTCTCCCGGGTATCAGCCGAGAAATATCGTTTGTACTCAAATCCGGTAAACATCTGCTCGACGACTTCGAATTTTTCCAATAGCTTAGCAACTACTTCCGACTGGTCCAGTGTCGGCGTACCTTTGCCACCACTCGATGTATAGGTCGCCAGAGCCGTTTTCAAATCAGAGGCGATGCCGATATAGTCCACGATGAGCCCTCCGGACTTATCCTTGAATACGCGATTCACTCGAGCGATCGCTTGCATCAGATTGTGTCCACGCATCGGCTTGTCGACATACATAGTGGAGAGGCACGGTGCGTCGAATCCCGTCAGCCACATATCCCGCACGATCACCAGTTTCAGCGGATCGCTCGCATCCTTGAACCGCTCACCGAGCGCTTTGCGATTCTCTTTGGTGGTATGGTGCATCTGCCAATTTTCTGGATCCGAAGACGATGACGTCATCACTACCTTGATTGCACCTTTTTTCAAATCCTGATCATGCCACTCGGGACGGATTTTCATTATCGCCTCGTAGAGCTCTACAGCGATGCGCCGACTCATACAGACGATCATCGCTTTCCCCTCCATTGCTTCTTGGCGTTTCTCGAAATGATCCACGATATCAGTCGCCACTATCCGCAAACGGTCACGGTGTCCGACGATTGCTTCGAGCTGCGCCCACTTCGCCTTGGCCTGCTCGGCTGCTGTACTCTCTTCTCCTTCGGTAATCGAAGCAACCTCGTCATCGAGCCGGGATTTTTCTTCATCCTTCAAATGCACCTTAGCCAAGCGTGATTCGTAATAAATCCGCACGGTCGAACCATCTTCGACTGCCTGAGCGATATCGTAAACATCGACATATTTCCCAAAGACCGCAGGTGTCGAGGCATCCTCTTTTTCAATCGGTGTCCCGGTGAATCCGATGAACGACGCATTCGGCAAAGCGTCACGCAGATACTTGGCAAAGCCGTATTTAGTGAAGACTTCTCCGTCTTTCTCGGTCGTCTTGGCACCAAAGCCATATTGACTCCGATGAGCTTCATCCGCCACGATGATGATATTTTTTCGCTCAGAAAGCATGTCAAAGTTCGCCGCACCATCCGCTGGGAAAAATTTTTGTATGGTTGTGAAAACGATACCTCCACCCGTTACCCGAAGCAAGTTCTTCAATTCCTCACGATTGCTCGCCTTCACCGGATCCTGTCGCAACAACTGCTTGCAACTCGCAAAGGTATCAAAAAGTTGTTCGTCCAGATCGTTGCGGTCAGTGATAACCACTACTGTCGGATTATCCAGTGCCAAGACCACTTTGCCGGTATAGAACACCATCGAAAGCGACTTGCCACTCCCCTGGGTATGCCAAACCACGCCAGCCTTGCGATCGCCCGCTTCACTCGATGCTTCCATGGTCGAAATAATCGCCTTGTTCACAGCGAAGTACTGGTGATAAGCAGCAATCTTTTTCACGGTGACGACTGACACTATCCCTGTCTTCGGATCTTCTTTCTTCGACTTTTCAAAAACAATAAACTGCCGAATCAGATCAAGTAGTACTTCTCGTGTCATCATCCCATGCACGAGCGTCTCGATCTGAGGCACTGTCGCTCGGTCCTCTTTCACACCATCCCGAGACTTCCACGCGAGGAAGCGCGACATGTCCGATGATATCGTCCCGACCCGAGCATCCAGTCCATCCGATGCGACCAAAAGTGCATTGTAATAAAAAAGCGATGGAATGGCATTTTTGTAATTCTGAAGCTGGGTATAGGCTTTGTGGACTGTGGCGTTTTCATCCACTGGGTTTTTGAGCTCGATCACCACCAGCGGTAGCCCATTAATGAGGAGCACTACGTCGGGACGCTTGGTCACATTATTCTCGATCACGGTGTACTGATTACGCACGAGGAATTCGTTTTTTGTGACATTTCCGAAGTCAACCAAATGCACTTTCTCGCCTTTTACTCCATCCGTTCCCATCACTTCTACCTCGATCCCTTCGGTGAGCATGCGATGAAACGCCTCATTGTTGTCCATCAAGTTCTGACTCGGTAAATTGAGCACAAGGCGCAAAGCTTGTTCTTTGGCTTCTTCTGGGATACTCGGGTTGATCCGGTCAATCGCCTGCTTCAATCGTTCCCGTAACACTACTCCACCAAGATCGGGTCTTTCTTTCTCTTGATCCTCAGGCGACAAATACTCGAACCCTTGGGATTCCAAAAGCTCAATCATGAATTCTTCAATCGTAGATTCAAATATTTTGGTCATGACTTTCTACCCTTTGATTCTTGGATTATTATCTGCGCCAACATCCCAAACATTCTATATCCATAAAATAGGTTAAACAAAAATACAGAAGTAAGGAGATAACTAGACTTACTGTCCATATAAACATTATTAACTCCACTCTGATTCAGTAGAAGGATAAGCACAATAATATATAGTATTGAAGCCAAAACAACAAGCATCCCTACCTTATACTTAAAGATAAGAGCGTGTAACAATGTTTGTGATTTATCTTCGCTATCAGTCAAGCTATAAAGACTAGTAACATACTTAGACGTTGAAAAAATAGCAAAACTTGTTACGTAAAACCCAAAGGCTATTGAAAGAAAAGTTACAACATTCGTTAATAAATCAACTTTCAAAACAAAGCCTTGAAGGAAAAAATTTTGTAAGTAATATCCGCCGATACCAAATATAAACAACTCGACTATTAGTCTTTTATACTGCGGTTTCATTTTGTTTTATTTTAGTGATTAGTGATTCAAAAAGATTGTTCTCATAGAGCTTCCCTGTTTTATCATCAGTAACTCCATCTACTGATATCTTATTCACCACTCCATCAGTATTAAACACGGACGAAAAGTCATCTGCTGTTCTTCCGACTATTGTCAATTTTTCAAAAGTACTCTTTTTTCCTATTATAGACCGCATCTTATCTTTTACGCTACCGATAGTCATCCCTCTTTTATATCTCAAAATCAATGTTGCTTCATCTGCGCCAAAACCATATATATCCTCTGATAGTTTTGCAGAAAGTAACTGCGAATCATACTGATTGAACAAATTAGGCACAACAGTTAAGGACACTTCAGAAACGCTTTTTATTTTATTGATGAATTCTTCTTTATCAAAGAGCGGTTTTATAACCACTTCAGCACCAGTCTTCTCTGCGAGCCAACCGATCAGGGTATTTACCCTTCTTTGGTCCGATATGTAGATTATTTGAGTATTTGCATCAATAAGGGCGAATACCTGATCATTTGTTTCTATTTCTTCTGGTGACTTTGGATTATCATGCTCCTTCAGACTAGCGGAATCAACAACCATCGGAGAGTAAGGCCATTTTTCTCCTTCTTGAAAATATAACCCTATAAACCGACTCTCGAACTCTACTTTTTTAAAAATCCGTATAGATATGACTTCTTGGTCTATTTTAAACGGCTCAGTATGACTCCCTGGTATTCTTCCTGAAAAATCAAAAACAAAGCGATTATCGTCAACAATCATCTGGTTTGCTGAAAATGACACTTGCTTTACTTTGCCCATAAAAGCTACTTACTTATCGTTACTTCTCCGCTCATCAACTTTGGCAAAAGAGTGTCTCTGAGGGTTAAGAGGGTTTGGATTTGAGAATCATTATTCCAGATTTTGTATTGCAATGGCTTTATAACTTCGGCAAATTCATTCGCAATATTTGGCGTTGGAACAATATATTTTTTCTGCTCAAAATCCGGCCAATGCCCCTTGTATTCGATAAATGATACTTGGCCGAGAGTCATATAATAAACAAAGAATGTACTATACTCGATGTTTCCCCGAAATGGAAGAACGTTTTGAATCGCACAAAATGAATAATTCACAAACCACATATTACATGTATGGTTTGTAAAAAGAATCACTGGGTTTTCCGTGCTCGCTTCAAAATCCGCTGCGCGAGATGTATAACCATACAAACCCGTTGAGCCCTGATCAAAGATCGGTGTTTTTCCTTTCGAATCTAGATCATCTTTATCACAACGGTAACTTACCGAATGCTTTTTGATTACATCTTTCACCGTCCCGACTTTCCACCCCTCTGGGATTTCGCCGAGTTCGGAGTCGATCATTTTTCCACCGGAGGACTTATAGGGTTTGCCTTCAGCGTTCGGAAAATTGAAATTCACAAACCATTCTTTGAAAATCGCCTGCGCGGTCGCTTCAAGTGTTTTATTCTCCTCTCGCAAAAGTTCAATCTTATCATCCAAACTCGAAAGCACCCCCGCAATTTCCTTTTGCTCAGGAAGAGATGGAAGAAGAATTTTTGTTTTTAGCAATTCCGACTGTTTTATACCCGTGACAGTTGACCCTGATTCCCTACTCTTCAATTGATGCTGATAGTATTTGCTATCAATAAAGTAATTAAAGAAAAAAGAATCAAGAATATTCTTCTTTGTTCTTATTCCAAAAATTCGCTGACTTAAAACTAACTTCTCCTCCGATTTCCAAATAATATGCTCTCCTAGAGGAGCCTCTGAGGTCAAAAAAATATCGCCGTACTCAACCTCTTCTTTCATCCACTTCCTATACAAATTCTCTGACAAAAGATTCATCTGTCCCTCATTAACCAATTGACCATTTTTGATTGACTTTGCGGAAATAGCCCTATATCCGACCACGGACCAGTCTCCGCCCATTTTTTTAGGCGTCATCCCTCTATGGTCGATTATAATATCAACTGCTTTTCCTAAAGTTGTTTCTTTCCATTCGTTCATACCTATTCCAATTCAAAATCAGTAATTTCATTTGCCTCATCTATTGTTGATGTTATATATGCATCCGTGCTATCAACAATAGTGCCGCCATCACTATCTTCCCTCTCCAGATCCAAACCAACATATGTTTCGACTAAAAATACCCCATCTATACCCAGACTGCTATCCCCTTCAATTTTTTCAAATTTAGTACATTTATTCAAAATTTCAACTCCGACGATATCAAATTCCTCACCATCTTTTTCCCATTTCTCAATATTGTACTTAATATAGTCCTTAATCTGATCATCAAAATATGATGTTTGTATCAGAGAGAAAATTTCTTGATTTTCAATAATATCAGCATATGAACTCTCTATTTTTGCTTGTAAAAGAGATAGGTCTTTAATTATTTCAAGACTCTTATTCTTTTTTTCAATAAACTCTCTTTCGCATCCGTCGAACCCAGAATCATCCGTTAGAAAAAATATTTCATCGTAATAAGTAGTATTAGAAAAGTTTTTCAAAAGAGTTTCCCATATAACCACATCTTTGAATCCAGCATCGGTTCCCTTTTTAAACGGCGCTCTTTTCTCTACGGACCTGTTAAGAATATTTCTAAACATTTCTGCGTGATCGCTTTTGTCACTACAAAGAATTTTTATATGATAATTTTTAGTAAAAAACTCTTTTTGCTTTTCGTTAAGAAATTTTTTAATATCTAAATCAAAAAATTCAACCTCCTTAACAACGCCTACTTCTTGTAAAGATTTCGCAACTGACTTAAATCTCGACACATCAGTTGCATACTGATCAGTCTTCTGTTTTAACAGTTCACGAATAACAATTTCTGGAACAGCTATATGCACGTAATCTTTAAGTCCCTTCTCTTTGATGAAAGAGTCTACGAATTTATAGTCGCCTCCCAATACAAAATCTGCGTATCGCAAGTCACTATTATTTGAATCTCTAAGCTTATTTGTATCAAACACTATAAGTGTTTTATAAGACATACACTAAAAAGTTTAACTACGGTTTCAACCCGATCTTTGAAAGTTGCTTCTTTATTTCCTCGTTCAGCTCTTCTTCCTTTTCCATCTGTTGTTTCAATGTTGCTGTCAGATCAGCAATCTTTTTCTCAAACGGAATACCATCATTAACTTCATCGGGAATACCGACATAGCGCCCTGGGGTCAAGACGAAGTTGTGTTTGGTGATATCCTCGATTGTCGCAGATTTCGAGAATCCTTTTTTGTCTTCGTGCTTCCCCTCTTTGCTTCGCCATTCATGATAAGTGCTCGCGATCATCGCCATATCCTCATCGGTGAATTCTTTGTGAGTCCGATCAGCCATATGCCCGACTTCGCTCGCATCGATGAAGAGGATTTCACCCGTACGTTTACGGTCACCATTGCCGGTACGCTTGCGTGAGAGAAACCAGATACATGCCGGGATGCCGGTGTTGTAGAAGAGTTGCTTCGGCAAAGCGACGATACAATCTACCAAATCATGTTCGATGAGTGACTGACGAATACTCCCTTCACCACTGGTTTGACTCGAGAGCGACCCGTTAGCCAAGACACACGCCATCACGCCTTTCGGTGAAAGATGATAGATCATGTGCTGCAACCAGGCAAAGTTGGCATTGCCGGCTGGTGGCATCCCATATTGCCACCGCGGATCATTAGCTAGGAGTTGCCCTGACCAGTCGCTGTCATTGAAGGGTGGGTTGGCGAGGATATAGTCGGCCTTCAAATCTTTGTGTGCGTCATTCAAAAATGATCCTTCAGTGTTCCACTTCACCTGTGATCCATCGATCCCCCGAATCGCCAAGTTCATCCGACAGAGACGATAGGTAGTCTGATTGCTTTCTTGTCCGTAAATAGAGATATCATCTACCTTTCCTTGGTGACTCTCCACGAATTTCTCACTCATAATAAACATCCCGCCCGATCCACAGGCTGGGTCATACACCCGGCCGCTATGGGGCTCGATCATTTCTACCATCAGCTTCACGATCGATTTCGGCGTGTAGAACTGACCACCTTTCTTGCCTTCGGCATTGGCGAATTCTCCAAGGAAGTATTCGTAGACTCGCCCAAGAAGATCTTTACTCTTGGCTGCCTCGGTCCCAAGCGCGATATTCCCCACGAGATCGATCAGTCCACCGAGCGCAGTTTTGTCGAGATTCGGACGAGCATAGACTTTGGGCAGAATACCTTTCAAGGTCGGATTTTCTTTCTCGATCGCCTCCATCGCATCATCGAGATCCGTGCCGATACCGGGCTGCTTGGCTCGTGCATGGAGATAATTCCAACGAGCTACTTGCGGAACAAAGAAAACATTTTCCGCCCGATATTCATCAGCATCTTCCGGATTGGCATCTTTGAAGTCTCCTTCTCCAGCTTTTATTTTTTCGTACAGCTCCTCGAAAGAATCTGAGATGTATTTGAGGAAAATAAGCCCAAGGACAATATGCTTGTACTCAGCCGCATCCATATTCTTGCGAAGCTTATCCGCCGCCCGAAAGAGGATCTTTTCAAAAGCCTCTGTTTTCTGGTTATCATTTTTCGCCATATCTGTCTTTCCAATCCTAATTACATGCTCTTCCCATCGAACTTCCCTGATTGCAGGGTTGAGAGGTCGACGCCCTGCAGACAGCGGACGTTTACCATGACGGTGGCGTTGCCGGCTTGATCGGTGCCGCGGCCGAAAGACTGGACTCCGCAGACTTTGCAGAAAAGATGAGCGATTTTCTTGGTGTTGAAGCGATACTCTGTAAGCATGTCCTCCCCCGAAAGTAGCGTGAAGTTCGCTGCCGGGACAAAGGTCAAGATGAAGCCCTTTATCTCGCAATGCGAACAGTTACAGGTAAACGTTTTCGTGAGGTCCGCCTCGACCTCATACTTCACCACCCCACAATGACACCCACCAGTATATTTTTGCATAGTATTTCTTCCAACCACGAATTACTCTTTCGACCCCATTTTACCACCTATCCCCTCTTTAAGCCAAAAGTCGGCGATGAGACGGTCACCTGTCTCATGACTACCGAGCTCATAAAGGCCGATGTGATCAGCAATGAAAGAAAATTCTTTTTGGGGGAGGTAAGCCAGCACGTCGGCTCGGGGTTTCTTCAGTTTCGTAAAGCTAATATGGGGAGAATACCGAGTGTAGGCATCTGCCCAACCGCATTCTAAAATATTTTTACGTTGCTCTTTACTCATTTCTGCCCACCGGTCAGAATAGCGCGCATCATCCTCGATCACCCGATACTGCTTCACGGCGTCAATCACTACCGTATGCATATCAAAAAGCGCTTTATCGGCCACGTACCGAACACCCACCCAAACACCCTGATCCGGATAGTAAGTATCTTGTGTCAAAAGAAATGGTGCGGTTGAGTGAGCGATATCCTCTATCGCCGAAATAACTGTAGGGAGATCTGATTCATGAAAGGGGACCCGATAGAGTGAGAGATGTGGGTGGCGCGACACTCCATCGAGCACAAAGAAAGTGCCAAAGGGTGCGAGCGCTTGGCTCAGAGCAACCGCCTGGTCCGCAATCTCCTTTGGCGGAATGATGACGATATCGTAGCGCTTATAGTTCATACCAGATAAAGAGAAAACCCCTGGCGGGGTTCTCGAACTTAGGCTTTGGATTTTTTCTTCTGGTGGCCGAGGTTTTTGATACCAACGTTTTTCACCTTGCCTTCAAGCCGGGTAGCTTCATGCATGGAACCAACCTTCTGATGCGAAAGCGCGTTCAGATCCTGCTTGCCGCGCTTGTTGTCCGTTTTCTCTGGTGTCAGCATAGTCGTATGTGTTAATTACCTTTATTGTAGCACCCTCGTCTAATCCCTCATAAGGAAGTAAACAATAGCAAAGAACACTGTGGCGAGTACCGAAAGCTCAAAAGCCAGTTTAAAATTTGGTCTCAGATATTGCTCCTCAAGCCAACGAGGGTTGCCATGGACAGCGGCCGTAGCCCGCTGCTCGGCTTTGTTACGAAAGTGATGCTTGGGGCTATAAGAAGCGAGAGTGAAGTAGCCACGGTAGAATGGATGGAGCCACTGTATCCCCCAACCACCATCGATCGTATCGTGAATAAAATGCGCCATGGTTCCGAAAAACCAAACGACTCCGTAGAGCGGACCGATGAGCGAGATGAGCAGTCCGCCGCCTACACCAAAGATAAGCGGCAAATGCAGGAGGTCACGATGCTCATGCGCATACTGATCCACCTTCCAGTTGTTGCGAATAAGCCATACGATGAAATCAAGATCTGGCGACAGAGTCGCAAACACTCCAAATAACATAAGAAAAAGATGCTGTTCCCCTGCTCCGGTAGCAACAAGCCAACCAATGAGTAGCCCTATGGCGATATCGATATACATATACGTACTTTAGACGGATACCAGTCCCAATTTTTTCAAACGTGAACGAATGGCGCCGGGTTTGCGACCAAGTTTTTCTGAAATTTCTTTCATCTGCTTACCGCGCTCAAACATCTTTTTCAAATCTTTCTCTTCACTCTCGGTCCAAGAGCGATACGCCTGCGGATGTTTTTCTCTGATCGTATCAAAACTATGCCCTTCTTTCTCTGATTTCTTCTTCTCTTTTTTCACCTTCTTTTCACGCTTCTGCTTGCCACCACAAACGGTAATGAAATTGCGCTCCAGTTCGCGGGCTCGCTCCGCTGTCAGCTTGGCGTAGTCATTCTCTGCTCGCTCTGATGCTTCCCGGAAACGCACATCTTGCTCCAAGACTACTGGATGCACCTGAAAGGCGCGCGGATTGACTCCGAGGAGATGGACACCTGAAAGTGTCCGTACCCGAGAGAGTGCCACGTAACCCTGGCCATATTCAAAAACCCGAGAAAGATCCATGACCGCAGCATCGAGACTCACCCCCTGGCTCTTGTGAATAGTCATCGCCCACGCGAGACGGAGCGGCAACTGAGTAATCTTGGCAAAGACTTCATCTCCTTCGGCAATCGTCCACTCCATCGGTTCGGCCGTGATTTTCATGCCATCTTTTGTTTCAATCACCGGGTATTTTTTGTCCGAAGTGAAACCCGTCACCGTTCCGAGCGTACCGTTCACAAAACCCGCACTAGGATTGTTCTTGGTAAACATGACGGCCGCACCGACTTTCAGCTCCAGACGTTCGGGTGAAAGACAGCCCCGCATAAGAGCGCTCGTCAGTGCCTCCGGACCACGAAGCGCCATAGCATAGGCGTGGGTTTTCCCAGGGAGACGTTTCAGTTCGTTGGCATTTAGCGTATCGACATTGGTATTGTGTGAATAGAGACGCGTCAAATCATCTGGCAGTTCCGCCACCGTAATCATGCGCTCGCTGAGACTTTCGAAATGCCCCTCATCGAATTCATTGCGCCTGATAGCTCCGAGAATGCGAAGAAAGGTACTGTCTTCTTGGCGATGCTGTTCGGAAAGATAACAAACGGTCGGCGAGAGTGCCTGCCAAACCTCGGAATCAAAAGCGAATTCAATCGGCTGTTCTTTTCCATCGCGCTCTTTCTTTCCCGAAACCGGTGGCAACTGAAAAAAATCCCCTACCACCACTACCTGTAATCCACCAAAAGGGAGCCCCAGTTTGCGCACCGCGCGACACACCCGCTCCACTAAAGTCAGCACGCGACCATCGAGCATAGAAATCTCGTCGATGATGAGCACCTTGGCCTGCTTGATACGCTTGCTAATGTAGCGATTCTCAGCAATATGACGGAGGGCGTCATCATCGAGTTCTGACTGGATACCAATACCACTCCACGAATGAAGCGTCATGCCATGAATATGCGTGGCCGCGATACCGGTTGATGCGGTCACGGCAAAATCAATATCATGCTCGCGCAGATATTCGGTGTACTGATTGATGATATGGGTCTTCCCTGAGCCGGCCTCACCCGTCAAAAACACATGGGCGCCGGTCTTCAGGATAGAGAGTGCTTGATCTTGAGTCATACTCCCTATCCTACCATCCCAAGAAGAGAGTATCAAAAGTCCTATGGTAAAGAGAAAGGGTCGCCAGCATTGCCAGCGACCCCACAGATTGTTACGTACAGATGCCACTGTGACACCTTCGTCAGCGACAGGATGGTATTTCAACGTTGGTTCCAGCCTACCCGGAAGTGGCCTTCAAAACCTCCCACCTATGCTACGCAGCGCCCAAGTACTCGACCGATCAGGAAAACAAGGACATACCCTTATCTTAACTTCCGACCGTTTTTTCCAATCTGCACAAGCAACCCTATCAAGCAGTTGGCTCAATGTCAAATTGGAAAAGAAAAAAGCGAGGGATCAGTGATCTTACCCGCTTCTACAGAATCTCTAAGCCGCTCTTCGCTCCGCAGCTCGACGCTCTGCATCCTCTCGTTCCCATTGCCGACGCATTTCTTCCTCCATGTCACGTTCTTGATCAGGGCACATGGGGTAATGATGCTTTTCCACCCAGAAACGTCGCAGTTTCCCGCAAATCATTCTAGGAGGATCCGCAACCCAAACATACGCCTGATACATATTTCCAGGATTGATCAAACTACGACAGTGACTGCAGTCATGATAATCCCAGGCCATTCTCCAATAAGACCTCAAGATACGCTCATAGCGCCTGTAGGTATCGTCGTTGTCTGAATATAGCCGTGCATCCTCTCCATCGAGGAGGAGTTCGACGGCCTCCGCGATAGGGGTTTTCATGAGGAACTCCAAGGAACTAAGTACAAAAAATGGTAGCAAATTATAAATAAACTGTCTATCGGCGGTGGCAAAATGTTTACATTCCTCACATATTGCCACTCTAGCACTTTACAAAAAGAAAATCCTGCCATGGCTGATGGCAAGATCTTTACTTTACCCTAAAAAACCATCAATTACTTCTTCTTGGCGCCGGTCGCGACAAAAGACGCGCCGATCTTCCAGCGGCCGCGTTCACGAAAAGCAGGAATAGTCTGCTTGCGAGCCGCATTGATGAGACCACTTAGGACAAGCTGGTGCTTCTTGGCATACTCTGACAACGTCACGATCTCCTCTCCTTTCAGGTAGGTGATACGCTTATGGAGAGACTCCATAAGAGCGAAGGCCACAATTTTTTCCATACGCTGCACCTGTTTGGTCGCATCGTACTCGCGAAAAGACTGATAATAGATACCTTTTTCCTTATCACGGATGATAACCACTGGGAAACCAAGTCGGAAAAGCTGGTAGTTCATGAGCGCCCGACCGATCCGACCATTGCCGTCACAGAACGGGTGAACACGCTCGAACTCGAGATGGAAACGGGCGATGACGTCAGTCACATAGCTCTCGTGATCACTTCCGTACTGTTCGATAGCGCGCTCCATCAAGGAAGCGACTTGCTCCGGTGCCGGTGCGATATGCTGCCCGACCCGGACGAACTCACCCGGTGCTCGAAAACGTCCGGCAATCTTGTCATCGATATTACCGATCAACATCCTATGAAGAAGCAATACAAATTCTTCGGAGAGATCCGTGTTTCGCGCCTTAACCTTGATGTACTCCATCACTCGAGCCAGATTCTTGGCTTCGAAAACTTCTCGCAACTCAACCGTGCGCGATACCTCCATCTCAAACAGGATCTTCTCCGTTTCTTTCAGCGTCAGAGTGGAGTTCTCAATGGCATTCGAGTTATAGACCCCTTCTGGAATTTCTACCTCATCGAGCACGTTCAAAAGCGCCTCTTTCCCCTTCTTGAGAGAGTCGAACTCCTTCTTGAGAGCCCTGATACGCTTTTTGTACACCGCGTTCAATGCCATAGGAAAGATGGTTAATTTATACTCCTATTATACAAAATTAACCATCTTTTGTCAATAGATGGTTAATTTTATGATAAACTGTACTATATTAACCTTATTTTAGGGGTTTTCACCACTTTTGCGAGTGAAGTACCAAAGGACATTGGCCAGAGCCAAAAAAATCATAATGAAAGCGCCGAAAGGAAAGGTAATCAATCCAAACCAACCAGAGACAAAGAGAACGTAGATAACACTCCCGCCAGGACAATCAGGCACGGAACTTTCGCCGAGTGCACCGCAACCAAGCGCATGCCCCAGAAGGGACCCGAAAATTACCAGAATGAGCGGCGCAGCCGAGATGATGGCTACGATGGCATAAGCCAAGACCCAATGTCTCCAGGTAAAAAAATGTGAGTAGCTAAAATATTTCATCATACTGTGAGTTTATAATGAGAGATGCTTGGTTGGCTTGAGAACAGCAGTCGGATCAGTCTTCCATTCATCTGAAACATCAGCATAAAGCTCGAGCTCGTTACCATCGGGATCGAGGACATAGAGACTGTGCGTCACATGATGATCAGCGGAACCAACGATGGTGACATCTTTTGCTTTCAATTCTTCGTACACGGCACGGAGCACTTCCGGACCATCCCCTATCTTGAACCCAATATGGTACAAGCCTGGCTCTGGCATGTGTCGTTCTTTTGGCACACCGCCGATTTCGAGAAGAAGCATCTCATGATGTGTCCGGCCAGAAGAAAAGATAGCCATGCCGGGAGCACGTTTGATCTCATGAAACCCGAGCGTATCACGATAGAAATTGGCCATCTTTTCAATACTGGTGACGTAGAGAACGATATGTCCGAGTTCTTTGATTTCCATATCTCTTTTGATTTAGAATTTTCGACTATCGTAAGCCCAGTGCAAAAGCGCCTGACGCTGACGTGGTCGACAACTGAGATCGCCTCGTCGACAATGGTGCGCTATCTGAGCGATGTGACGACTGATTACTTTCCAACGTTTGATCTGTCGCTCGTCCTCTCCTTTCAGGCGTCGTCCCATGTAGTAACGACAGTACCATTGAAACCAGCCACGCGGATCATCTGGAGAGATCCACTCTTTTTCCCGCCAGACAGCAAGTGATTGCGAAGCCCTGACATGAAAAAAATTTAAACTGGCATCGTAGTGTTCCGGTGAGAGCTTCGCATAAACAAACCAAGCTTTCGGAAATTCATCACGACAATCAGTCATGTATTTCCCACCAAAGACTCCGAGTGCCAACATCTCTTGTGGCGTCAGATCCGGCTTGAATTCTGAATGGAAATTTTTTCCGACTGGCTCGGTACACGTATACACGTAGCCTGATTGCATTTTATCATGTACTACGATTTTCGACTGCATAGCAGAAATTCTTTCAAGAAATGGGAACGGGTCTGAAGCGACATGCGCGACAGACCCGATCATACAAACAATGCCACGACCATCAATCAGCATAGTGGCGCCTCCTAATCGTGTAGAGCTTGCCAGTCAATCCACCGGTCAAGCTGATATCGGTCCGTAGGAAACGAAAGGTCTGCCGCCATCTGCCGGACGACGCACCAATCCGGTACTCCATACGAACCACGTACTCACCGGCATCTGGACGACGCTCACGACTCACAGAGAAGCCAAGAATCTGCACATCTTGGTAGAGTGCGGCACTCTTCTCCGCCGTCATCTCCAGCGCACCGTGATGATGATCCAGGATGATCTGCGTGATCCTCTCCCGAAGCTTCGCACGATACAGAGGATAGGAAAACCTGAACCTCCGGCCAGGCCCTCGATGAGCGCCTTCACGAATGACGAAGAAGGACTCTACTTCCTTCGAAGTGAAAGAGATTTGGACGCCGACAGCGCCCCGTGGGATGGTGTTGGTCAGCACGGTGACCTCCTTTCAGGGTCGATGTTGAGGAACCATCTCAAGTCTAGGTTGTTACCCTAATGGTGTCAAACTTGATTTTCTAGGCCTTTAAGACCTTTTTCAGGTAATGACCAGTATATGAATCTTTGTTGTGAGCCACTTCTTCTGGTGTCCCGGTCGCCACGATCTTGCCTCCACCAGCACCGCCTTCGGGTCCGATGTCGATGATATGATCAGCTGACTTGATGAGATCCATATTGTGTTCGATCACCATGACGGTATTGCCCTTCACTACCAAACGTTCCAGGATTTCGATCAATTTCTTCACATCCTCGTAATGCAGTCCGATAGTTGGTTCATCCAAGAGGTACATCGTCCGTTCGATATGCTGACGGTAGAGCTCACTCGAGATTTTCACGCGCTGTGCCTCGCCACCAGAGAGCGTCGTTGCCGACTGACCAAGCTTCAGATAGCCCAAACCGACTTCGTTCAAGGTCTTGAGCCGATCAGCAATAGCAGGAATATCAGCAAAGAACGAAAAGGCTTCTTCGATCGTCATCTCCAGTATCTGGTGAATGTTTTTGTGCTTGTATTTTACTTCCAATGTTTCTTTGGTAAAACGCTTGCCATCACAGACATCACACTGGACATAGACCGTTGGGAGGAAGTGCATCTCCACCGCGATAAAACCATTCCCCTCACAGGTTTCGCAGCGTCCACCAGGACGGTTGAAGGAGAAACGTCCAGCTTTCCAACCACGGACGCGCGCTTCCTCGCTTGAAGCAAACAAATCACGAATATGACCGAAAGCACCTGTATACGTCGCCGGGTTCGAGCGTGGAGTGCGCCCAATCGGACTCTGATCAATCAAAACAACGCGTGACAGATATTCTGTCCCAGTGACTGATTTACAATTGAACACCTCGTTTGATTTGTAGCGCCGATCAAAACGCGCCTGCAAATTCTTGTGAAGAATCTCGTAGAGAAAGGTGGATTTCCCCGAACCTGACACACCTGTCACCACATTGAGGCGGCCAAGCGGGATGTCAGCATTCATGTTCTTGATATTGAACAAATTGCCCCCACGGATCTTGATCGTGCCCTTGTCCTTGCTCCGCCTGGTTTCTGGAATCGGTACCTTTTCTTCACCACGCAGATAAGAAAGCGTCAGTGACCCGGAAACATTTTTCTTGGCCGTGAGCAGATCTTCGAGATAGCCCGAGACGACGACCTCGCCACCATGGACACCCGCTCGCGGACCAATATCAACGATATAGTCAGAGGCAAAAATCGTATCCTCATCATGCTCGACAATGATAATCGTATTACCAAGTTCTTGCAGTGCTTTCAGTGTTCCGATCAAGCGCTCGTTGTCTCGTTGGTGTAAACCAATCGTCGGTTCATCAAGGACGTAGAGTGCGCCCACAAGTTTGGAACCGAGCTGGCTTGCCAAGCGGATACGCTGGGCTTCGCCACCAGAGAGCGTGTTGGCACGGCGATTCAAGGTCAGATAATTGAGTCCGACATTGAGAAGGAATTGGAGCCGACCACCAACTTCACGGAGCACCACCGCAGCAATCTGCTGTTCCCGAGGCGAGAGCTTCAATTCGTCGAAAAACTTTTTGGCCTCCTCGGTCATCATGGCCGTAATCTCGACGATATTCTTTTTGCCAATGAGGATATGGAGCGCCTCTTCGCGCAAACGCGTCCCATGACACACCTCGCAAGGCTCGTCACCAAAGAAATGCTTCGTTCCGAGACCGTTACAAGCTTCGCAGGCGCCGTACGGTGAGTTGAAAGAAAAGAGTCGTGGCTCCACTTCTGGATAGGAGAAGCCATCGTAAGGACAGGAAAACTTCGATGAGAGCACAAGTTTTTCTGTTCCGATATGAATCTGAACTAATCCTTCGGACTCTTCCAAGGCGCGCTGCACCGCTTCCGAAAGACGCTCTTCTGATGTCTGGGGAAATTTTTCGAATTCTTCGAGCGGCAGTTCATCAACGATGAGATCAATATCGTGCTTCTTGTTTTTGGAGAGGATCACCTGTTCACGCAGACTCTTTCGCACGCCATCAAGAAAAATTTCTGAGAAGCCTTTGTTCAGAGCATTGTAGAGGAGCTGATAATACTCCCCTTTGCGGCCACGGACCACCGGTGCGGTAATAATGAGCGACTCTTTTTTCTTTTTTGCAGATGCCTCATGCACTTTTGTTGAGACAATTTCGAGCATTTCTTCCGGGGAAAGCTTTTGGATTTCACGCTCACAGACGAGACAGTGCGGCCGACCGAGACGAGCATAGAGTACGCGCAGGTAGTCGTAGATTTCGGTCACGGTCGCGACCGTCGAGCGCGGATTGCGACTGGCAGATTTCTGATCAATCGAAATAGCCGGTGAGAGACCGATGATTTCATCGACGTCCGGCTTCTGCATGGTATTCAAAAATTGGCGAGCATAGGCCGAGAGCGACTCGACGTAGCGGCGCTGCCCCTCAGCAAAAATAGTATCAAAAGCGAGTGATGATTTCCCAGAACCAGAAAGTCCCGTAAAGACAATCATGGCATTGCGCGGCATCTCCACCGTAATGTTTTTCAGATTGTGGGTACGCGCCCCCTTCACGATGATCGAAGTCGAAGGGTTGAGGGAAAGATGTTTTTTCTTGTCTTCAGGTTTGACAGTCATAACGGTAGTACGGAAAATTTAGAAATACTCTAGCATGGCACGATAGTCTTCTTCACGTTCGAGATGTACCACCAATTCAATCGTTCCAAGTGGCAACTGCTGACTGAAGGTGCCAAAATCAGAAATCCAATCCAAGCTGACCAAATAGTCCGAAGTTTCAAATGGCGCTTCTTTGTAGAGCTGATACGTGCGTTTCCAAAAGAGATCGAGCATCTTACCAATCAAGTTGAAATCAAGTGGCAGGATCATCCCCTTTTTACTAAACCGGACGTACTGAGATTTATACTCTCGGGCCAGTTTGATAAAAATGCGTGAAAAGGCTGGAAAAAAATGGAGGTGCTCGTGGGAATTGAGTCCGTCTGGTAAACGACCAAAGAGCTCTTCGAAACGCATGATTTGATCACGCCATTCAGCCTCTACTTTCTTCGCTGTGAGTAATCCTGTGCAGTACCGCATAAAAAAGTTGATCCCTCGCAAGAGGGCACTCTCCTTCACTTTCGATCCGCTCTTCAAAAGTCCGATAAGCTCGAGGTGGAGATCGATCTTCACCCCTGAAGCTAGAAGGGCTTGAGCCTGGTCAAGAGAGACGTAATGAATGAGTACTGCCACTCGATCAACCCTGCCTTCATGCACTAAACGCAAAATCGGCTCCGCTGTCTGTCGGATGCCGTAGTCATCAGCTGTCACGATAAAATTTCTGCGAATACCCTCAGTCATTGAGACAAACAGTAAAAGAGAAGATACGCTCCATTGTGGCAGAAAAACGCACTCGGAGCAAGTCTCTTAAGCACCGAGTAGACTCACCACTCGGCCATTTTTTATTACCACTCCCTCTTCAGTCAAAAGCTCTTTTTTCTTCTTGACGCCACGATTGTACTGTCCCAGCTGTCCATCAGAACGAACCACTCGGTGACAGGGAATAGCCGGATCGTAATTGTGCTTCATGAGCGTCCCGACAGCTCGAGCTGCTTTTGGAAAACCAGCCTTGGCCGCGACAGCAGCGTAACTCATGACTTGGCCCTTGCGAATCCCCCGTACTACCTTGTGTACGGCGGAAGCAAAAGAAATGGGCGCTTTTTTCTTTGATACCATACCGCCTAATCCTTGGTATCACTCATAACTTCTTTCAATTTCTCGGCTGCAGCTTCCACGGTCGCCTTAAAATCGCTCATCGCCTTCTCGATAGCAACCTGACGAGTGTCAGCCAATGCCTGAATTTCTTTGCGGATCTTTTCAGATTCAGTTCTATCTGCTTGAAGGGCTTTGTGCGCCGCTACCAGCGCCGCCTGAAAGTTGGATCGAACAGTTGCTGGAGCAGTACCAGCCTCACAATCAGACTTTGCTTTATCAAGCGCAGATTTCATGGCAGCTGCGAATGCATCGGCAGCGCTCTGCATATCATCCTTACGCGAAGCAAGAGCAGCATCGACGCCGGTACGGAAAGTTTCAATGGCAGCATTCACTGCATCACGACGATCATCCACTGCCTCTTCAACCGTCTTTTTGAAGTCATCTACCGCCTCTTCCTCGGCATCAGTATTAGCCTTGGCATCAAGTTTGGCGTACATTTCACTACGCTTGGAGTCAGCATCGGAGCGACTATCTTCGAGCTTGGAGTCACGACTATCCCGACCCTCGTCCATCTGTCCGACACGTTCACCAACTCGTCCCTCAAAATTCTGACGAGCCGAAGCCATGCCAGAACCGATAGTGCTCGCTGTTTCTGTAAAACGATTACAGAAAACTTCCTGCATACGATCTCGTGCCGCCTCCATCCTCTCAGAGCGTTCTTCTTGAAGGGTGCTGGCTCGCTCCTCGCGATTCTGTAATCCAGCAGCCGATGGAAGAGCAGCTGAGACAGACAGTGGCGCCACTAACGACACGGCGCCAAGAAAAGCTACCGCCTTACGCTGAAATTTCTTAAAAGCTATTTTCATCATAAGATGTTCCTAAGTTATTTACACTTTCACTATCCTGGTCGAATTCTTCGAGAGCCCCCATCTCTTCTTCATCCAAGGCTGTAGCGTCAGCATGAGATTCCGAAACAATACTGGCACTGATATCATCAACACTCTCCGGTACTGGTGCGCTGTCCTGCAGAGGAGGAGACTGCTGCCTCGTCGTACCATTTGAAGTCATCAATGGTTGTGATAGAGAGTTAGAGGCAAACTGGCCATAAACAAAGAAACATACTAGCAGCAGAACCACTCCTCCGACTATGATTCCCACGATTTGTTTTTGTGTCATACGCTTTATTGAAAGGTGATTATCCGTCTCTAGTATACTCTCGGACGCCACGATTGACAACGAAAGGACTTCCTCTTGCAAGAAGACCTCCCCGGTGCTACGTTTGAGGCAAGTTCCTCAACAACTTGGGAGACAGCTATGCGAAAAGAAGCTCTGGCTCGCCAACAGGATGAGCGGTTAATTGCCTTTGTTGTACAAATCACCACACCACCTTCGCCGGAAACAGGCGGGGCGGTCCTCATCACTTGCCTGGCGCATGACCTTGGAAAGCTTAGATATTCCTGGCGCATCCCAAACAAAGCGCTGTTCGTTGATATCTACCGCAGCAATCTCACCAGGTTCCCGGTGGGCGCTAAGTTCCAGGCACGAGACTCCGCTGCAAAGATGTTCTGGGAAGTGAATCTCATGAACCACTATTGGGAAAGGGGCCTCCCATTCAGCTCGACAGCAAGAGATGTCATCGCAACACAAGCAGAACAAATCGTGCGATCCTTTCCACGAAACTTTGGGTTGCCGGATGGGTTCCTTATCGATCTCGAGCTTCTTTCTCCAGACAACACTCGCTCCTGCGATTGGTGGGGAACTCGTGAACGAATCATGAACCACAGACCCGCCGATGGACAGAACGGTCCAAAGACCAAAGAGTAACCAAGCAGATGCAAGGCATCTGCTTTTTCTTTTTAGAACAAACGTGAACGGACTTGTTTTTTCTTTTTCTTCCCGCCCAATGATTCTTCGAGTGATTGAATTTCATCACGGAGGATGGCAGCTGTTTCGAAATCAAGCACCTTCACTGCGGCCTGCATTTCTTTTTCCTTCAGACGAATGAGTTTTTCCGGATCCTTGGCAAAAATTTCCTGATCCAGGGCAACGTTCGCCAATACCGCCTTATCATGCTCACTCTCCATGGCTTCGGTGATATCGTGAATATTCTTTTTGATAGTCTGCGGCGTCATACCATGCTCGGTGTTGTACGCAATCTGGAGTTTGCGCCGACGGTTTGTCTCGTCGATCGAACGACGCATCGAGTCAGTCATCGACTCAGCATAGAGAATCACTCGGCCAGAAGCGTTGCGGGCCGCGCGACCAATAATTTGGATGAGTGACGTCTCTGAGCGCAGGAACCCTTCCTTGTCAGCATCGAGGACACCGATAAAAGACACTTCCGGCAAATCCAACCCTTCACGCAAAAGATTAACTCCGACAATACAATCAAACTCTCCTCTGCGGAAAGCCGTCAAAATCTTGATCCGATCAATCGTCTTGATATCGCTGTGCAGGTATTCTGCTTTCACCTTTTTCTCTTTCAGATAGACAGAGAGGTCTTCGGCCATCTTTTTGGTCAGGGTCGTAGCAATCACTCGACCACCTTTTTTGATCTCTTTCAGTGTTTCTTCGATAAAGTGCCCGATCTGTCCAGGATACGCGTCTTCACCCTTTTTCTCATAGATCGGGAGGACAGACACCTCTGGGTCAAGTAAGCCAGTCGGACGAATAACCTGCTCAGCAATCTGCTCACTGATCTCGCGCTCATACTGGGCCGGTGTTGCCGAAGTAAAGATGACCGGACCAACATGCTCCAAAAATTCTTCGTAGCGAAGCGGTCGGTTGTCGAGTGCCGAGGGAAGACGGAAACCATATTCTACGAGCGTCTTTTTGCGCGACTGGTCGCCAGCATACATGCCACGGAGTTGCGGCAACGTCACATGTGATTCATCAATCACCGTGAGGAAGTCCGGCTTGCCATCTTTCGTATGCGGGAAGTAGGAAAGCAACGTTTCTGGTGGTTCGCCTGGTTGCTTTCCCGACAGGTGCCTCGAATAGTTTTCGATACCGTTGCAGTAACCGATTTCCTCAACCATCGCGAGGTCATAACTCGTCCGCCGTTTCAGACGTTCTACTTCCAAAAGTTTCCCCTCTTGTTCTAATTCCTTGAGACGCAGATCAAGTTCTTCGCGGATTGACTTGATGGCGATATCTTTTTGATCTTTATCCGTAATGAAGTGCTTGGCCGGAAAAAGAAAAATGTTTTCCAGTGTTCCCAATATCCTCTGTGAAACAGGATCAATTTTTGTGATACTCCCGACCTTACCAGCGACAATCTCGATCAGATAGATAAATTTCTCTGACACCGGCATGATTTCGATGCGGTTACCGAGACTGCGGAACTGCCCCGGAGCAATATCAGCATTGGTACGTTCAAAGAAAATAGCTACCAACTGATGCAGAAACTCTGTCCGAGAAAGCGCTTGGCCAACTTCGAGCCGCACATTTTCTTTTTCATATTCTTCCGGACTGCCTAAGCCATAGATACACGACACCGACGCCACAATAATGACATCGCTCCGGGTGAGGAGCGCCTGAGTCGAAGCGTGACGCAAACGATCGATCTCAGCGTTGATCTGAGCATCTTTCTCGATATAGGTATCCGAGGCCGGCATGTAGGCTTCTGGCTGGTAATAATCGTAGTACGAGACGAAATAGTGTACCGCATGGTCAGGAAAAAACTGCTGATACTCCTGAGCGAGCTGCGCAGCGAGTGTTTTGTTGTGAGCAATCACCAGTGTCGGCTTGCCGAGATTCTTAATGACATTGGCCATGGTAAAAGTCTTCCCGGAGCCAGTCACCCCGAGGAGTGTCTGAAAGCGCTTGCCGTCGGAAAGTCCCTGCGACAACGCCGTGATCGCTTTGGGCTGATCACCAGCCGGTGGCCATGATGATTTGAGGTGAAAAGGAGACATAGAAATACGCGCTTTTACTTTTTAAACCAAGCGGCCACTTTTGCGCAGAACTCATGGTAGAGCACTTTGCCCCGACCACGCTCGGTATAGAGCACGAAGAGGAGCGCCAAAATGGCAATAACGACAGCGATATCCACGATCACCTTCACGTCGTCGATACGACGCCAGAGCGTATGAAGCTTGGCAATACCAGCGTAGCCGATATAGAGATAGAGGAGATCTTTGAAAAAATTCCCAGCGTAGGTTGCCAGAAGAAAAACGCGGATATCCATCTTAATCATACCAGCCGTAATCGAGACTGGCGTGGTAGGAAACGGCGGCAAAACACGAAGGAGGAAAAGTACGCCGCCATCTTTCCAGTGATGTCCGACGAAACGCTTGCCGATATTTTCCAGATCTTCATGCCTGATACCAAACCACTTCGTCGCTTTTGGAATGATCAGGTCTTCCAGTTTATCACCCACAAAATAGTACACCCAGGCGCCAAGGGTCTTGCCGATGTTCCCAACCGCCGCAAGAAGCAAGAGATACCACAGAGTCTCGTCGCGCATCAGCGCTACCGAACCAGCCACTCCCATAATAAGCGCTGAGGGAATGGGACTGATCACTTCCTCCAAAAATGATCCGATAAAGACGAATCCTTCAAGCGGAAGATGGAGTGCCGCATATCGAACGAAATGTTCCAAATTGGAAAAAAAATTCATGGCTCTTTATCGTAATATTTGAGAAAGCATTTTCCGAGCGGCCTCGAGAATACCAATCTCGTCGTAGCCACACTCAGCATACTGCTCTTTTGGCTCACCGTGTTCTATAATCCGGTCCGGTATACCAAGACGGCGCACTTCGGCCTGGTATCCATGATCAGCCATCCACTCGAGAACGGCACTGCCCATGCCACCAGCGATACAGCCATCTTCTACGGTAATAATTTTCTTATACTGTGTACAAACTTCGTGCAGCAGCTTTTCATCGAGTGGCTTCACAAAACGCAGATCGTAATGAGCTGCCAGCACCCCCTCTTTTTCCAGTTTTTCACAAACCTTTGTGACGACGTTGCCAACATGACCGATGGAGAGAAAAGCCAACTCTTTTCCGTCACGCAGTTTTCTTCCCGTTCCAATCGGAATCAAAGAAAACGGCTTCTGCCATTCCAGCATAACACCTTGTCCCCGAGGATAGCGAATAGCCATCGGACCCGTGACACTCTCTCCTTGCGCGGTATACATGAGATTGCGCAGTTCCTCTTCATTCATCGGAGCACTCACAATGATATTGGGGATGGAACGCAGATACGCCATATCGTAGGCTCCCTGGTGTGTCGCCCCGTCCGGGCCTACCAATCCGGCCCGATCGAGACAAAAGATAACCTTTAAGTTTTGTATCGCGACATCATGAATCACCTGGTCGTAGGCACGCTGCATGAAGGTCGAATAGATATTACAAAATGGCACCATCCCCTGAGTCGCCAGTCCCGCTGAAAACGTCACCGCATGCTGCTCCGCAATACCGACATCAAAAACACGACTTGGCAGAGCTTCCTGCATAATCTTCATAGAAGAGCCCGAGAGCATCGCCGGCGTGACTCCAATAATCTTGAAATTCTTTTGGGCCAGTTCGAGTAGTGTCTTTCCAAAAACATCCTGATACTTTGGTGGTTCCGGAGTATCGGAAGATCCCTTGATACGCTCCCCCGTTTCACTGTTGAAAAGTCCGGGAGCATGCCAAATCGTCTGATCACCGTTTTCTGAAAACTTGTAACCTTTCCCCTTGCGTGTCAGACAATGCAAAATTTTTGGACCAGGAATATTTTTTAAATCACGGAGAATCTTTTCGAGATGCACGACATCGTGACCATCGACTGGACCGAAATAACGAAAATTGAGACTCTCAAATAAGTTACTCTGCCGCGAAACGACACCTTTGATAGCAAGCTCAATCTTGGAAGCGAGTTCTCGGAGGTCTGGACCATAGGTCGAAACCTTTTCCAGAGAATCGCGAAGCCGATCACGTACGACATTGAACGTTGGTGAAGCTGTCACGGTTGCCAAATACTCTTTGAGAGCACCGACATTCGGGTCGATACTCATGCAATTATCATTGATGATGACCAAAAGGTTAGCATTGGAACTCCCAGCATGATTGAGTCCCTCAAAAGCCATACCGCCAGTAAGCGCCCCATCGCCGATGACTGCGATCACATGACGCTCGCTTCCTTCTTGTTTGAGCGCCATACTCATTCCGAGAGCGGCCGAAATAGACGTGGAGGAATGCCCTACGCCAAAAGTATCATACGGACTCTCTGCTCTCTTTGGGAAACCACTGAGCCCTTTGGAAAGACGATTGGTATGAAATATTTTTCTCCGGCCAGTGAGAATCTTGTGGGCATACGCCTGGTGTCCCACATCCCAGACAAGAAGATCATCCGGTGTATCGAAGACATAGTGAAGCGCCGTGGTCAGCTCTATCACACCGAGACTGGCCCCAAAATGACCTCCTTTTTTCGAAACAGTATCAATGATAAACTGGCGCAATTCCTGACACACTTCAGAGAGTTTTTCCACGGGAAGTTTCCGGAGGTCAATCGGATATTCAATTTTTTCCAACAGAGGCCCTGTCTGAAATTCCATAGTAAAGAGATCGGTCAAAGTCTTCCCATTATACTCCACCCGAATCGGGAAAGAAAACCCCGCAGGCTTTATGCCTGCGGGGCCAAAAACTCTTCAAAAAAGTTCTTTAGTTGATGAAGGTCAGGGCGTTTCCCTTTTTATCTCCACGACCGGTACGACCGATGCGGTGGATATAGTCTTCATAATTTTCTGGAAGCTCGTAGTTGATAACGTGGGTGACATCTGGGATATCGAGTCCTCGAGCCGCAACGTCCGTTGCCACCAAGATCGAAATCTCGTCCTTGCTGAAGCGACGGAGCGCCCTTTGACGCTGTGACTGTGACTTATCACCATGGATAGAGTCGGATTTGAAACCACGCTCTTCCAAACGATGAGCCAGCTTGTCGACGCCATGCTTCGTCCGTCCGAAAATAAGCACCTTCTGAAACTCGGGTTTCAAAAGAAGATTGTGGAGCACTTCAATTTTCTCTTCTTTTGGTGCCACTTCGATAACGTCTTGATCGACATTCTCTGAAGTCGCTCGTGACTTGATAGCGATCGTCACTGGATCGTTCAAGAATTTCTTGGCGAGCTCTGCGATCTCACGCGGCATAGTCGCCGAGAAAAACAGTGACTGGCGTGGCGACTGCATAAGTGCCACGAGAAATTTAATATCATTGATAAAGCCCATATCAAGCATGCGATCAACTTCGTCGAGCACAATATTGTTGAACTCTCCTAAGTTGAGCCGCTTGCGCTCGATCAAATCCTTGAGTCGTCCTGGCGTACCAATGACGAAACTCGGACCACGGGAAAGGCTGCGCAACTGCTCAGCAATGTTCGCACCACCGATACACAAAGCTGAGTTGAGACCGGAACCATGAGAAAAACCTCGTAGCTCGTCTTCAATCTGCAGTGCCAATTCACGAGTCGGGACAATAATCAATACTTTTTCTGTCTTGTGCTTAAACGTCTTGTGAATAAGCGGGAGGAGAAAAGCGGCAGTCTTACCGGTACCGGTATTGGCAATACCAATCACATCACGACCAAGCAGGATGTGAGGAATAGCTCCATCTTGAATTGGTGTTGGATGGACATAGCCCTTGGCAGCGACATTCGCCTTGAGCTTGCTGTGCATCTCAAAATCAGCAAAGCGGTGCTTTGGATTATAGACCTCTGTCTCAGTGATCTGGATCGCCTTTTTCACAAACTGTGTGAAATCAAGCTCTCGTTCTGCGGGACGCTTTTTTCGGCTCCGTGTGGTCGGGCGACCAAAACGGTTGACCGAGGTACGTGAAGAGGAGCGCCCTCCTCGTGGGTTTCTGCTAAACATTCTTTTGAATGTTATAAAATTAGAGTCTTATCTCTTCCCCTCGAAGAGATAAGACTCCCAAAGGAATGTAGAGCTAAAATATCAAGCTCTAGAGTAAGAACTTCATTAAAGCAGGAAAATGATACACTGTCAAGACTCCATTAAGTTGGTCGAGAAAAGGCTTGAAGCTCATGTTTTTTCACTCGATAGTCAGGTACTGTCTGCGCCACCAGTGCCCAGAATTTCCGAGAGTGATTCAGTTCTCGGAGATGGCACAGTTCGTGCACAATGACATAATCTCTCAAGTGTTCGGGTAGAAAAATCAGCCGATAATTGAAAGAGAGGTGTCCTCGTGAGGAGCAGCTTCCAAAACGGGTTTTCTGATTGCGAATAGAGAGTTTTTGGTAGGTAACGGCGTAGATATTCTGAAAATACCTCACTCGCTCTGTAATCAAACGCCGTGCTGCTTCTTTGTTTTTCTCATACTCCTTTACCCCTCCTTGCATGAGAAGCTTCACCGGTTCTCGCAGCATCCGCTCTCTGGCGGCCAGAATCCAGTCACGCTTATTTACAAGCAAACTTTTCGCAACTTCTAAAGAGGCTCGGTGTGGCAACGTAAGCACGACACTCCCATCACTCTTCACCGCCAAACGAATCCGACGAGTGCGTCGATTCCGTTTTATAGCACAAGATACTTGAGGCGAAACAGCGAGTATTTCTAGAGGAGCTCGAGACATTTCTAGAGGTGATGCTTCAAGACTTCGTCAACGGCGTCAATCTGATGGTCAGAAAGACTATGGGCATCACGGTTATCACGGAGTACCTGCACTGTCTGATCGACCTCGTGTCGATCGAGCCCTCGGTGTGAACCAGTTTCATCGAGGCCGAGACGTGCTACTTGGGTTACATGATCGACATCGCGCTCTGACAACCCTTTGTCACGCAAAGCACCACGCACCTTATCATGAAACTCTGTCGGCGAAACACTCTTCGGCGCGGAAAAGGTTGAAAAAAGACCCATACGTTTGAAAACAATATTTATGTCACCAGTATACTCCCGTCTCGTGTTTTTGGGAAAAGAAAAAGGGACGACTGCCGAAGCAAATCGTCCCTGATGACAAACGTGTTGTCGATTACCAGCTGTTGCGCGTGGTTCGCAGGACCGCTTTCACGATGCGCTTCATCGGTCGTCCGGGCCGAATGGTGCCGGACGAGGGCTCGATCACTGGCGAAACACCCACCTTCTCTTTCGGCCCACGGACAGATCCCGCGAGCGTTTGCAGATGCTCACCCGTATCCGGCGTGGCGAAAGCCGAGACCGAGAGACGAGCGCCGCCGTTGATGACGGTCGCACCCTGCACGTTGAGAGTCAGGTCCGGCACACGGATCGTCCGAGCAGTTGGAAGCTTGCTCATGCGGCCTCCGAGGCGTGGACCGGTTGCGGATCGAGCTTGGCCAGTTCCTTGGCCAATTTCTCGGTCAAGGCGGCGTGACGGGCCTGCTTGCCGGAATCGGCACCAGGCACCTGAATGAAGCCAGTCTGGGTATGACGCTGCCTGGCGCCCCGATCACGACCACGGAACGTGACGGAAACGCTGGCAGAGTTGGTTCCTGACATAGGATCTCCTACAATGTTGCTGTTGCACTCGTATCCACCACCATGATGAACCGAGCCGCTCTCAAAGAAAACAAAAAAGTCTTCCGTAGGAAAGGCTCGATTCATGCTTTTTACTGTTAAGTTACGTTTTTTTATTATACACTTTTTCGACGAAAAGTCAAGGAAGAGCCGCATCTTCCCCGACCGTCAGCATGACTTTGTCACTACTCGTTACCGGCAAATGCTTCCCTGTTGGGTAGTCGAGAATAGCCTCATAGAGGACATCTTGTGAATACCGGTAGCCTTCCCCTTTCCGCGTCCCCGGGTCATTGGTAATAAATTCTCGAGTCGTATCGTCATACCCAACAATCACCAGCATATGACGCGGCGGTCCAGGCTGAGTAAAGTTTGGATTCTTCAGCTTCTGGCCATCAGTCGGCACAATGACCAGTCTGTTTTCTGAGAGCGCCTTCTTGATATCCTCTTTTTCGATACTCGTACGGACTGTACCAAACACATGAAAATATTCATTGAGGAGCCAAGCAGTATCCTGTATCGATGTATCGACTGCATGGCCAAATTTCTTTTTTTGAAAAGTAGCGAGTGCCTGGATTTTTGCTTTGGCAGATTCTTTGGTCAGTGTCTCTCCAGTAGCCCAGGCTTCAGCCATGATCATCGATGCTTCCTCACAAGCATCTTGAAATACCGGATCACCCCACTCACCAAATGGTGCTTGTACGGTAAACGGTACGGGAGAGATGAGCCAAGATACTGGGAGTGGCTTCGGCTCCGGTAGCAACTCTTCTTTCTTGAGAATAGGCTCACGACTTTCTACCACTACCGGTTCTTGTTTTTCCGAAACAACAGTTGGTTCCTGAGGAACAAACCTATTGCTCTGCCACAACCAAAACAAGCCACCACTCAAGGCGACCATACCTAAGAGTAAGAATCCTTTAGTCGTCGTTCTTGTCATCCTCTTCGTCTTTATCTTGATCCTCATTTTCTTCAGTCTCCTTTTCCTCTTCCTCTTCCTCGTCTTCTTCTTGTTCAACCTTCTCACTCTCGTCATCTGCCTCTTCTCTCTCCTGTTGAGACACCTCTTCTTCCTCATCGTCTTCCTCTTGTCTTACCGCATCGTCCTCTCTCTTCCTTGAAGAATCTGCATTTTTCCACTCCCTAATTTCCGTCGCCTTAAACGAATACTCCCCTTCCTGATCGCCGATGATTTTCACATCTTCATACGGCTCGAGACCGACTGCCTCGCTAATAGTAGCGTCAGCATAATTTACGGTCCAAAGGTTCTCGGACGAATCAAGAAGCTGCAAATCAGTTGCATTTGAAGAAAGTACGGCACCACCCAATAATCCACGCTCCGGCTGAGACCACTGACGCTCTGCAGAAGGAAGCAGACTCGCCTGAATTTTTTCGGCGTGAGGCACGGCAAAAAGAAAGAATTTCTCTGCTGGCTCGTCGAGAGGTGATCCTTCAATAAAATATCCAAACACACTACTGGTAACAAGGAAGACTCCGGTAAGCATCAAAACAGGATATCGATATCCACGACGAGTCTGATGAAGAAACGCTATACTCCCAAGCAGAAAGAGAGCAAGCAATGCGGCAGAAAAAAGAGGCACTCCCGAAAGCAGGATCTGGAGAAAAGAAAAGTCGGCCTTGGCGTATGCATCCCAATCGATTTCAAAAAGCGCGTGAAAAGAGAGCGCGGCGGCCAACGCTGAAAACGCTACTAGAAGAATCGTGCCGAACCAGTAGGCGATATTTCTCCCTTGCGACTTCCAAAGAGGGATCGGTTGGATCTGTTCTTTGGCGATGATCGCCAGTGTTTTTTCGGTCAAGGAGGACATAGAGATTAATCAGTGTGATTTAGCTGTTCCAGAAGCAAGACGCGGCCACGCCTTATCAAGGTAGCGATCGTGCCCTTTGGTTTTTTCAAAATATCAACCATCTCTTCGTAAGTGCGTTCTTCCAGAAATCGTAAAATCAACACTTCTCGATAGATAAGAGGAAGGTCCAGTATAGCGCGTCGGACTTTTTTCAGATCGTCTCGCCGGAGGAACTCTGCCTCCAAATTCGTTGTCCCAGGAACATACTGAGCCACCTCTTCCAAAGAAGCGTCAGAAACGACAGTCTGCCGATTTTTACTCCGGAGAGTGTCTATGGCCTGATTATGAGTAATACGATACAACCAAGTAGAAAATTTCAAATCTTCATCATACTCATTCAAATGACGGTAAGCTTTGATAAAGGATTCTTGCAGTATGTCACTCACCTCTTCCTCTCCCCAGCCCGTCAAGCGCACCAGATAACGACGGAGTGGTTGCTCGTACCGTTCCATGAGCACCCCGAAGACTTCAGGGTCTTTTTTGGCACGCCTGAGCAGCTCCCCGTCATCAACTGACGCGGGATCTACCGATTCCTCATGGACAGAAGACGAGAAAGGCATAGGAAGCTCTGATGAAAACTTTCTGATTCAAAAAACGTTTTACTCTGTGCTGGGAAGTATTAAACATAGTACCATATGAATACCCTCAAAACGAGATTTTTTCTGTTCCTCTTCGTAGTAGCAGCCTTTACTGCTCCGCTCACAGCCGTCATGGCCGTAGAAAAAGCGAAGCGTGCCGAAAGCCTCGCTACCAAGGAAGAGGAGGTTGCTCTCGCCCAAAAGGACATCGCTTTTGCCCGCTATCAGTACTACCTAGACATCAGCGACCAAAAGAATAATCTGAAGCAAGCCATGGAAGATGCCAAGGCACAGTACGAACAGCTTCTGAAAGAACAGCCTGACCTCGTCAAAGCGAAACAAACAACGGTCAATCAGACGACTATCCAGCCAGTCGTTACCCAAAAACTAGTAGATCAACAGGTAACCTCTTCCAAGCCCAAGACTTCTACAAAAACGAAAACTTCTTAAACCTACAGGCTATGCGTTTTTTCAAGTTATTTGGCTTTACCACCCTGACGCTTTTTGTTGCCTCAATCGCGTGGCACGTCACACTACGCACGTCTGAAGTAACCGATCTGGGACGTTTCACTCTCATGACGGCTTTGGCGGAAGATGATGATGACGAAGAAGAGGAAGACGAGGATGAAAGAGAAGACGAAAGAAGTAACGATGAAGAAAATCAAACCTCAAAACCAAAAACGGTCAAGGTGCTAAAAGAATTCATCGAGTACCAACCAGTGACCAAAACCATTGTCGTCACTGAGGAAGCCTACAGTAAAGATACCGATGGCGACATCCTGGTGGATGCTATCGACCCGGATCCGCTCGTCCCACAAAATGAGTACTTTACCGACATTGATGGAGATGGTATTCCGAATGCTCTTGATCGCCACCACGATGAGGATGACTTCACCTACTTCGAAGTAGAAACTGATACTAACAACAACGGCCTTCTCGACTCCTATGAACAATAAGATCTGGTACAGTGTTCGCAAAGAGGTGAAGCAGAAAATCATGAACACCGACATCCTGTGCGAGATCATCTTTTCTGACGGCCAAGAAGAAAAAGCTGTAGTAGCATTGGAAACAGTCTTCGATATGATGCGTGATTTCGAAAAACGTTTCAGCCGCTTCAGAAAGGACAACGAACTCTTTGCACTCAACCAGAGTACCCAACTGAAAGTTTCAGAGGATCTCTTCGCGATGCTCACGCTCGCCAAACGCTTTCACGAATCAACCCAGGGACTCTTTGATCCGAGCATCCTTCCTCTTCTCGAAAAAGAAGGTTACCAGGGGACACTCCCCCAGACCGCCTGGAAAGAAAAGGGTGACTTCTCAAAACTTCATCTCGATCCCACTACGCGTACCGTCACCAAACCAGCAGATCTCTTTATCGATTTGGGTGGTATCGGCAAGGGATACATCGTCGATCAGGTAGCGCTCTTTCTCAAACAACATTTCGATAACTTTCTCATTGATGCCGGAGGAGATATCTTTGCCCAGGGAGTGAACCAAAAGGAAGACTATCCCTATTGGGCTGTTGAAGTTGAACACCCTCTTGAAAGCAAACTTCCTCCTGCTATTCTCCTTCTGAAAGGCATGGCCGTCGCTACTTCGGGGAGAAATCGTCGCCACTGGGTGAAGGAAGGAAAAGAAAAACATCATCTCATCAATCCCCTCCTCGGAGAAAGTGCTGCCGAAGATTTTTTGACCGTCACTGTTCTTGCTCCAAATACTACCGCTGCTGATATTCTCGCCAAATCACTTTTTATCGCCGGGAAAAAGCATGGTCCAGAACTTGCCAAAGCCTGGAGCGTCCCTGCAATCTTCATCGAAGCCTCAGGGAATGTCATTCTTAATCAGTATGTCCAGAAGTATGTTTGGAAAGCCTAAAAAAGTTTTTATTCTTTTTGTTCTCCTCGGTAGCTTCGTGCTCCCAGGAGACTGTGCGCGTGCGGCAGTACAAGATAGTGATGCTGATGGACTGACCGATCAGGCAGAACGCGATATCTATCTCACTGATCCCCAAAACCCTGATACTGACAATGACGATATTGGGGACGGCGAGGAAATCATAGGTGGTACCAGCCCAAAACAAAAGGACATCTCTTCTCTCGAAATGATACGGCAGGCGACGGAAGGCGCCAACCGCAATTGGTACAACAAGTTTTTCTTCGATGCAGAACCAGGAACACTCTGGCTCTATAGCTTCTCATCCGTTCTTGTTCTTGTCCTCACCAGCTTCCAAATTCGTGCCGCCCTACGAAAAAGAGACAACGCGAGCGCTGTCCCTGTCCAAAATATTTCCCCTGAAAAAGATGTTCGAACCTAGGGCGTTCTTTAATCTTTTTTTCTGGCTGCCTCCTCATGTAATAGATGAAATCGATCATGGATGAGTTCCATCTCGGCATCAGAAAGGTCTTCCAGATCAATCAGCTGATTACTTGATGTTTTTCCTGCGCGAATCAGTTCATCAAGTTTGAGTTGCATCGCCCGAGCATCACGATTTTGGGTATTCTGAACTAAAAAGACCATAAGGAATGTCAGGATGGTCGTACCAGTGTTGATAACGAGCTGCCACGTATCAGAAAAGCCATAGTAGGGTCCAGTACAGGCCCACACCACGACAACGAGCAAGGCGAGAACGAAAGCCTTTGACGACCCCATCATGCGCGAAGCCTTGACTGCAATTTTTCGAAAAATCTCATTCATGCTTTTCATTTTACTCTCCAAAAAGAAAAAAGAAAAGAAGCATTCTCATTCCTTACGTCTGGCCTAATGATTCTGAGTAACTTCTTTCATCAGAAGCTCTTTCTTCTCTTTCGCTTGAGTAAAGTTCGGGTTGAGTTCAAGCGATTTATCAAGAGCTTCTAAAGCGTTCGCAGAATCATTTTGTTTTATATACACATTCGCCAGATTGTAATACAGAGAGAAGAGTGTAGGACTCAGTTCGATAGCCAGTTGGTACTCACGTTCTGCGGCAGTGAAATCCCCAGAAGACACATAGAGTGAACCAAGGTTATTATGAGTCTTGTAATTCGTGGGATCTAACTCTAGTACTTTTTGGTAGTTTTTTATGGCATTCGCAGTATCGCTTACTTCAGCGTATGACAGGGCTAAGTTGTAATAGAGATCCACTTCGTTTGGCGAAAGAGCGATAGATGCGTTATAGAGTGAGATGTTGTCTTTGAAATCTTTGTTTCGATTGGTATCTATCTTCCAGGCAATACCAAGATAAAGAATGACGACTACGAACAGAACTACTTTCACGGAGAGGCGACCGAAAAATGCTTTATATCGTTCCGTCAGGTGTTCCACACCATAAATCAGCGCAAGAATAAGGCCAGCGAGCGGTATAAAAATATATCGTTCATAGAGTACATTATTTCCCAGGCTACCAATAAAGATGATCGGTGGCGCAATAAGAAAAAGCCACCAGAGCAAGCCAACAAAAGGAGCAGCTTGTTTTTTACGAAAGAACACGAAGAGCATGATAAAAAACATCAGAAGCACCAGTCCTGAGAGAATAATCTGAAAGGCTGGCAACTGATTGACATCAATAGAATGGAACAAGTTAAGCGGAAGCGGGAAAAGGAGCTTAAAGAGGTAAGCCCCGAAAAGCCACAAAGAAGTAAGGGTGTGAGTTGAAGCTGATAGATCTTCAGTAGTTCTGGCATAATCATTCGCAAAAAATGTTCCGAGAACAGCATACCGAAAAGAGAAGTACACAAAAATTGGTACGGTGTAAAAAAGGACGAGTCGGTAATTCTTCACCAGAGACATAAAGACTACTTTCGGAAATCTTTTTTGGAAGAGTTCACAGCCAATAAAGATTGCTCCGAAAAAAACAGCTGTCTCCTTGGAAAACATCGCGAGCAACCAAAACAGTCCTGCTTTTATCAAAGCATTCTCTTTTTCTTCTTCGGAGTACCGGATATACCATTTGAGAGAAAGCAAAAGAAAGATCGCTACGAGTATATCCTGCACGGCTGCGATCCAGTTAATGACTTCGGTATTAATTGGATGCGTCAGAAAAAAGAGTACTCCCAAAAAAGCGAGGATCCTGTTTTTAAGGAAGAATGTATAAAAACGAAGGAGAATCAAACAAAGGATGGAGATATAGGCAAGATTCAAGAAGTGAAAGATCCATGGTGAGGAAGATATCCGATATGCCACGAAATCCGAGAGAAGCTTCATCGGCCGGTAGTAGAAACCCTTTCCTTCACAACCGCCAAGCTGATACTCCCCCATACAGCCCGTAAATGTCTTGTACCAGTACTGTCCGCTGTGCACGTATTCATTCGTTACGATGGCCGCCCGGTCATCATGAACAAAACCATTCGCAAGAGTGCTTCCGAAGAATACTAAAAGCACTACCATCAGTATGATCTGCTGATTGAGTTCTACAGAGAAGAACTTTTCTAGTTTAGAGAAAAATGTCTTGAGATTTTCCATTCCTTTCAAAAACAGTGAACTTTAACTTACTTACAGCCAGAATAGCAGTTTCAGGAAATTTCATGAAATCCTGAACTTTTTCTTGTTCAGGTCCATTCACAACTCAAACAAAAAAGCATCTTTGATGGATACTTTTTTCTTAGCGGGGACGACCGGACTTACCCCTTCGGGGCATAAACTTCTCATCCGGACATTCCAGAAAACCAAAACCCGACCACAAGGGCCGGGTTCTTGATTTTGCGGGGACGACCGGACTCGAACCGGCGACCTACTGCGTGACAGGCAGTCGCTCTAACCAGCTGAGCTACGCCCCCATTTTTTCTTTTGTAGCAGGGGCGAGACTCGAACTCGCGACCTCAGCGTTATGAGTGCTGCGTTCTAGCCAGCTGAACTACCCTGCCATATTTTCCGATTTGTTCTGCTTGTTGCGGGGGGTGGATTCGAACCACCGACCTCTTGGTTATGAGCCAAGCGAGCTGCCAGACTGCTCTACCCCGCTATAATTCTTCAATCGCTCTCTCCCTTGTCCAGATTTCCAAAATTTTTCTCTTTCTCTGGCATGAAGACTATCAGAACACTCCTCAAGTTTCAACACCTGCACTATCTTTTTTCCTTTTGTGGAAAATGTTTTTCCCTTCCTATGTTCATAGACTCTCTGTCGCAAGTCATGCGTCATACCGACATAGTATCGGCCGTTTTCAAATCGCAATGCATACACCGTATACATATACTTTCTTGGTTATGAGCCAAGCGAGCCCTCCTACGGCGGGTAAACTGCCAGCTTGTCCGCCTGCGGCGGAACTGCTCTACCCCGCTGTATGATGATTGTATCCCTTTTCTCTTGACACGCCAACTGTGGGTGATCCAAGATTCGAACTTGGGACCTCGACATTATCAGTGTCGCGCTCTAACCAACTGAGCTAATCACCCGAATTTCTGATAGCCAAAGAAAAAGCTTCGAAAAGACCTATTTTTCGAGCCTCGGCAGTATAGCTGAACTAAGAAAAAATTTCAAGTCGGATGTGGACCGTACAGGACTTACCCCTCCGGGGCATAAACTTCTCGCCCAGTCGATCCAAAAATCAAAACCCCGCAACCAGTGCCGGGTTTTAACTTTGGTGGACCGTACAGGACGCGAATACTCGACCTCCGGCCTGCGTTCTATGAGGCTTCCGCCCTCTAGCCCCGCAAGCGGGTCACCCCAAACGGGAAACTCCCGTTTCCCGACCCCTTCCCGTTCAAGCCCTGTACAATAAAATATAAAATGCCCGTATCATACGACACGGGCATTTTATAATCTGTGGACCGTACAGGACTCGAACCTGCCACCCCCGCATTGCAAATGCGGTGCTCTACCAGATGAGCTAACGGCCCAATTTACTACTTCGTTATTGTATCAAGAAGCTTTCTCCCTTGTCCTGACTTGAGAAACCTCTCTCTTTTCATAGCTTCCGTCTTTTCTTCGTACTGCTCAGTATAGAGTAGCACAAAGGGCTTATTTTGTTTTGTATATGTGTTCGATCCGGTATTATGTTCCCTTAGTCTAACAGCGGCATCTTTCCCGCTGTAGCCCACATAACGCTTACCATTTTTTTCACTTTTTAGTACATACACTGTGAACATAGTATATACGTTTTGATGATGAGCTCCAGCCGGAGGCTGGTCCGCCTCTGGCGGAAACGGCCCAAAATTGTTTCTTTCAAATGTGATAATTCTAGCCGAAAAAAGAAATTTTGTCTACTATATGAGATATGTCAGAAAACAATCATAAATACGCTCACGCCTTTCTTGCCATTCCGAATATCGGAAGTGGCACATTACGAACCTTGGCGGCTCACTTCGGAAGCATGGAGAAAGCCTGGTTTGCTTCTCCAGAAGAGATCGCTGGCGTTCCAAAGATGCGCCCAGAAAAGAAAGAAGCGCTCATCATTGGACGGAAGAGCATCAACCCAGAGGAAACGTGGGAGAAATTTCTCACACAAGAAATCAAGCTCTTCCTTCCAGAAGATCCAGAATTTCCAGACCTCCTTCGAGAAATTCCCGATCCCCCCTACACGCTCTATATAGAAGGGAATTTTGATTGGGCGAAGCAGACGCCCATGGTCGCTATCGTTGGTTCGCGAAAATTTACCGCCTATGGAGAGCAGGTAGCGGCACGCCTAAGCGAAGATCTGACCCGTGCCGGAATAGTGGTCGTTTCAGGACTGGCTTTTGGAATTGATTCCGTTGCCCATGAGGCAGCGCTCGAAGCAAACGGCGAGACCATCGCCGTTCTCGGAAGCGGTATCCAAAGCATCTCTCCATCCAGTCACATCCCACTCGCCAAGAAAATTATGGGACACGGCGCGGTGATCAGTGAGTATCCGCCGACTCTGGGAGGAGGGAAATGGACCTTTGCAGAACGCAATCGCATCATCGCTGGGATGACCCTTGGGACCATCGTCATCGAAGCTGCCGAGAAAAGCGGTAGCCTCATCACAGCTCAGTGTGCCCTCGAATACAACCGCGAGGTTTTTGCTGTCCCTGGATCAGTCTTTTCTCCCTACTCCATCGGTACCAACAACTTGATCAAGCGAGGCGCTAAAGTCGTCACTGGGTTACAGGATATCTTAGAAGAACTCAGCCAAGAAAACCTTTTCTCCAGTCAAGAAAAAGGCCAGAAGAAAAAAGAGGTTACCGGCCTTTCACCTGAAGAACAAAAGGTTCTCTCTTTGCTTTCTCACGAACCACTTCACATTGACAAGATCATCAAAGCGACTACACTGCAAACAGCCGCCGCCAGTTCTCTCTTGGCATTACTCGAAATCAAAGGCCTTGCCAAGAATGTCGGTGGCATGCACTATGTAAGAACGTAGTAGCATAAACTTTTTTCAAAATATGAAACTCCTCATCGTCGAATCACCATCAAAAGCCAAGACCATAGAAAAATATCTTGACGGCGAATACCGTGTCGTCGCCTCTGTTGGTCATGTGCGTGATCTGCCCAAGAGCAATAAAAAGGCTATCGATATCCCTGGTGGCTTCATCCCGCACTACGAAATCTCTCCCGGTAAAGAGAAGATTGTCAGCGAACTGAAATCACTCGCCAAGAAATCAAGCGAAGTCTTACTCGCCACCGACCCCGACCGTGAGGGAGAAGCGATTGCTTGGCATGTCGCCGAGACCTGCGGACTAAAGAGGCCGCAGCGCGTTCTCTTTTACGAAATCACTCCTGATGCCGTCAAAGAAGCTATCAAACATCCTCGCGCCCTCGATGAGAATCTGCGCCGCGCTCAAGAAGCACGCCGTGTTCTCGATCGCTTGGTAGGCTATGACCTCTCCGGACTGATCTGGAAAAAAGTTCGCTATGGCTTATCTGCTGGTCGCGTCCAATCCCCCGCCCTTCATATCTTGGTCGTGCGCGAAAAAGAAATCCGCGCCTTTGTTCCTGATCTCTACTTCCTCTTCACAGGACAATTCCTCTCGGCTGCCAAAAAGCCGCTCACTCTCACCTATACCAGCGAACCCCGTCCAAAAAGTGAGGAAGATGCTGTACGAAAAACGGCCGACGATATTGTACGCTTGGGAGAAAAGAGTCAGTGGACCATTCTCGATGTCAAAGAAACCCCGGCTCAAAAAAATCCCTACCCACCGTTTACGACTTCCACCCTGCAACAAGCAGCCAGTTCCCGTCTCGGACTTTCGCCGAGCATGACTATGCGCCTGGCTCAGAAACTCTATGAGGCTGGCCATATCTCCTACATGCGTACCGACAGCGTCAATTTGAACGAAGACGTGATTAAAAAAATCAGTGGGCTCGTGAAAAAAGAATATGGCGCTGAATATGCCGAAGAACGGCGTTACAAAACCAAGAGTAAGAATGCTCAAGAAGCTCATGAAGCAATCCGTCCGACACATCCGGAGATGAAGAATGCCGGCACGGGCGATGGGGAACGCAAACTCTACAATCTGATTCGTACCCGCACCATCGCTTCCCAGATGGCTGCCGCCAAGATCCTCCGCACTAAGGTCATCGCCGAAGCCAGCGAAAAGGAAGTACCAAATTTCTCAGCCACTGGTTCTGTCGTACTCTTCCCGGGATGGTATGCTTGTGACCAAGCTGCCCGCGGTGAAGACAGCGAATTTCCGAAAATTGCTGTCGGCGAAAAACTGAATCTCGAGACTCTGGTTTCGGAAGAGAAATGGACGACTCCGCCTAACCGCTATTCTGAGGCCGGACTCGTCAAGGAACTCGAAAAACGCGGCATCGGTCGCCCGAGTACCTATGCGTCCATTATCAAAACCATTATCGATCGTGGCTATGTGATCAAAGATGGCAAAGCCCTCATGCCAACCGAAACCGGTGAAGTGGTCGATGATTTTTTGGCCAAACATTTTTCTGAAATTGTTTCTGACGTCTTCACGGCCGAAATGGAAGGCAAGCTCGATGATATCGCAGAAGGAACACGCGAGTACGAAAAAACACTGAAAGAATTTTACACTCCGTTTACCAAAGAAGTGAAAAGTAAAGACAAGCTCGAAAAGATGACCAACCTCGGTGACGCCCCAGCCGACATTCTTTGTCCCAAGTGCCAGAGCGCCATGATTGTGAAGCTCGCCAAAAACGGCAAATTCCTCTCCTGCTCTCGTTTTCCAGAATGCGATGGTGCCCGCACTATCGACGGCATAGAACTCGAAGGACCGAAAGAAACCGGTGAAGCCTGTCCCGAATGCAAAGACGGGAAACTGGTGGAACGCGATGGTCGCTTCGGACGCTTCATTGCTTGCTCCAACTACCCGAAGTGTAAGCACATCAAAAACGATCCGACCCTCAACCCGACAACTGGCGTCAAATGTCCCCTCTGTAACGCTGGTGAGATGACGGAGCGTCGTGGCCGCTTTGGCATCTTCTACAGTTGCACCAACTACCCAAAGTGTAGAAATGCCATCAAAGCCAAACCGACTGGCAATATCTGCCACTTTATCCGTGAGGATAAAGATGGAAAAGAATGTGGCGCCCTCATGATGGAGGGAACAAAAACTATTCCAGAACGCTGCTCGGACAAAACCTGTCCTAATCACAATCCTCACAAGCTTGAGAAGAAGTAATTCTTTGTAAAAGAAAAAAGGCGGTCGCGCGTTACGCAGATCGCCTTTTGATTTTGACTTCCGTCCGTCTCTAGTCCTGCAGAGCCTGTATTGACTCAAAGTACGCAGACAGAACATCTATGTCTTGCGGGAAGCGCCCGGCAAGCGTGATCTGATCACTGAGATTGATGACGAAGCCCTGCATCCGCTCGTCCTGTACCCGGAACTCCAAGGAAATTCCGGGCTCGCTCCGCAGATACCTGAGAATGAATTCGAGGAAACTTTGCTCAAACTTTCCCTGAGCTGAAAGCCCTCTCCACTTCTTATGAAGCTCCGCATAGCCAGAAACGCCCTCCAACGTAAAGCCATTGGTGTCGGCCTGCACAGGGTTGCCGTTGCCGGCGAGGGTGATGACGGCGTAAATTGTTGAGCTGAGCGAGGGAGGACGCTCAATACTCCGTAACTCCAGCCAAAGGCTCACGAAATCAAACAGGCGAAACCCTCCCGGAGTGACGATGACTTCATTGGCACTTAAGAGCATGCGACCTCCACACATTCTGAGATTGGGGAAACTTATCAAAGGCTCATCTAAGCCTCAGATAGCACAATAATAGCATGCACACCGAAAGCGTCAAGCAACGCCCAAAAAGGAGTTTACGCTCGAAAATACTGAACAAAATATGAAATAAGGAAAGCAATGAGGGTGCAGAGAGCAATAGCTGCTCCACTCGGGATGCCCCATACAAAAGCCAGTGTAAATCCAGAGATCACGGTGAGCTCCGAAAGAGCAAGACTGAGAAGCAGCGTTTTCTTGAACCCGAGTCGCCACTGAAGCGCTGCCATCACCGGCAAAACAATGAGAGAGCTGACGAGTAGTACTCCAACTATTTTGATCGAAACCGCTACTACCATCGACGCAAAAAGCATGAAGATCAGGTTGAGCCGTCGCACCGGAACGCCATTCACTTTCGCGAGATCTTCATCTAAGGTCGCCAAAAAAAGCTGACGATAGAAAGCCAGAAAGAAGGCAATGAGAACGCTGGCGATACCAAGGAGGAGAAAAAAGTCATGACCGATAACGAGTGTCAGATCTCCAAAAAGGTAGGCCTCAATTTCTTCGGCATCTATGCCCTTCAGAGCGAAGAGGAGAACAGCGAGAGACAGGCTGCCCGAGAGAAACAAAGCAAGCGTCGCCTCAGACAAAACGCGACGCGACTGTCGAAACAACTCAATCGCTACACCGCCGAATACTGCTCCGAGAAACGCTCCGACGGTCATCGGAAATCCAAACCAAGAACTGAGCGCCACGCCGAAAAGCGAAACGTGGGAAAGGGTATCAGCTAAGAGCGAGAAGCGGCGCATCACCAAAAAAATTCCTACCAAAGGCGCAAGTATCCCAAGGAGGAGCGCCACGCCGAGAGCCGAGAACAATGAGTAATCTTGAAGAAACGTAGTATCCATAGAAAGAAAAAATTATTGATGCGAATGCCACGTCTGAGAACCAAAGACTGCTTCGATCACCTTTGACTCATGCAGACCCTCAGCTGGTCCATGATAGACGAGCTTGCGGTTGAGGCACAGAGCTGACTTGGCATGATGCGCCAAGGCCTCAAGATCATGTGACACCAAAAGAATGGTTTTTCCGTGCTCTTCGTTCAGTTTTTTGAGGAGTGAATAAAACGACTCCTCCGTCGCCAAGTCGATTCCCGCTGTCGGTTCATCAAGCACCAAGAGGACCGGGTCCGAAAGAAGCGCCTGAGCAATAAACGCTCGCTGCTCTTCGCCACCAGAGAGTTCTCCGATACGTCGTTTCAACAAATGACGGATGCCAACAATATCAGTTATGGTATCGATTTTTTCACGGAGTTTTTTGCGCTCTTCCTTACTTGGGAAAAATGATTTGAAAGGATAGCCAGCCGCAATCACTTCTTCTACGGTTGCCGGAAAGTTCGCCTCTCCTTCAAAACCCTTCTGCGGCACATACCCAATTTTTGCCCACTCCCGAAAATGTTCAATTGGTTTCCCGAAAAGTTCAATACCACCTGTTTGAAGTGGCAACAAACCAAGAAGTAATTTCAAAAACGTACTTTTCCCAGAGCCATTCGGACCAATGATCCCGACATATTCTCCAACGTTTATAGAAAAAGAAAGATTCTCAAAAATTTGACGGTCCGCTCGATACCGAAAAGAGAGGTCAGAAACTTTGATGAGAGGCTGCGGCGTATTACTTGGATTCATAGGAGAAGATTAACATGTAGATTGAGCGAGACACGAACGACACTTACCATAAAATTCGATGGCATGAGTAGCGATGAGAAAATTCACTTTCTTACTGAGCACTTCTGCTTGTTTCAAAAGTGACGCGTCTTGAAAAGCAATATCCAATACCTGGTCACATTCGAGGCAAACGAGGTGATGATGGTGTCCGCGACTCACCAATTCAAAATACTGCTTCCGATCTTGCAACCGAATACTATGGAGTATTCCAACTTTTTCTAAGCGCTCGAGTTCTCGGTACACTGTCGTCTTGTTTACATCGTGACCTCGCTTCTTGAGTGCCTGTTTCAAAATGAGAGCAGAAAGTGGCTGATGATTTTCAAGAAAAAGATCGAGCAGAATACTCCTGGTCCGAGTCAGGCGCATTCCTTGCTTTCTCAAAATGGAGAGGATTTCTTGTTTCATACTTCTTCCGTGTATTACGGTATTTTTATACTAACGCAACTGAGTTGCATTTGTCAAGCCCGAAGAAAAAATTTGCTCTTCCATAGGTATTTCGCCTATACTAATGACACTAAAGGAGGTGTACGTTTTATGGGTCCCATATCTCTCAAAGATGTCTTGACGTCAGCTCCCCGCCCCTTTCAAAGTGAGGCGGAGAAGTTCATTGTGGAGGCCTATCAGTTCGCCGAAACTGCTCATCGTGGACAAAAACGAAAATCGGGTGAAGATTACATCGTCCATTCACTCCATGTGGCCAAAAATCTATCCGAAATCGGCATGGATGAAAAGACCATTGCCGCCGGACTCCTTCATGACGTTCCCGAAGATACTGAGGTGACACTGGCTCAGGTGGAGGAGAAATTCGGAAGCGACGTCGCTCTCTTGGTTGATGGCATCACCAAGCTTGGAAAAATCAAACTTCGTGGTTCCAAGGAGGAATACTATCTCGAAAACCTACGCAAGATGTTCCTCGCCATGGCGCAGGATATCCGCGTCGTGATTGTGAAACTGGCCGATCGTCTTCATAACATGCGCACCCTCGAGTATCTCCCTCCAGAAAAACAGGAGCGCATTGCTCGTGAGACGCTCGAAATCTACGCCCCTATCGCCAATCGTCTCGGTATCGGTGAAATCAAAGGTGAGTTGGAAGACCTGTGCTTCATGTATCTTGATCCCACGCACTACCAAGAGACCAAGAAAATCGAAGAGACCTACCTTCATGAAGGCAAGGCCTATTTGGAGCGGACCGTGAAGTTCTTTCGTGATTTTCTGACAAAAGAAAAAATTCGCGTGACCGATATGAGTGGTCGCACGAAACACCTGTACCGTCTCTATCAGAAACTGAAGCGCCATGACATGGATATCACCCGTATCTATGACTTGGTCGCTATCCGTATCATTGTTCCAGAAGTGGCTGACTGCTACGAAGCTCTGGGTATCATCCACCGTGAATACCGACCAATGGTAGGACGAATCAAAGACTACATCTCCCTTCCAAAACCAAACGGCTACCAGTCACTGCACACCACCATCTTCGGCCCTGATGGACGCATTCTCGAAATTCAGATTCGCACCCAAAAGATGCACGATGAAGCCGAATACGGTATCGCCGCCCACTGGCTCTATACCGAGAAAACACGTTCTATCTGGCGCAATATTTTTACCCGCCGCAAAGATCCTGCTACTGCCCCAAGAGAGCTCCTCTGGGTCAATCAACTGAAAGAGTGGCAAAAAGAAATCGGTCGCGACGACAAGGAATTTATTGAGGGACTCAAAATAGAATTCTTCAAAAACCACATCTTCGCCTTTACTCCGAAGGGTGATATCATCGAGCTTCCCGAAGAAGCGACACCGATCGACTTTGCCTACGCTATTCACAGTGAAATTGGCCACCGCGCTGTCGGCGCCAAAGCAGATGGCCGGATGGTACCGCTTGATTCTTTCATAGAGAACGCTCAGGTTATCGAAATCCTCACGGTCAAAGAAAAGAAAAAGCCCAGCCGTGATTGGCTCGACTTCGTCAAAACTTCTACTGCCAAATCTCACATTCGGCACGCCCTGCGTCACAGTGAATTCAAAAAAGAAGAGTAAGCATCGTTACTACTCTTTCGTCGCCCGCATCACTTCTTCAAGCGAGGTCACTCCCTGAACAATTTTCAGGAAGCCGTCTTCGACCATCGTTGCCATACCGGCCTTCTTGGCAGCTGTTTCAATCTCTTCCGTGGTAGCTTCTTGTGTCACCATTTTACGAATCTCTGTATCCATAGCCAACACTTCGTAGATACCATTTCGGCCACGATACCCTTCGCCACCACACTGATCACAACCAACTGCCTTGTAGAAAGTCACTTCTTCCCACGTCTTGGCACTTTCCACAAATTTTTTACTCCCAGGTTCTTTTTTCAGGTACTCCAACACTGCCGCAATATCATACAACTTCCCGAGCGACTCCACCTCTTTCTTCTCAAGGGTGTACGGTTTACGACATTCTGGACAGAGGCGCCGCACCAGACGCTGAGCCACGATCACATTGACGGTTGAAGCAATAAGAAAAGGCTCGGCCCCCATATCAAGCATACGCGGCAACGTAGCAGCGGCGCTGTTGGTGTGAAGGGTCGAAAGTACCAAGTGACCCGTCATAGCGGCATGCATAGCAATTTCGAGCGTCTCCTGATCACGAATTTCCCCCACCATGATGATATCCGGATCCTGACGCAGAAGCGCTCGGAGGGCGGCGGCAAATGTCATACCTACCTTGGAGCTAATCTGTGTCTGATTGACACGGGGCATGCGATACTCCACTGGATCTTCTACCGTGGAAACATTGACCTCTGGCGTATTCAAAATATCCATGACGGTATACAGAGTCGTCGTCTTTCCAGAACCCGTCGGTCCAGTGACCAAAATCATACCGTTTGGTTTGTTGATTTCCCGATGCACCGCTTCAAGCGCCGGACCGTTCAAGCCCATTTTCTCAAGCGTCAGTCCCTTAGAGGATTCATCAAGCAAACGCATGACGATCTTTTCCCCATCAAACACCGGCAAGATACTAACACGAAAAGAAATCTTGTAGTCATCTTTTTCAATTTTGAAACGACCGTCCTGTGGCAAACGGTGTTCATCTAGTTTGAGATTAGAAAGCACTTTGATACGCGCCACAATACCGGAAGCAATATCTCGAGGCAAGGTCATAGCATCATGGAGTACGCCATCAATACGATAACGCACATGCACCTCTTTCTCTTCTGGCTCGATATGGATATCGCTCGCTGACTGCAAGATAGCGTGCTTCAGAAGCGTATCCACCACACGAATAACCGGCAGTCCGGCTGCGACTTGTTCCAAATTCTTATCATCTTCATCCGACTCGGTCTTCACATCGGCGGTCAAGATATCACCGAACTCTGCCTCCAAACTCCTCCCATACTGCCGCAGCACGCTCTGGATACTTTCCCGACTCGTCAGACACGGAATAATTTTCAGACCAGTCTTCTTTTTGATGAAATCAATAGTCTGCAAATCCTCAGGATTCAACATGGCCACCTTCAGATTGGTACCACTCTTCTCGAAGGAAACGATGTTGTATTTCTTGGCGATGAGTTCCGGAACCACCTGCAAAATCTCGATCGGTACCGCTTCTTTAGAAAGATCCACAAAAGGAAAGCCTAGGATATAGGCGTACGTTTTCTGCAGATCCACTTCGTTAATCAGTTTTTTCTCTAAAAGCAAAACGCCGAGATCCTTTTGATCTTTCTTGGCTTCTATCAAAACTTCCTCCAATTTGTCTTTGGGTACCAAGTTTGAGTCAGAAAGAAACTGCTCCAGTTGTTTGGCATCAATACGCATATTTTTGTCTCTATTTTCCTCAAGTATACCACAAAAAAATCCTCTGAAAAAAGAAAAACTCCCTAATCCAGGTTCGGACGGGAGTCGAGTAAAAAAACAAACACTTTCACGCCTAGTCGCCCATTCAGGTGAACGTCAACAGCACCAGATCTTTGGGGCACTCGCTGGAATCATTCTCCTTCTGAGGCAGGCCCATGGTCCAGATCGCTTGGCCAATCATGGAGAAGTGACTGATCTGCACCAACCACCTTTTCGTTCCCTTGGTGGTGGCACCACTTGGATCGGTCTTGGTGACGCCAGCATCGCCAAGGTACAGCACTGCGCCACGGTCATTTTTTGGGACAACCGGCGCAGAAAAACGATGCCCTCCGAAAACCAGGCTCTGAAGACGAATCCATGGGGCAACTTGATGCTTGCTTGCCGCGACACCATGCTGCGGGAAGTCCGTATAGAGAGTGCTCCAGGGAACAGGCTTCGGAGCCCGCCAGCAGTACACCGTTTGCTGCTCTGGAAGATCCGAAACGACGACCGGTTCGAAGGTGCTCATCACCTTGTTCCGAAAGTCTGGACTTATATACAGCCGACGATCTGGATCGGATTCCTTTTCCCAATCGGCAAAGTACCTGCCGTGAAAGAGTTTCACGATATGCCCGAAACCGACTGGCACCCGAACCGTAGGGAAATGGAAGGCCTGAAAGCATTCGAAATAGGCCGTACTCGGAGGCAAAACGATTGAGCTCATGGTTTTCTCCTTGGACGTTGTACAACGAACTCTGAAGCACTCGAGTCGAGCGGTATTGAGAGGATGCCTCAAAACAGTTCCACTATAGTACTCTTTCTTATTTTTGCCAAATTTAAGGAAAGCTTCTCGGAGGCTATATCTTAAACACGATCACATCGCCATCTTGGACGATGTAGTCTTTGCCCTCGAGACGGAGTGTCCCCTGGTCACGGGCAGCGCTCCAAGAGCCAGCTTCAAGCAGTTTGGTCCAGTGAATTATTTCCGCTCGAATAAATTTTTCCTCGAAGTCACCATGAATAGCCGCTCCCGTATCTTATAAAGAACCTTCCCAACGCGGGAATATACAACCTGGCGGATATTTCACTGTCAGACACCATCATCTCACCACAAGCTCCTGCTTTTGTACAGTTTTTGTCAACCACCCTCGGTACATAACCGACGTGGTGCCGCGCCTTCGGCTCAGTCCTTTACGACCGGAAACTCTGTACCGATAAAGTTCATCACCCGCTTCTTGTTATCGAGCACCGGCGTGACACGGAGATGGGCCTGGTAAGTAGTGCCGTCTTTGCGCTTGTTGGTCACCGTACCCTCGAAGACCAGCTTCTGTCGACGGATCGTGTCCCAAAACTCACTATAGAAGGCGCGTGACATCTGACCGCCCCAGAGCGCTGGGGTCTTGCCCTGCATCTCAGTCCTGGAAAAGCCAGTCATCTTTTCAGCTGCTGGGTTGGCATAGATAATCTTACCTTCGACATCAGTAATGACCGTATGATCAGAACTCTGATCAAGTGCCAACCGGAATTTGGTAAGCTCTCTCCAAGTAACGTCCGTCAGACTATCAGATTGCTCCACTTTTTCGATGGCTCCCTGCATAACTTTCGCCAGGTAAGAGAAGTCGTCAAGGTCGCTCTTCGGCTTGCCTCTCAAGTGCAGTTCATTCACCTTGCTCACCACCCGTTCGATGCTTTCCACTTTTCTGATAGTAAAGAACTCGACACAGATAAGCAACACGCCGAGATAGGCGAGCATCCAGAAGAAAAGTATCTGCGCAAGATTCCAAAAAGACTGCTCCCCGGCTTCAAGAATATCTGCCGGATACTCTATACTGAGCATCACCGAAGGATTTCCGAAAATATTATCGAGCACCGACCAACCGAGCACCTTCCCCTCGCGAATATCTACCAAAGAAGAGCTACTGCCACTCAAATCAGGAACATCCTGTACATTCCCCGACATAGCGAAGCCATAGGAAGTAATGTCACCTTTGACCCCTGCGAGCCGACTGAGCGTAGAAACAAACTCTTCATCAATATACCGACCGAAAAACAGGACCCCGCGCTTCGCTCCGTTACCATCGCTCGTCGTAATCGGCCGTGCTGCCACAAGCAGCATGGCATCCGGTGTCACCAAAATCCCCTGCTTAGCCGCATCTACGCTCTCGAACTCAAGAAGCGAGCTCTGTCCGATAAATGACTTCAGAAAGGCCTCCGGAATGATGCTCTCTCCAGGGAGCGCCGAGTAGACTTGTTTTCCATAAACCAGTTCGCCCGCATTGTTAACGAAGGCCATAACATTGACCCCGATCGACAAAAAAGACTCGTCATTCATGTTCGATATGATATATGCATCGTTGCGATCGCTGACGAATTCATAGGTATCGTCCCAGCGGGCCCAGTCAGATTGCTTGACCGCCAAGTGGTTTGTTTCATTCTCAAGCATCCGCTCCATGGAGGAAAGCTCTCCGTTCGCGTGCGTAATCTGCAACTGATGAAAGCTCTTCTCCGTGAAGTACCACAAAAAAGAATAGAGGATCAGAAAAGCCAGACCCGTAGTAGCGATAATGGAAAGATGGGCTTTGTTCCGAAATGAGAGTTTCATGATAATGGCGGTTACTGCTTACATTGTGAAAGAAGCGACTTCAAAATATCGTGCGCCGTGACGATACCAACCAGTGTTTTCGACTCATCCACCACCGGCAGGGTATTGAAGCTTTTCTCAACGCACAGGCAGCCAGCCTCCTCGGCCGTCATCGTAGGACTGACAAAGAGACACGGAGTGGTCATGAGCTCTCCCGCCGTAATCTCTGATAAGGACTTAGTCTCATCTATCTTGCCCTTCTTACTGCTCAAACGATTCATCAGATAGGAGGTCATGGAAACCGGTCCGGTATGCCCGTAAAAAAAATCTCCCTCGGCTATGATACCTTGCAGCTCAAAGAGCTCGTTCACGATCGGAACCGCATGGATCTGGTGCTGGGTAATGAGGTCCGCTACCGCTTGAGCCGAGCTCTCCGCCTTTACGGAAATGATATTGCTCGACATAATCTCCTGTACCGTTGCCATATTTTTGCATTTACTAATTATTGCGTTACGCTCCCCTACTCATACCGGAGCGCGTTGAGCGCCGAAATATTCGTCGCCCGCCGAGCCGGATAGATACCGGTCACAATACCAACAATAAGCGAGAAGATAAGAATCGCCACAATAAAAGAGGGTGGAATATAGGAAACATCGATAGCGCCCGCCCCCTTGAAAATAGCGAGGAGGGACAGTCCTGCCCCCAATGCCTTCCCCCCAATCAATCCCACGAAGAGCCCGAGGATGCCTCCGAAAAAAGCCAATACCATCGACTCTGTCAGAAACAGCTCCTGCACTTCAACCGACTTCATGCCGATCGCTTTCATGAGACCGACTTCCCGAGTGCGCTCCAAAAGAGAGACTGTTAGGGTATTGAACATACCGAGCGCCGCGACCCCGAGCGCGACCATGCCAAGCAACCCCAAGATAATGCGGGCGCTCGCAAAGAAAGAATTGATCTGAGTAACAGTATCAGCCACCGAATTCGTCACAAATCCCATGCCCTCCACCTGCTTACGCACATCGGAAAGTACGCTCTGGTTGGCTGCCGTGACCTTGACCTGAGAGTAATACCCTATGCCCAGACCGCGCAGGTCAATGAAGGGCACATAGAAAATCGGGCTTTTATCTTCGGGAATGACGCCTACGATCGTGTAGTCTTCTGAGACCGATTCAACCTTTTTCTGGGCATCCGCAAGCAGGCTCCCTGTAATCACAAAACTCGTATTAAAAGTCTGACCGATGGCCGTGCCCTCTTCAATCGAGAGTACCCGAAGCATGGCCCGACTGACTACCGCTTCTTTCTTGGCACTAGACGAGAGAGGCACCCGCTCCACATCAGTGGCCGCGCCCTCTTCCCCCTCTCCCTCCACCTCCACCCAACCATCACCAGATTCCTTGATACTCAGCACTGGAAGCGCACTGCCACCCTGGGCCAGATCTGTCTTTTCTTTGGCGGTCAGCTCTCTCAACGTAAGCCAATCATCCGTGACAGCGAAGTACCCCTGCTTGGTAACGAGCTCCTCACTCTCGTCTCGAAGAAGCAGGTATTTTCCTCCGACACAATCCGTTTCCGCAGCGGAACAGTCCGTCTCTTCAAAGAGCGAGAAGCTGGCTCGAATCCATTTTCCCAAACTCTTGCCATCAGCATCTGTGGCCGCATTACCAAACTCGTCTTCGGCTGTATAGCTCCCTCCCCACACCATGGCCCCAAACTGCTCTATTCCCTCAATCTTGGCAAACCCGAGAATCGCCGACTGAGAATCAGGACTTTCCCGCAAACGCACCCAGTGCTGCCCTGCCCCAGAAAAAGCGACATCTTCGATGGTGTCACCTGATTTTTTCGGAACCGTCCGAGATTCGCTCGTCATTTGATCAATCGCAGGCAGCGTCAAATCATTGCTTTCAAAGAATCCTCCTTGAATTGGACGAATGGCTGATTGTTCCAGGTACTGCGTCGTCACTCCATACACCGCCATATCGGAGACAGAGTTCTGATAGTTGACTCGTCCCACGACTGCAATGACGGGCTCTGCGGAATCCACATTCGGGATCTGGTTGAAATCATTGATAGTAGTGTCGCTAATTTTGATCTTTCCGCCCGGTTGCAAAGAAACATCCGCCTGCTGCATCTCTTCCAGTTTCGCCACCTGAGAGATTACTAGACGCTGGAGACCATACCCGATAGACACCAAGAAGACAATAGACCCGATACCGATGGCCATGCCGCCAATAGTGACAGCCGTTCGGGTCTTCTTTCCCTTCATATTCCGGATGGCGATCTCGATCAGACTCACCTTGTCGATACTCTCGCCGTTGGCCGTACGGAAAAAACGAAAGAGTCGTTCCGCATAACGGGAGAAGAGAATTTCCGAGGGCGTATTCATAGTCAGCGCCTCCGGAGAAGAATGCTTCTCCCTCCAAAGAACCCTCCAGTACCAGATACGAAAAGTGATTTTCGCTAATATGTAGATCAGGATAAGCAAAATAAACATGACAATCCGGATGAAGCTGTGCCGAAAAAAGTTACCGGTTGCCCGCAGAAAACCCATCACTCCCCAACTCTTCGGAACTGAGGCCGTCACTTCAGCGGGTGCCGAGACTGCTTCTGCGTTCTCTTTTTCTGTTTGTTTTGGTTTCCACCACATAGGCTATTGCTTATTGAGACTGCCAAAGTCGGCCTTCTTATAGGTCAGCTTGGCCTCGAGCGCTGCTTTGTCCGCATCACGGTATACGCCCTCAATGCGTCCGTCTCGCATATTGAGCGCTGTCTTTGAATAGCGGATGTACTCAAGATCATGCGTCACCATAATGATGGTCTTCCCCATGTTATTGAGATCATTCAACAGGTACATAAGATTCTGACCTGCCTCGTAGTCGAGGTTACCAGTCGGCTCATCTGCCACCAGCACTTCCGGGTCGGTGATAATGGCCCGCGCCACCGATACGCGCTGCTGCTGCCCTCCCGAAAGCTCCATAGGATGGTAGTGTGCCCAGTCTTCCATTTTCATAAGTTTCAGCGTCTCATAGGCTTTTTCCAAACAGCTAGTCTTATCCTTTCCCAAAAGCATGAGCGGAAATGCCACGTTTTCCAAGACAGTGAGTGATTTCACCCAATTCGACTGCTGATACACCATCCCGATATGGTGCTTGCGGAACTGTGCCCGATCATCCTCGTTCCGACCAGCGTACATGTCCTCTCCCAAAAATGTGATAGTGCCCTTTGTTGGCGGTTCCAGTCCGAGCAGAATATGAAGGAGTGTGGACTTGCCGCATCCGGACGATCCGAAGAGCACCACAAAGTCCCCGCGCGTGACGCTAAAAGAGACCCCTTTCAAGACCAGTGCCATCTGAGTCCCGATATCGAACGCCTTAACGACGCCCTCTGCCCGGATAATTTCTTCACCGCTCCCTGCCGGAGCAGCGGCTACCTGCGGAGGAGGTCCCTCTGGCACGGGCGGTGCCGGATCGACCACCACGGGTGCCTCCTCAGGGACAGTGACAGTCTTCGGTAAAGGTACCGGAGGGGCTGACGCAACCTTTTTTCGAGTGCGAGTTTTGCGACCAAGAAGAACAGGCATAACGTTTATATTTATTGACCAAAAATCGATCGGAGGCTCGTAACCACCAGATCAAGCGCGTTGGCTGTCGCCTTCGGAGTGATGGCAACCGTATCGATCGAATTCCCCACATTTCCAGCCTTGTCGCGAGAAATAATGCGCAAGTGATACACCTTTGATGGCGTCAGCCCGGAAATGATTACTGTATGATTCGTCACCAAATTGGTGTCCTCCTGCGTTTTCTGAGCGTAGGTTGCTCCGGTACCCTCTCCGTATTCTACCTGAGAGGTTGATTGTTCGTCAGTAGTCCACGAAACCACGAGCTGCGCTTCGGCTTCTGCCTCACTGTTTTTCCCTCCCCGAGTGGCTACCGTTCCCTCGACGTTCACCTCTGATATCTGAGGTGGGCGAGTGTCAGTCGCCGTGGTAAAGTGCTGCGGGTCGGATTTCGCCTCATTCCCCGCCTTATCACGGCCCTTCACGATCAGGGTATAGGGCATCTGCGGCAGCAGGTTCCGGATCATCATCTTGTGCTCTCCCTTCAGAAGCTTCACATTCACCTCATCGCGAAGTTCCTCCGGACGACCATCCGGGTAGTAACTCACGATAGAAGAGGTGTCCGTATTGGTTGACCAGCTGATCAGCATGACAGTCTGAGCCGAGCCACGCACCTGCTGGATACGCGCGTTCGATATCTTCGGTCGAGGCAGCGTCTCAAATGAAAGTGTGCTGCCATCGTACTCCTCCTCCTCACTATCCAACGTATTGACCTTGTAGTAGTATTTCGTTCCGTCTTGCAGTTCGTCCAGAGTCACATTGTAGGCCGTTTTGGTCGTCGAGGTGGCAATCTCCTTGACGCTCCCGAATGAAGATGTCGTGCCGTAGTAGATCTTTACAGTGTTCGCATTCTCCACCGTAAACTCCAAGACAACATCAGACAGCCCGATAGTCTTGGCTGTCGGATCCGTTACAGTCGGGGCCGGCGTCGTTTCAAAGCTGTCCTCCGTCGATACCCCCGTATTGCCATCCTCGTCGGTCCACTTGGCCTTGAAATAGTAACGTGTTCCTGGCGATAGGTTTGTCAGATGGATCTCATGATCGGTAAGCTGATCCGAATTGCTAGGCTCTTCGCTATAGTACGAACGAGCACTCTTGCCATACTGGATCTTACTGTCCGAAGCCCGATCAGTGCTCCATGCGATGGTCGCGGCCCGCGTTGTGATAGCCGACACCTTCGGTTCGGCAGAAAGTTCCGCCGCCGAAGTAAAGCGTCCCGATGGCAGCAATTCCACAGACGTACTGTACGAACCGCAATTCTGTACATTGTCGCAGGCCCGGACCTTGTAGTAATACGTTGTCTGACTCAGTCCGGTATCGACAAAAGCAATACCGGTGGTGGCCGCCGAATAGCTATAGGTCGTACCATCGGTCGAACGGTAAATCTGATACTCATCAACGGTTCCGCTCGACGGCGCCTCCCAGGAAAGGGCGATCTTCCATGAGCTAGTGCTTTTGACTGAAACATCCGCAATTTCTATGCTGAGCGGTATTCCCGGAGCGCTCGTATTGGCAGTAAATTCAATGCTGTCATAAGCCCCATAATTAATCGCGCCTCCGACATCATCGTGGTTCTTAGCCACGACATAAAACGTATTGGTTCCGACTTGTGTTGCAAAAGCAGAGGCCGACAGGGAAGTAGCTCCAGCCGAAGTAAAGCTGCAGGTAATTTCTGAAGGAAGGGTGTTGACCGTGTAGCAATAGGTGAGATCCTCTTCATCGCCTGAGTAACTCGACGGCGGATCCCAAGAAAAAGCAAAGGAATTAACCGTATTGGTAGCCGGTGTTGCATCGAGATTTTGCGGAGCCGTTGGGCCGCTCCCAGCATAGTAAAACGCTACCTGAACCGTAGTACTCGACACATTCCCGGCATTATCGAGCGTCCGCAGATAGAAATAATTCGCACCCGTCTGATACGCAGCTCCCGGGAGATTAACGCTCGTTGAGGCGGTAGTCGACGACCAGTCATCAGCATCTACTGATTCGTTCACCTGATACTGATAGCCAGCGACGCCAGACGAAGCATCACTCGAAGTAGCCGTCCAGAAAAAGGTGAAGTCATTGGTGGAAGAATACCCCGTGGGAGCCACGGTCACTCCCGATGGATTCTGTGGGCCAACGGTATCAAGCTTATAAACAAACGCTGCATAAACCGAACTAACGTTCTGGGCATTATCCCGAGCCCGGATGCGAAGGTAGTAGGTCTGTCCACTGGTCAGACTAGAGGCTGTATAGGTACTCCCCACCTGAAAGGCCCCTGCCGTCTGCGGGTCCGCCGTATTGTCTGTCCCAAAATAAACGTAATATCCTCCGACTCCTGATCCTCCTGTGTCGCTCGCGCCGCTCCAACTGAAATAGGGCGCCGCATAAGTATACCAAGTGTCCGTCGTCAAAGACGTCAGTCCACCGCTTTCATTGAGGGCGGTAAGCGAACTTGGCGCTACTGGTGCCACGACATCGGCAGTCGATTCCATGATCACTTCATTCAGCGTGACAAGTTGATTGCCATCACCATCAAGCACCGCTTGCCACAAAAACCCGTCATCCGTGACCGGAAAAGTAGGGATATTCGTATTAATGACTGCCGCACTATTTGATTCCGAGAGACTCGATGAAGTAGCCCAGGCTGCGCCGCTCCAGTACTTCCAGGTCGTTCCACCATCATCAGACAGCCGGTAGGTAATCGTACCTCCGTTGGCTGCTTCATCCGTCGTAAAGGTGTCCCATGATTTTACACCCGACAAGCGTATCGCACTGGTAGGCCTCACCCCTACCGGACTACTGGTATACGGCGTCGTATTGAAAGAAGAACGATCAATGTTACTGATACGGACCTCATCGATTGAACCGTCAAAATACCCCTGGGCAATACCACTTTCTCTTCCCCCTCCTGTTGTTCCAATATAGAGACTACTTGATCCATCTGCCATGGAAAGCGATTGCGAGACAGAGTTATCCAAAACCCCATCAATGTAGAGCTTCATGGTCGCCCCATCATAGGTAGCCGCTATGTGGTGCCAATTAGTATCTTGTCCTACGGTCGTCGACTGTAAGACGCCGTTTTGTCCATACGACCATACTCCTGCATCAGCATTAGCCGTGTTACCTGTCCCCGCAAAGAGTTTTCCAGAATAGACACTGAAGCTCGTGACCAATTCTATAGTGTTGGCCCAGCTGGAATTTAATGTGTTTCCAGCAATCTTGATCCATGTCCCACCCGAGTACTCCCATACTTCTCCGTCACCAGCCGTATTCCCTAGACCAGCTATGAGTTTGCCATTATAAACGGTCATTGTTTTGACCTGTTCGTAAGTCCCAGCCGTCCAGCTCCCATTCAGATCATCTCCACCTACCTGTGTCCAAGCAGAGCCATTCCAACTCCATACATCTGCATCTCCAGCAGTCACACCGAGACCAGCATACAGACTGCCATTGTAAACAATCATGTAATCTACATCTTCGATAGTATTATCCCAACCAGAGTTTATGCCGTCCCCACCTACCTTCCCCCATACAGTCCCATTCCAACGCCAGACTTCGCTATCCCCAGCCGTCACGCCAAGACCAGCGTAAAGGTAATCTTCATAAACTGCCATCGAGAGAACACTCTCGTAGTTGGTGGTCCAGCCTGAGTTCGTACTATCACCACCAATTTTGGTCCAGGCAGAGCCATTCCAACGCCATACTTCAGCATCATTGGCACTCACCCCTAATCCAACATGAAGGTCTCCCTGATACACAGCCATAGAAAGAACACTCTCGTAGTTGGTGGTCCAGCCTGAGTTCAGACTATCGCCACCAATTTTGGTCCAGGCAGAGCCATTCCAACGCCACACTTCAGCATCATTGGCAGTGGTACCGAGACCGACATAGAGATTGCCACCATCACTGATCATGGAAGTGACCGACTCAAAAGTCTTCCCTGCCCAGCTTGAGTTAACACCCTGGCCACCAATGAGGGTCCAAGTACTCCCGTCAAATTCCCATACCAGAGCATTCCCAGCAACCGTTAACCCCGTTCCTGCGTAGAGTTTATCCGAATACGTCGTCATACTTTCCACGCTCTGAAGATTGAAAAAACCCCAGCTATGGTTATAGTAGTTACCTCCGACCTGAGTCCAAACACCACCACTATAGGCCCACACCTCCGAGCTTACCGATCCAGTCAGTCCGGCATAAAGAGTCGTTCCTACATAACTCAGAGTTGATACAATCGTATGAGTATTAGTGAACCCAGAGTTGATAGCATCACCACCAATCTTGGTCCAAGCTGAACCATTCCAACTCCACACTTCATTATCACCTGCAGTAGCACCGAGACCAGCATAGACGTTGGTGCCATCACCTCGAAGTGAATAGACAGCCTCATACGTACTTCCTGCCCAACCGGAATTGAGAGCATCACCACCAATCTGTGTCCAGGTGCCAGAGGTGTAACTCCAGAGATCAGCATCACCCGCCGTTGTTCCGAGTCCTACATACAAAGTTGACCCTTGATACAGCATGCTCGTTACCGTCTCAAAAGTAGAGTTTGCCCAACTCGAATTTACTGCATCCCCACCAATCCTCGTCCAAGCTGAACCATTCCAACTCCACACTTCAGCATCACCTGCCGTCAACCCCAACCCGACATACAAGTTCGTCCCGTCATTGACCATCTGGTACACGTACTCGAAGTTCGTCGTCCAGCCTGAGTTCAGGCTGTCCCCTCCAATCTTGGTCCAAGCTGAACCGTTCCAACTCCACACTTCAGCATCATTAGCAGTCGAACCCAACCCAGCATACAGCGTATCATCAAAGTAGCTCATGCTATACACTACTTCAAAGGTACTGACGGCCCAGCTGGAATTAATAGCATCACCACCAATTCTGGACCAGGTAGAACCGTTCCAACGCCACACTTCAGCATCTCCAGCGGTCGCACCCAGACCCGCGTAGATATTGGTACCATCCGTAGTCAACGAATAAACTCCCTCAAAAGTTTGATCAGCCCAACTCGAGTTGAGCCCATCACCACCAATCTGGGTCCATATCGTTCCATCCCAACTCCAGACCTCAGCATCACCGATAGCATTCCCTAATCCGACATAGAGTGTATCGTCGATGACGGTCTGAGATTCGATTGAAATCTTGCCGTTCAGGTCCCAGCTATCATTAATGTCATTCCCTGCTTGTTGGGTCCAGGTGGTTTCTGAACCATCGGCCAATTCGTACTGGATTTTTCCCGTATTGTAGTTATAAAACAAGCGGTAGTCCCCTTTATCGATTACTCCCTGATTATTGTCATGACTCCCGGCTGAAAACGTAGTATCAAACTTCGTCCAGGCTTCGAGCGTATTGTCCTGAGAAAGCGATAGGCTCGCGGAGTCAGGGACCGAAACAAAGTCGGAATTGCCATCAAAGGTCAACGCATTGTTCAAATTCCCTGCCCCGAAGGTGGCACCCGTCACTGCCCCATCATTAGCATTACTCGAGGCATCATCGGCTGTGGAGCCGCTCGATTCATCCAAATGAAAGAGTGCCACCGTATCAGCGTCGCTCGTATAATTCTGTACTTTGAGTCGGGCGGTTGATGAAGCCACCTCGACTAGCGCGGCGTCCGAGGGCGTATAATCATCAGAAACCGAGAAGTTCCATGTATCGGCAGTATCAGCAGCAAAGATCTTGGGAATAACACCAGAGAGCGTGAGGTAGAATCCGAAAACGGCTCCGGAAAAGAGAAAAAAGAGACTGACTACGTTAAATTGCCAACGAAAAACCAACACTTTTCTTGCGAAAAAGCGCCGAAAAAATCCGGATGTCTGTTTCTTTTTTTTTGTTTCTCGGGGCATTATGTTTCCCAGAAAATCCCATTATGTATACCAAAAAACCCGCCATTGAGACGAGTTTATTGTACCATAAAAAAGACCTGTCCTCCTATCAGATTTTGAACACTATGACATCGCCATCCTGCACCACGTAGTCCTTGCCCTCGAGACGAAGCGTCCCGTTGTCTCTGGCAGCACTCCAAGATCCCGCTTCAACAAGCTTCGTCCAGTGAATTATTTCCGCTCGGATAAATTTTTCTTCAAAGTCGCCATGGATAGCAGCTCCCGCTTGCGGCGCTGTCGAGCCCTGGTGGATAGTCCAGGCGCGCGTCTCCACCTCGCCGGTCGTAAAATAGGTCATTAGTCCCAGAAGCGCATACGCCTTCTTGGCCAGATCTCCGAGATGGGACACCAGTTCCATTTCCGTTATTTCCTCCTGAGTCATTTCAATCAACTCCTCTTCGATCTTGATATCGAGCTTCACATGTGGTCGCGCCTCAAGCTCTGGTGCCAGTGTTACCGCGACATCAGAAACATTGTACACATAGAGAAACGGCTTCGTGGTAAGAAGCTGCAACTCCTTCACAATCTTTTTTTCTTCATCAGAAAGCGTCTCAATCATGGCGTGCGGCAAACGGGCAGCTTGAAATTCTGTTTCCAACTTCTCAAGCACTCCCATCTCCGCCAGGGCTTCTTTCTTCCCGGCCCGCGCCTCTTTCACAGTTTTCAATTTCCGCTTCGTCACTGTCTCAAGATCAGCCAAGATGAGCTCAGTATTGATAACTTCGATATCCTCTTTCGGTTCGACGCGGTTGTGGACATGGATAATATCAGGGTTTTCAAATACCCGCACCACTTCAACAATAGCATCCACCTCGCGGATATTCTGCAAAAATTTATTGCCCAGCCCCTCCCCTTCGCTTGCCCCTTTCACCAAGCCAGCAATATCCACGAATTCGATCACTGCCGGAATGATCTTCTTGGTATTGGACATGACGGCCAATTTCCCCAAACGCTCATCAGGTACTTCGACGATCCCGACATTCGGCTCGATGGTACAGAAAGGATAGTTATTGATATCCACCTGCTTCCGTGTCAGCGCCTTGAACAGTGTGGATTTCCCCACGTTTGGCAGCCCAACAATGCCCACTTTCAAACTCATAGTATATTCATTAGTTCATCTCATTCTTCCAGAAAAACAGGCTTTGGTCAATAATCATGCATCTTCCAAAAGTTCTCTTGGGCACACCTGGAGCCGAAAGCCAGTCTTTTCCGTTTTGGAAAAGTTTCGGCGAAGAGTAGAGAGAATCCGCTGGGATTCTCTCGGCACAAGAGAATTATTTGGAAGGTAAATGATTAAGGTTCAGTAAAAGAAAAAACGCCTCGCTCGTTGTGAAACGAGAGAGGCGCATAGAGCACGTTGGCCGAAAATCAGAGGAGCGTGATGCCGCCGGTTTCCTTCAGATCCCAGCGTGGGCTCTTAGGATTGAGCGGCACCTTGGTACCGTCCTTCAGGATCACCACGATGTAGCCCTGGTCGTTGTTCGGCATGCCCAGGATATCGACGTAGTAGTCGCCATTCCCGGTCAAGGCCAAAGTGCCTCGTGCCGTGCTGTCATACCAATACGTCAACTCCGATATCCACTGGACGTAGGCCACGGCCAATGGGTCGACCCGGTACGCCAGACCGCCCAAGACGTTGGCACCAAAGTCGATGTGGAGCTTGTCCGGTGAAACGAACGTGATGCTCCCCAGATGGTAGTCACCGTACTGGAGAGCTCCATCACTGGTGATCACGATCTTCGCGCCGGTCACATCCCAGCGGCTGTCCTTCTCACTGATGGCAAACGCCACGGGCTCGCCGGTCTTCAGGATGATTCGGAAGTAGCCCTCGTCGGCATGAGCCGTGTTTGGCAGAACCGTCGTCCCGCTCGGATCGAATGGTGCCCGAGCCAGGGAGTCCTCCCAGCCGACCAAACCCGAAATGAACTCTACTTCCCCCACTTCTTCGGGCTTAATGATCCTCGTGGGATCATCCTTCCCTGTGGTCGGGTTCTTCGTTGCCATCCCCAGGAGATGTTCCTGGGACAGATCGAACTTCACCGTGATGACATCCGACCCGATACCAATCTTCCCGCCTTTTTGCCAGGCAGGAAATGCCCGATCAGGACCGGTATCACCACCGCCACCACCGCAAGCTGCAAGCAGCACGGACAGCGACAGAGCAAGCAAGAAAGAAAGTACGCTGTGCCTCTTCATGGCAACCTCCGTGTTGAGTGAAAGAACAGGCCATCCTCCTCAAGAAATCTGTTTTTGAAGTGGACTGAGTATCATACCTCAAAACCACTCTTCTGTAAAGAATCAGTAAAAGAAAAAACGCCTCGCCCGTTATGAAACGAGAGAGGCGTGGTGATCGCTTTCCGATCAGTTGCAGCTGTACTTCAGCTTGTAGTCCGTGGTGTCGAAGGTCGCCGTGACGCTCGGGTCCGACAAGAGTGTCCAAATCGGCGGGCCAGCGAACCAGCCGAAACCGAAGGGGCCGACCTCGTCCTGTTCCGGATCGTAGGTCACGGTGCCGTCGTCATGCTTCGTTCCCTGAAGCCCTGTGACATTGCCGTTGCCTTGGCACGGCAGGTTCGGGAATTCGAAGTAGAAGTTCCCGGTACCTTCGTCAAAGAGGATGGGTACCAAGTGAGCTGAGGGCGCCACGGCGTTGCCATCCTTGTCCGTCCAGGGAATGTAGCCCCAGCCGTCCTTGCCATCGGCACCGGCCGTATCAGCATTCCAGTTGAACGCAAGTGGGTGGTTCTCCAGGTCGAAGGTGTCGATATCGACCAAGTGGTCGTTCTTCCCGAAGCCGCCGGCGCAGTTCGATCCGAAATCGAATCGGAACTTCGCCGTGCCATCGGCATTCTTCATGCCTTTGAACGTGGCACCCTGGTAGTCACCCCAGTTGATCTGGCCGCCGTTGTCGAGCACCACGCCCGGCAGACCAGCTGGATCGATCGTGAACTTACGTTCCGATGTCAGATCCATCCAAAGCGGCACGTCGCCCGTCGACTTGAGGTAGGCCGTGTAGAACACGACGTCCCGGTTGCAGGTGCCAGGCAAAGCGACCGTATTGGTCTCCAGGTCCGGTGCCGCACAGGCCCGCGACACATTGCCGTTGATCGAGAGCCCCACCTGGAACGAGTTGGCGCAGATCTTGTCGAGATCCGCCGGATCGATCAGGTAGGTACCTGCTTCATCCGACCAGCCGTAGTAGAAAAGGCCGTCTTCCGTACGGTTCAGACCGATGAACTGGCTGACCGGTGTCGCCAAGATGGATCCTGCCGACGTGACCGGCAGGGTATCACCTTCTGCCGCGACCTTGTTCTGGGCGAGGATATGAGCCTGCCCGAACTGGCTCTTGATGGTGACATCCACTGCCTTGGGCGGCGGATCTCCTTGGACAGGTGGTTCCGTGCTGGCACCACCGCCACCACCGCAGGCCGTGAGAGCTGCCAGGATACCTGGCAGAATGAAGTAAGTTGTGAACGAACGCATGATTTCCTCCGAATGAGGGTTGAGGGGACTCGCGTCCCCTTCAGGTATACGCTTTGCTTTCGCCGCGTAACCCCTCATGAGGACCCTTCAGCGTACAAGGAAACCGATGTTTTGTCAATAGGGACAGCAGAATGCTATACTAGTGGCATAAACTTTCAGAATTTCCTCTATGAAACCAGAAATCTTCAAAGCCTACGATATCCGGGGCATCTACCCGACCGAGATCAACGAAGATGATGCTTACCATATCGGCCGAGCTGTGGTGGAACATTTACAACCGAAAGTGCTCGGTGTTGGTCGTGATATAAGGGAGTCTTCTCCGCGTCTGTTCGAAAGCTTTGCGAAAGGTGTCATGGATGGTGGCGCTAACGTTATCGACCTCGGTATCATCACCACGCCGATGGTGTACTTCGCGGCAGGACGACTCGATATCGACGCCGCTGTTTCACTGACTGCCTCACATAATCCTCCAGAATACAACGGCTTGAAAATTGCTCTCCGTGGCGCTGTCCCAGTCGGAGAAACCACCGGTCTGCGAGAAATTCGTGACCTCGCGCTCAAACAAGAATGGCCAACCATCACCGAACGAGGAACCATGACCAGCGAAGATGTGAAACACGCCTACTATGGCTACTTCGCTTCCTTTGCCGACTTCAAAGGCAAACACTTCACTCTCGCTATTGATACCGCCAACTCCATGGGAGTCTTTGAGCTTCCTATCTATGAGCAGTTCGCTGAAAACCTCTCTGTCGTCAATCTCTACAACGATCTCGATCACCCTTTCGAATGTCACGAGGCCAATCCGCTCAAGACCGAGACACTTGATGAACTGCGCGCTAAAGTAACTGAGATCCACGCTGATCTTGGTATCGCCTACGATGGCGATGCGGATCGCGTCGGATTTGTTGATGAAACTGGAACCGTCATTCCTATGGATCTGACCACCGGACTCATTGCCAAGACCATCCTGAAACACAATCCTGGCCGCACCGTCCTCTATGATTTGCGCTCTTCCAAGGCCGTCAAAGAAATTATCGAAGAAAATGGAGGTGTCGCCAAAGAATGCCGCGTCGGGCACGCCTATATCAAACGCCAAATGACCGAGGAAGGAGCTGTGTTTGCCGGCGAACTTTCTGGCCACTACTACTTCCAAGAAAATTCCAACGCCGAAGCCAGTACCTTGGCCGCCCTCCTTCTTCTCAATCTCATGGCTGAAACCGGCAAACCAATCTCTGAGCTCGTTTCAGAACTCCGTCGCTACAGTCATTCCGGGGAGATCAATAGTGAGGTCGCTGACAAAAATGCTGTGCTTACTACCCTGAAAACTAAATATGCCGATGGTAAACAACATGAACTCGATGGCTTGAAAGTGGAATATGAAGACTGGTGGTTTAATGTTCGTCCGTCCAACACCGAGCCCCTGCTCCGTCTCAATCTCGAGGCCAACACGCCGGAACTGATGGAAGAAAAGAAAACCGAACTTTTGGCACTCATCCGAGGATAAAGAAACAAAGCGCCCGCTCCCTTTCTCGGGCGATGAGTTTCCCAAAAATACCCTCCCTTTTCTTCCCCCATTGTTTCCGCCGAACATCCCTGACTCACTTCGTCGAACAGGGAGCTGTCGAGTCGAGACCATCCTGCCTACGCTCGACTGTTACCGGCGCGCTCATCACGGATGTGACCGTCGGAAACGGGAGAAAGAAAATGAAAGTATTTTTGGAAACTCTCTCAATACATCGTTTTCCACTCCCAAGAATTCTCTTGGGCACGCCTGGAGCCGAAAGCATGGTCTTTCCGTTCTTACGGAAAGTTTCGGCGAAGAGTAGCGAAAACCCGCTGGGGTTTTCGTGGCACAAGAGAGTTGCTTGGGAGTGGAAGGAACAAAAAAACTTGCATAGTTTTTCGAGAAAGAGTAAAATAGTCACTAATGAACCATCTCATCCCCAAAGAAACCGCCTTTCGTAAAGCGTCGTAAGACCGCCACTGAGGCGGTTTTTTTCTGATTCAAAACTGTTCCTTTCCAAATTAGAGGAGAAGCTATGACAAAGAATCCTACTCATCTCACTCTCTGGCTCACCGAAATCGACAAACTTAGGGAGAGGGGTGTCGTCATCTGTCCGCTCATGGGCCCAGACTATCCAGCAGAGATCTGTGCCTGTGACATTCCAGAAACACGAGCTCATTTCTTCGCAGAGCAACCGGATGAACTCCTCTGTTGTGTCGGAAAATCCTGTCTTCCGACGTTGATTCACACTGATCTCGCCGGTGAAGAACGTAGCCCCAAGCCACCGCCCCGACTCAAACGACCACGAGGTTCATGGATCGCAGCGCTTCGCAAATAGCCAAAACCCGCCCCAGAAACTGGGAGCGGGATTTTTTTCTATAATTCCTAGTACGAGATCAGGCCAACTTTATCAAATACTTGGCGCATTTTCTCACGAGCCATTGGCTTCACTTTTTCAGCTCCCGTTTTCAGAATTTCCAACACTTCGTCATCAGAGATGGCGGCCAGTCGTTCTTGAAACGGCGTCAAGAAATTTACGACTACTTCCGCCAGATCGGTCTTGAAATCACCGTACCCTTTCCCGACATACATCGCCTCAATTTCTTTCGGAGTTTTCCCTGAAAGTAGAGAATAGATATTGATCAGGTTCCTGAGAGCTGGTTTCCCTGCCTCGGCGCTAGACGGGTCATCGCTATAAACAATTTCCGATCCACTATCAGTAACTGCCTTTTTAATCTTACGCCGCACGGTATCAGCATTATCGGTCAGAGCAATATAATTATATTCACTGGTAGCCGACTTCGACATTTTCTTTGAGGGATCATCAAGCCCCATAATAAGCTGTCCTTCCTTTGAAAGTTTCCCTTCTGGAATCACAAATGTTTCTCCAAAGCGCTTATTAAAACGCTCTGCCAAATCACGTGCCAGTTCGATATGCTGCATCTGGTCCTTTCCCACTGGTACGACATTTGTATCATAGAGCAAAATATCCGCCGCCATGAGTACCGGGTAAGTAAAGAGTCCAACGCCCGACTCACTGGCTCCGCCCTTCTGGGCCTTGTCCTTGAACTGCGTCATACGCTCAAGCTCCGCCATGCGGGCGATAGTGTTCAAAATCCAGGCCAGCTGTGTATGACCAGAAATATGCGACTGGATGAAGAGGGTTGATTTCTTCGGATCGATACCGGAAGCCAAATAGATCTTGGCAATTTCTAACGTCTTTTTACGAAGCTCCACGGGATCCTGGGGCACCGTGATGGCATGGAGATCAACAATACAGAAAATAGCTTCATTGTCCTCCTGAAGCTCGACCCACTGTTTGATGGCGCCTAAGTAATTCCCTAAATGGAGATTGCCTGATGGCTGAATTCCTGAAAAAAGCCTCTTTCCCATAGTCAAAATATCGTTTCGGTTAGTATAGCCATTGTATCACACCCGGGAAGCAGCTTTCGTAAGAGCAAGGTCAATAATCCGATCAAGAAGAAGCGGCATACTGATACCTGCAGCCTGCGCTTCTTTCGGGCAAAGACTCCCCTCTGTCAGGCCTGGTGAGGTATTGGTCTCAAGAAAATAGAGCTGCCCCGTCCCGTCCATACGAAAGTCAGAACGTGACAGACCGTCACAACCAAGCGTCCGATGCGCCAAAAGCGCTTCCTCTTGTATCCTCTGTGTCGTAAATTTATCAACTGGCGCGGGACACAGTTCCTGAGTCTCCTTGGAGAAGTACTTATCATTAAAATCAAAAACCTTATTCTTGATGATGATCTCCACTGGAGGTAAGAGTATCAAATCGCGATCTGCCGTGTTGCCCAAAATACCACAGGTAAATTCACGGCCAAAAATGTAGCGCTGAACAATAACTTCCTTTGAGATCTGACGCGCCTTTTCCAAGGCCTCTCCAATTTCTCCTGGATTTTGAATCAATGTCAGACCGAGTGTCGAGCCGCTGTCATTGGGCTTAATAATGACTGGGTATCCAAATTCAGAGGCAATCCTCTCAGTAACAGCCACTTCTTCATCGTCATAGACACAGAAAAATTTCGGAACGACGACCTTGGCCTTGGTGACATGTTCCATTGTTTTCACCTTATCAATCGCCAACTGGCTAGCAGCCGCTCCGGAGCCGGTGTATGGAAGATCCAACTGATCGAGAAACTCCTGGAGCTGCCCATCCTCGCCATACTGACCGTGCAAAGCGTTAAAGAAAAGCTTAAAAGTTTTCAGAAAAGCTAAATCCTCATCCTTTTTGAGATCGAGTACCCGTTTCGTGCCATCAGAAGCGTGTAAGCGCCATTCACTCTCGCTCACCACATCAATGAGGCTCGTCTCGTACTTCCCGTCATCGAGATACTTCATGACATTCTCTCCGGAAGCAAGTGAAATCTGCCGCTCGCCAGAGAAGCCGCCACACAGCACTGCTATCTTTAATTTTTCTCTTTCAGTCATAGAAATACTAGAAGTACCCCTATTGTAGCACAAAAAAAACAGCCCTTACGGACTGTTTTTTTCTCTATTCCACCGAAGGTTAGACCTCGATGACTACTGGTAGAATCATTGGTCGACGCTCCGTCTTGGTGAAGAGGAACTGCCCCGTCACTTCACGGATTTCGTTTCGGACCATGTCCCAATCAATGGAGGTTTCCTTGGAAGTCGTGTCTTTCACCACTTTCTGGACTTTGCGCTTCACTTCGTTCACCAGGTCAAAATTCTCTTTGACATGGATGAAGCCACGCGAAGTCACCTGGATGTTACCGATAACATTCTTGGTCTTGGCATCGATAATGACGGTGATAACCACCATGCCCTCGGTCGCGAGCATCTGACGATCACGGAGCACCACGTGTCCGATGTCACCAATCCCGAGACCGTCGATGAAGACGTAGCTCGAGTCAGCTTTTTCGGCGATAAGGTGCGGGAAGCCATTACTTTGCTCTGGGACTTCCAGTACATGCCCGTTGTCCATGACAAAGACGTTCTTGTCCGGATAACCCAGACGGTAAGCGATCTTGGCTGCTTCTTTGATGAAGTAGTGGTTGGCGTAGACTGGGAGGATATACGTCGCTTTCACCTGACGGATGATTTCCTCAATCTCCCAAATCGTCCCATGGCCACCGACATGGATCTCCATGATATCACTGTGGATCACGTTATCACACTTGCGATACAGGTTGTCCTTGAGGCGCTGGATACTCCGTTCATTTCCTGGGATCACCGAACTCGAGAAAACGATGGTGTCATTCTTTTGTAATTTGATGAAACGGTGATTGTCGGTCACGATACGTGAAAGAGCTGCATTCTGCTCGCCCTGAGCACCAGTACAGATAACAACAATCTGATTATCCGGATATTTGTGGATATCGTTTACGGTGATAAGCGTTTCTTTCTTCACCTTAATATAGCCAAGCTCCTTGGCCACTTCGATGTTCATCTTCATACTGTAACCCTCAAGCGCGACACGCTTGCCTTGCTTCTCGGCGTATTCAATCAGGTAAGCAATACGACGTACTTGCGACGCAAAGGTTCCGATGATAATACGGCCAGGCGCGGTCCGGATGAGGTTCTGGAGATTAGTGTGGACTTCGGTTTCTGACGGCGGGAGACCCTTCTTGGTCGCTCCGAGACTTTCCAACATAAGGAAGGTCGGCTTCGGCAAAGATTCCAAGTGATTGTAAGAAACATCGGTTGGATCTACTGGTTCGTTACTGATCATCCAGTCACCCAAGTGAATGATAGAGCCATTCGGGGTCACCAAAGCGATACCCATAGCATCCATGATCGAGTGCTCGACTTCAAAGAAACGGACTTCGAAAACACCGAGCTTGATCCGATCATCCAAGGACTTCACGCGCACCATCTTGAGACGGGAGGCTGCGCCCTTTTCTTGATCTTCTACCTTGTGTTTGATAAGGGCCAAGGTGAAATCACGACCGACAATGGTCGGATAATTCAACTGCTTGAGTAAAATCGGAGCCGCCCCGATATGATCGAGGTGACCATGAGTAAAGAGGACTCCACGGATGTTTTTTTCCTTCCCCTTCAGATAACTGACGTTTGGTACGATATAGTCGATACCCGGCATGTCTTCCTCTGGAAATTGGACGCCCATGTCGATGATGACGATATCATTACCATATTCGAAAACGGTCATATTGCGACCGACTTCTTCCTGTCCGCCAAGCGGAATAATACGCAAAGTTTTTTCTGGAATAGTTGGCACTGCGGCACCCATTTTTTTCGGCTCCAAACGGTTTGGCATCGTCTGTTGGAAACGACGATTACCCCGACGGTTGCCACCGGCACCACCACTTCGTGATGGCCGAGAATTCTTCCCTGGCGCAGCCTTTTGCTGTCCCTGAGGTTTCGTCCCTGACTCAGTCTTCTTCACGAGTGGACGTGGGGCAGGTCGCTCTCCTTGAGCCTTGGCTGGGGCGCTTTGTACAGAATGAGCACTCCGAAGCTCTCTCCCTTTCGGGGCCTGCTGTCTCGCTACGATACCTTCAAAAGCTCCAATACCAGCGTTTTGCGGAAGAGTGCTTTTTTGATTATTTTTGCCATGATCAGCGGATGCTGCACGGCCAAGGCCATCAACCGGTCGAGTCGACCGATCTTTGCCTTGAAATGAATTATGCTGCTGCATACTGCGTTTTGGATTGCTTCCCACGCCCGAATTCAGAAAGAACTCAAGGGCTCAAGATATATCCATACCTAAAAATGATTTACACGAAAGAATCCTCTCTTTACACAAGAGAAAGCGTTTACGTTGTGCCGAAGGGGGGACTCGAACCCCCATGCCCTTGCGAGCGCTAGCACCTGAAGCTAGTGCGTCTACCAATTCCGCCACCTCGGCCCGAAAATTTAAAACACGAAAGAACCCTCACCTAAAGAAGTGACTAGAGCATCTTCTTCAAGTCTTCTACCATCGCGACCGGAGTCGGATCCTGGCCATATTCGAGAGCCAGGTAGTAAGAAGTGAAATCGCCTAAAGCGATATTCGTGAATACTCTACTATACACGCTTCCACCTTCCATGTCAAGTACCTCAACTTCTACCCCTTGTTTGCGCAATAATTCAGCCGTAATATCAATCCGTTTCAGGTTCTGCGGATGAGTCCCGGCATCCTTCAGCATAAGGACAAAAAACTTGCCTTGCGGTAGCGTCCAACCGACCATCTCATTGTGATTGAGTTCTGGAAAAAAATTCCAAAAAGCCGGCGTCTTGGCATTCTCATTGAATTTGATTTTCCACACCATGGCCACCGACTTGTATTTGGCTGTAGTGTAAATAACCGGTGTTTTTCCCACCAATTTCTTGGCAAGTTCCTTCCCCTGTTCCTCGAGAGCAGCCATACGCTCCCTAAGAGCCTTCGCCTCTTCGAGCAATGTCGCTGTCGTATCAGGTACCAGGCCTTGATTGACTAGGATTTGGAACATGACACCAAAGAAATAACCGGTTCCGACACGTGGCTGAAAATTCTCATAGGGAATAGGTAGTTTCACGTGCGGAACGCCATGAGCTTTGGCCATCTCTTCAATCTTGCCACCGGCCGAAAGCGCGATACAGGGAAGATTACTCTTGAGCGCTTCTTCGAAAGAAGCGATGGTTTCTTCCGTATTGCCAGAGTAAGAACAGATGAAATTCAAACATTCGTGAAAGCTTTCTGGCGGAAGACTATAAGAACGATTCTGATAAATAGCCAGAGGCTGATCATGCGGCCGCTCCATCCGGAACAAATCATTCAAATAAATACGGAAGAGATTTCCTGGCAGCGCTGACCCGCCCATACCAGAAATCATGATGGACCGAAATTTCCCCGGGACACTCACACCCTGAGCCAAAGCGAAACCCTCCTGTAACTGCGCCCCACTCTCTATAATCATCTGACGGAGATCCGACTTGTCCAATTCGTTTTTCATACGTTCAATCTATTTTTTTACCCGCTTTGTTTTGATATACCAATCCTCTATACCGCTAAATCGATGAGCTGGAGCGTTGACACTTTTCACATCGATACCCTTAAGCGTGGTACTGGTTACCGAAAGATACGTTGGGGTATACAAAAACACTGCTGGATTCTCTCGTGCTAAAATTTCCTGAAACTTCTTGTAGAGTTCTTGACGCTTCTCCTGATTCAACTCCTCACGCAAAGAAAGCAAGACTTCATCAGCATCCTTGTTATCGAAAAGTGCCAAATTGAGTCCCGGATCATGCTTCTGACTGGAATGCCAGAAAGAGTACGGGTCGGAGTGTAGCATAGCCGCCTCACCAAAGAGAAGGGCCTGATATTCACGTGGACGCACTGCATTTTGCTGAAGATCAGCAGCGCTCAAAACACTCACCGTCACACGGGCACCAACCTTTCCCCACTGATCACGAAGCATTTCCGCCGTCTTCACGAGCTCTGGCCAGTCTGGTACCAAGAGTTCGAATTCAAATACTGTTCCCTGCTTAGAACGAATACTGTCTTCTCCTCGCTGCCAACCATTCTCGTCCAAAAGCGCATTGGCCCGCCCCTCGTCAAAGCGAGGGAAAGCGACATCAGCAGCATAGCCCTCCATGAATGGAAGTACCGCTGTTTCAGCGGACTGCCCCTTCCCCAGAAGCACTTCTTTGATGATAGCGTCGCGATCGGTCGCAAAAGCAAGCGCGCTCCGAATCTCATCATGGGCTAAAGCAGCGTTTTTTGTCACATTGAAGAAAACGGCAAAAATGCGAGGAATGGCGATCTCATAGACACGCGTGCTCTTGCGCTCTCCTAGCTCGGCAAGAGTACTTGGCATGACAGAGTTGATACCAAGCACTTCCTTGCGACTGTAAGCATCGAGTAGTGACTGCTCGTCAGGGTAGAAGTGAAAGGTGATCTTCTGGATATACGGAGCGCCATCAAAGTAGTCTCCGAACGTCCGCAGTTCATAGGACAACATATTGCCATTTGAATCTTTCCCAGAATCATAGAAACGATACGGACCAGAACCAATAGGCGCCAAGTTGTAGTCAGCCAGCAAGAAATTTTCTGGAGCGATATTTTCCCAAATATGCTTCGGGAGGATGCCCACTGTCAGACTTTCCAAAAATCCGAAGTAGGCTTTTTTCAAAGTAAACGTGAGGGTGTAGCGATCTACCGTGGCTGCATCTACCGAAAGCCAATTGGCACGAAGCGGACTCTTGTATGCTGGATCCTGAATAGCTTTGATCGTAAAGAGCACGTCATCAGCCGTTAATTCTTCACCGTCGTGCCACTTTACTCCTTGACGCAGAGTGACGGTATAGGTCTTGTTATCCTCAGAGACAGTGAAGTTTTCTGCAAGCGATGGCTTCAGTTCGCCATTCACATTGTAAGTGAAAAGTCCGCTATACACGAGTTCAGAGATATCAGCATCAGCCTCACTGGTTTGAGAAAGTATGGGATTGATGTAACGAGGCTGCGAAACCAACCCTTCGGTATATTCACCACCGTATTCTGGCACCACCTGAGTCGAGGCAACATACAGTGCCCCTAACCAAAAAAGAAGTGCGCCTAGACCAACCGTGGCAAAGAACAACACCAAGATACGGTCACGCATCCCAAGAGCCCGGAAAAGGATGAGCCACTGTCGCCTCCGAAGAACAGAAATAATACGGGAAAAGCTACGAATAAAACTTGAATTTATCAATTACCACCTCTTCTTCGTCAAAAGATCATCCAGCCACTGAGAAATGAACATTGACTACGCCAAGTACAAAAAAGGCGAGAGCGAGAAGAACTGTTGCGTAGATAAAGAATTTTTCCAATCCACGCTTGGTGTAGTATCCGCCGAAATCACTGCCGAATGCCGATCCCAGACCAGAGCCACGGTTTTGGAACAAAATAGAGAGGACAAGAAAAACAGCTACCACTCCCTGAGCTATCAAAAGTGCGCGCATAAAAGAAGTCAAAAGATGAAAAGAAATCCAGCTGCCAATAGGCAGAAATCCCTTTTTTAAGCCTTTTTAGTGTAGCAAAAAAAGGGGGATTCGTCAATAAGGAGCAGGCTCCTAAACTCCCAATTTCTCGTCATCAAGAAAGCTTCTTTCCAATGAAAGACGCATATCTCCACCGTCCCTTTTCCTCTGATAAATACTAAGGAGTAATCCAAGGGAAAAACATACCGAAAGGAATGAGCTTCCCCCGTAAGAAAGGAGTGGTGCCGGAATACCAGTCACTGGTAAAAGACCGATATTCATACCAATATTGACCATAACCTGAACGAAAATCATGATCATAATGCCCAAGGAGAGTAGGTATCCAAAATTATCAGTCGCCAAACTCCCGATACGCCTGATACGGTACAATAGTACCCCATAAAGACCGATGACAAAGAGCGCTCCTACTAGGCCCAGTTCCTCAGCTACAACCGCAAAAATGAAGTCGGTATGCTTTTCCGGTAAAAATGAAAGCTGTGACTGCGATCCGTATCCCAGACCCTTACCAGATACCCCTCCTGAACCCACTGCCACCATGGCCTGTAAAACATTGTAACCCGTTCCTTGGGGGTCATTTTCTGGATGAAGAAACGTGTCAATACGAGCTTTTTGGTAGTCAGCCAAGGCAAACCAACTTGCAAAAACCAAAGTTGCTCCGAACAAACCCAGGACCACCAGGTGCTTGAAGCGCAGCCCCGACGCCAAAATCATCCCAATCCAAATAGCCGCGAGCACCAGAGCCGAACCGAGGTCCGGTTGTCGTAAGACCAGAAAAATGAGTACTGCTGTCAAAATAAGTGAAGCAATCACGCGGGCCCACTCTCCGAGTTCCGACTTTTTTTTCGAAATAAAACTGGCAAGAAAAATAATGAGTGTTACCTTGGCGACCTCCACTGGCTGTACCTGAAAAATACCGAAGGAAAGCCAGCCAGCCGTACCATTGACCGTGGTACCGAAGAGGAGTACCAAGGCAAGAACCGAAGCTGTGCCAAAATACAAAGTCGTACTATATCTTTGAAGTAATCGGTAATCAGTTGATGCAGCGAAGAATACTGCCCCAAAACCGAGGAACGCAAAGATGAGTTGCTTCAAAAAATAGTTCACCCCTCCCGAAGAAGAAAGACTATACAGCGAAAGGAGTCCGACAGAAATAAGAAGTATCGCTACCGCAATAATAACCCAGTCGAGCTTGAGAAATGTCCGTATCATGAAAGTAATCTTTACAAACTCTACGTGGCAGAGACATCATCTGGCACTTCCACCTGGAAAGTATTGCTTGGAGAAATTTTCAGAATGATAGACATCGGCATCCACCTCCATATCGACCTGCTCCACAACGCCCGGAAAAGGAAGTGGCCACACGAGATCAAAGTCACGAGATTCACCAGCTTTGATATTGTTCTGTCTCGTCTTGTTCAATGCCAAAAGCCTCCCTGAAGCATCACGGAGAATGACTCCGACATCGATCGAACGAAAATCATACGGACTTTCATTGGAAAGGAGTCCGGAAGCTTTACTGAAGCCAAAACCAGATGTCATTGAACTATAACGCTTTTGGTAAATATTGACCGCTGGTTTCTCTCTGTATCCTGAGGCCTTTTCCCATACTACGTCATTCACGGTAAGCGTCGCCTTCACGGGCATACCACCCGTTTCTATGTTGAGTTCAATAATATCCTTGGTCTCTTGCGGCAAAGCATAGTTCTTACCAGAACGCGTTGCCAAAACCTGATTGTTCGCATCGTGCAATTCAAACGTATACTGGAATTCAGAAGCACCTACAGCACTGTTCGGATTGAAAAAACGCCCTAAAATATCATACGTATTCGCTCCGCCCAATACAAAAGTCACTTCTTGAATTTGAAGATCTTTCCCTACCACTTCCTCAATACAAGCAGCCGTACATATACCGCCACAGTCTATCCCCTCTTCATTCTGATTTTGCTTGGCATCGCTACAGGTTTCTGGAGCTTTGATAAAAGCAACGTAGACTCCCCACAAAAGAAGAGCTACAAAAGAGACGAAGATAAAGGCAACAACACCCTGACGCAAAGTTCGCGACATAAATAAAGCATTAGATATTCTGTATTATACCATTTCGGAAAACAAAAAACAGCCTTATTCAGGTTGCTTTCGTGAGTATTTGAAGAGGAATGTTTCCGGCACTGACCTACTCTTGCTTGATGGCTACCATCGGCGCTGATAGGCTTAACGGCTGTGTTCGGTATGGGAACAGGTGTGACCCTATCGCTAGAAGCACCGGAAACACTCCTCTCCAAAATATTATTTTGTCTGGTTGTCTTGTCGATTGTACATAACTTCAAACACTCTTCACTGTTAACCGTGCTATCCTCCTTTGCCTTGCGGCTTCGGAAGGACTAAGAAAAAAAGAAAGTTGAATAAATTTATTAGTACTACTTGGCTTAATCCCTCTCGAGACTTCCACCTATAGCCTATCAACCTAGTCATCTTCTAGGAAATTCTGCACCAGTAAACTGGTGCTGTGACCTTATCTTGAGCCTGGCTTCCCGCTTAGATGCTTTCAGCGGTTATCCTACCCGAACGTAGCTACTCTGCAGTGCTCCTGGCGGAACAGCAGATACACCAGAGGTTCGTTCTTTCCGGTCCTCTCGTACTAGGAAAGAGTTCTCTCAAGCAACACACGCCTACAGCAGATAGGAAACCAACCTGTCTCACGACGGTTTGAACCCAGCTCGCGTACCGCTTTAATTGGCGAACAGCCAAACCCTTGGGACCTTCTCCAGCCCCAGGATGCGATGAGCCGACATCGAGGTGCCAAACCTTGCCGTCGATATGGACTCTTGGGCAAG